>JAFGPC010000051.1 GCA_016926155.1 Sedimentisphaerales bacterium
CGGCTGGAGAGTAAAAAAGCGAAAAAGGCCACCCAGAAGGCTACTGTCGTGATCAATTTACTGATCGCGGTAAGCTGCTCGTTGTCCATAGAGTTGCCAAGCACGCTTGTGAGAATCGCGGCAACGGCCAGCAAAGCGATTAAAACATGCCAGCCGAACCGCCAGAGCTGAAACCGCTTCAATGTATCCAGTATCTTCATCCTTGTATCTCCTAACCGGCACCCGTCACGTAATTGATTATACCACTGAATTCTTCGGCGATAAATCGAAAAATCCGACCTGATTTTCAAAAATCGTGTTTCTCTTCATTGGCATTGCAGGAGAGTAAGAAGTCGTTTCTAAAGATTTCAGAACCCGTTGGTTGTCATTTGTCTCTTGTTGTACTTGGGAAACATGCGTGCTATATACGGCTTTTAAGGTTATAGGCTTATAAGTCTTGCAATAAGGCTATTTTCCATTGTTTCACTTCCGCAACGTCTCCCTCCAATCCCTACAAACAATATTATCCAATCAAGCTTTCCCACTGTCCGGAACAACTGCGTTTTTCGAACAAAATCGCTGCCGGCACGGGCCGATAATAGCACCGTTAAGGCTTTGGTACGCGTGTTGCAACAATAACGGGAGGCGGATCAGCCGCTTTCTATACGGATGCTGGATAAACGAAAACGAGGCATAGGGTCAGCGAACCCAATAATCGGAGAGGGTGTGATGGAAACATCGGATTTTGAAAAGCAGCTCAATGACCTGGTCAATGAGTTCGGCTCGATCCCCGAGCCCAACCGCAGCAAAATCATCCTGCTGGCGCGACGGAAAAGGGAATCCGAGAAAAAACTCAAAAAAAGCATGGAAGACCTGCAAAGCGCGCTGGACTACCTGCGGGTTTGTGTAAAATACATGATGTTTGATCTGGAAGCGACCCGACGAGAGAACCAGTACCTTCGAAAACTCCTGGAGGATAAAAAATAGTTTGCTTTTTGGCTCGTTGCCAACAAAATCGCCAACGGGGGCGGTCTGTATTACAACGGCGCCCCCTATTTTTTCTCTTCATATTCTGCTAAAATCCGCATTTTACGCCCTGCGGACCCATTTTTTCTGTGGTTCTGGCAAAGGTCAGACGCCATTTTGTCGATAGTCTGTGTGTGCAATAAGCGTCTGATTGACAGACCTTTACGCCCTTGAAACGAGGCCTCGCCGGCGGCGATCCGGACCGAAAACGAACAAAAACACACCCTGGGAACGTAGAATTCTTGGGTAGGGGTGGTCCGACGGTTTGACAGGCCTCCAAACGCTGCTAGAATATTGCTTTTACTAACGTATCCAACAACCAACAAGACGAATGGGTGAAAAGACATGTTTGAACGCTTCACGGATCGAGCACGCAAAGTAATGGCTCTGGCCAACCAGGAAGCCCAGCGCTTCAACCACGAATATATCGGTACCGAGCATATCCTGCTGGGGCTGGTTAAGGAAGGTAGTGGTGTCGGGGCCAATGTGCTGAAAAATCTCGATGTGGATATTAAAAAACTCCGGCTCGAGATCGAAAAGCTCGTCAAGAGCGGACCGGATATGGTCACGATGGGCAAACTGCCCCAGACCCCCCGGGCCAAAAAGGTGATCGAGTACGCCATCGAAGAGGCCCGATCACTGAACCATAACTATGTCGGCACCGAGCATATCCTGCTGGGCCTGCTGCGGGAAACCGAGGGCATTGCGGCTCAGGTGCTGATGAATCTCGGGCTCAAGCTCGAAGACGTCCGCCAGGAAGTCCTGAATCTTCTGGGGGCCGGTGTGGACAACAGCTATCAGAATATGGGCATGAAGGCAGCCGGACCGGCAGGCCAGAAACAAAAGAGCAAGACGCCCGCCCTGGACAGCTTCGGACGGGACCTGACCGAACTGGCCGCCCGGAATGAGCTGGACCCGGTCATTGGTCGGATCAACGAGATTGAGCGTCTGGTCCAGATCCTTTGCCGCCGCACCAAGAACAATCCGGTGCTGCTGGGTGAAGCCGGTGTCGGAAAGACAGCCATCGTGGAAGGTATGGCTCAGCGGATCATCAATCATGAAGTGCCCGAGATTCTCAAGGACAAACGATTGGTGGTTCTGGACCTGGCCCTGATGGTTGCCGGTACCAAGTACCGCGGTCAGTTTGAAGAACGGATCAAGGCCGTGATCAACGAAGTCCGTCGTGCAGGCAACGTGATCCTGTTTGTCGATGAGTTGCATACCCTAGTCGGTGCCGGCGGTGCCGAAGGTGCTATCGATGCTTCCAATGTCCTCAAACCTGCTCTGGCCCGTGGCGAAGTGCAGTGCATCGGTGCCACGACGTATGACGAATACCGCAAGTACATTGAGAAGGATGCAGCCCTGGAGCGGCGATTCCAGACCATTCCGGTGGAACCACCCAGCAAGGATGAAACCATTGCGATTCTCAAGGGCTTGCGGGATCGTTACGAAGCCCACCATAAAGTCCGCTTCAGCGACGAGGCATTGTATGCCGCGGTTGAGCTTTCCGTACGATATATTTCCGGCAGGTGTCTTCCCGACAAAGCTATCGATGTGATCGACGAATCCGGTGCCCGCGTGCGTCTCAAGAACATGACTCCGCCGCCAAACCTGTCCGAGATTGAGGCCAAGATCGAGAAGCTTCAGACCGAGAAGGATGAAGCCGTCCGGAATGCCGACTACGAACGAGCGGCTTCTCTGCGTGACGAAGCCCAGAAACTGCTCGATGAAAAGGCCGACCTGCAGCGGCAATGGCACCAGGAAACCGGAGAAAGCATTGGCGAGGTGGATGCTGAGGTCATCGCCGAAGTCGTCAGCAAGATGACGGGTGTGCCGTTAACGCGGCTGGAAAAACAGGAAGCCCAACGGCTGCTGGAACTGGAAGAGGAGCTGCACAAGACGGTCGTTTCCCAGCATGAAGCGATCACGGCGGTTTCCAAGGCTGTTCGTCGAAGCCGTAGTGGTCTCAAAGACCCGCATCGGCCGATGGGCAGCTTTATCTTCATCGGTCCCAGCGGCGTCGGAAAGACTCTGCTGGCCAGGGCGCTGGCCGAGTTTATGTTCGGCGATGCCGATGCCCTGATCCAGATCGACATGAGCGAGTATATGGAAAAGCACAACGTCAGTCGGCTTGTGGGGGCTCCTCCCGGATACGTTGGCTACGAGGAGGGCGGCCAGCTCACCGAGCGGATTCGACGTCGACCGTATGCGGTGTTGCTGCTCGATGAAATCGAGAAGGCCCACCCGGATGTTTACAACATGCTTCTACAAATTATGGAAGAAGGCCGACTGACCGACTCCTTCGGTCGACATGTCGATTTCCGCAATGTGATCCTGATTATGACCAGCAATATCGGGGCCGACCTGATCAAAAACCAGTCCGGCTTCGGTTTTGGCAAGCGCACCGAACAGGCCAATTATGAGAAGATGAAGGAGCTTCTGGATAAGGAGATCGAGCGGCACTTCCGGCCCGAGTTTATCAATCGGCTCGATGCCAAAATCGTCTTTCGTGCCTTATCGCGGGAAGATCTGACAACGATCGTCGATTACGAGCTGAACAAGGTCTTCAAGCGGCTTGTCGAGCACGGTTTGCATCTGGACCTGGATAATTCCGCTAAGGAATTCCTCATCGACAAGGGATACAATCCCGAATTTGGCGCCCGTCCTCTGCGTCGAGCCATCGAGCATTACATTGAGGATCCGCTCAGTGAGAAAATGCTCCGTGGCGAATTTAAGGATAAGAATGTAATCAAGATCACTGTGCAGGATGAAGATTCCCTGCGATTTGAGGGTATACGGGACGACTCGGCTGTCGAAAAGAGCGAAGCCGTGCTGCATACCGAATAGCCGGAACTGTATATTACAAATCCTAACGGGGCGAAGGTCTTGTGGTCTTTGCCCCGTTTTTTTTGACACAAATCGTTGCCCGTCTCCATCGAACAAGTCAAATCGAAATTTCACACGATTCGGTTGGTCTATTTTGAGGTTGGATTTGGCCAGACAATTTGATATGATGGTGTCCAAAATATTTGGTAATGAGATCGGGTGTTTTTGAAAAGGGAAGAAAATGAAATATCGCAACAAGTTGTTTCTTGCATTGTCAATCGTTCTGGTTTGTGGCTTGTCCGTTCATGCGGAGGTGAAAGTCGTTGTGGACCATCATGACACCGGAGCGGCCAATGTCGATTTCAAGTTTGATAAGGTACCTCAACCATCCAGGAGCGATGCTGCTGCGAAAGCCGCCTTTAGCCTCATTGACAGCAGAAGAGACCGCAACGGAGGAGATCTCGACAAACTGCACGACGGCAAGATTCCCACCGAGCAAGACCAGCCTGCTGAGAATTTCTTCTTCGCTTCCGGCGCGGATGGGGGCCGTATTCGTATCGACCTGGGTAAGGTAGTGGAAATCAAGCAGATCAACACCTACTCATGGCATCCCAATACCCGTGGTCCGCAGGTATATACTGTATATTTCGCGGACGACAATGCCGAAGGTTTCAAGTCCGAACCGGCCAAACCAACCGATCCGAAAACATGCGGCTGGAAATTGGTTGCACAAGTCGATACACGCCCGAAAGAAGGGCAGGGCGGCGGACAGTATGCTGTCAGCATCGGGGACTCGGATGGTGTGCTTGGCAAGAGCCGTTACCTGTTGTTTGACATTTCCCGTACCGAAGGCGACGATCCTTTCGGAAACACGTTCTACAGTGAAATTGACGTTGTCGAGCCCGGCGATGCCGTGCTTGCTGCCAGTCCGGCCGTCGAATCGACCGGTCCCGTGCAGCGGGATATCGTCGAAGCCGAAGGAGGTAAGTATCAGATCACTATCGATACGACCGAGACGCCGGATCTGACCGAATGGGCGAACAAGGAACTGGCTCCTGTTGTGAAGGATTGGTACCCGAAACTGGTCAAAATGCTGCCCAGCGAGGGGTATGAAGCTCCCACCAGAGTCACCATTGTGTTCAGCGCCAATATGCAGGGCGTAGCGGCAACCGGCGGCACCCGCGTGTCATGCGCCGCCCGCTGGTTCCGTACGCAATTGAAAGGCGAGGCGAAAGGCGCTGTAGTACACGAACTGGTCCACGTTGTGCAGCAGTACGGTCGGGCCCGGCGCGGCAATCGCAATGCCACGCGGACACCCGGATGGGTTGTCGAGGGTATTGCCGATTACATTCGGTGGTTCCTTTATGAACCGCACACCCGCGGGGCCGAGATCAGAACTTCCTCTGCCCTGTCCCGGGCGCGGTATGACGCCAGCTATCGCGTGACGGGTAATTTCTTCAACTGGGTTACGAACAACTGTGACAAGGATATCATCCGCAAGCTTAATGCCGCCGCTCGTGAAGGAAGGTATACTGAGGAAATATGGAAGGAATGCACCGGCCACACCGTCCAGGAACTCAATGATCTGTGGAAAAAGGATCTGGAGAAGCAAATTGCTGTCGAAGCCGCGGAAGCTGCCACGAGAAATAAACTCACCGAAGCGGAAACCGCCGCCGGGTGGAAGCTTCTCTTTAACGGCAATGACCTTACAGGCTGGCATAACTTCAAACGTAAGGAGATCCGGCCCGGCTGGCAGATTGAAGAAGGTGCACTTGTTTGCGCTGACCCTCACAATGCCGGCGATCTGTGCACCGATAATCAATACGACTGGTTTGAACTGCGACTGGAATACAATATCTCGCCCGGCGGAAACAGCGGGATCATGTTCCATGTGACCGATGAGGGAGACGCAGCATGGGCGACGGGCCCGGAATTTCAACTGGAAGACAACAAGGCCGCCGCCGATCCGGTTCGATGCGGATGGCTGTATGCACTTTATCAACCCCCGATCGATCCTGCTACGGGAAAAATCCTCGATGCGACAAAGCCTGCCGGGCAATGGAATCGAGTACGCTTGCTCATCGCTCCGGAAAAATGCGAACATGAAATCAACGGTGTGAAATACTTCGAATATATTCTGGGCAGCGAAGATTTCAAGGACCGTGTGGCCAAGAGCAAATTTGGCCGGATGCCGTTGTTTGCCAAGTCGGATACCGGTTACATTGCGCTGCAGGGCGATCACGGACAGGTATCGTTTCGAAATATTAAAATCCGCCCGATCGAGAAATGAGGATTAATTTGCCCTTGTGTGTCGGCGCTATAAGGTTGTGATCCTGACGACATTGTCGGCGACGGTCAGGCGGTCCTGGGCGAATAAACGAATGGCTTCGGGGTAGGCGATGCATTCCTGCTCGAAGACACGGGCGGCCAGCGTGTCAGCATCATCCGTTTCCATTACGGGGCAGGTTCGCTGCACGATGATCGGGCCGGAATCGTATTCGTTATTGGCAAAATGCACGGTACAGCCGCTGACCTTGCAGCCGGCTTTTAAAACCGCCTCGTGTACATGATGGCCCCACATGCCCCGTCCACCGAAGCCGGGCAGCAGGGCCGGATGAATGTTCATGACGCGGTTTTCGTACTTGGCCGGGATCGTCCACAAACACAGCCAGCCCGCCTGTATGGCCAGATCGACCCTGGCGGTATCCAGAGCGGCAACAATCCGGGCGCTGAAACTGTCGATGTCCGGAAAATCCTTCTTGCGGATGATCACCGGTTCAAGACCGAGGTTATGGGTCCGCTCAACTCCTTTAACCTTCAAACGGGAGCTGATTACAACGGCGATCTCGGCATTCAAACGACCCGCCTTGATCTCCTTATCCAGGTTGACCATCGTCGTGCCGCCCCCGCTGAGGAGTACACCCAGCCGGAGATGCCGTCCTGTGTTGTCAGAAACGGTCGTAGCACTCATTTCCACATCCGCTCCTGCATCCATTGCCTGATTTGCCAGCCGGTCCGCATCGGGATTCTGTTCTCGGCGGACATGATTGACCTGCCAGCCAAAAAAGCCTGCCATCTCATTCATGCACTCGGAAAACAAATCCTTGAGATTGTCGCTTTTGACCTTGTATTGTCCGTTGATCTGGCGAACCAGAAGTTCGCTGTCGCTGAAAACCGTTATGGAAGTTACCCCCAATCGCCTCGCTGCCCGTAAACCCTCCAGCAGGCCGGTATATTCGGCGACATTATTTGTAGTCTTTCCCAGGAAGCACCCGCGACCCTCGATGAGCTTACCGTTTTCGTCGGTCAGGACATACGCTCCGGCTGCCGGACCGGGATTGCCTCGACTGCCCCCGTCGGTATATAATGTCAGGCGACCTGCCACAAAAAATCTCCCTGAAACGGATACTCTAACCGGACCGGATGCTTATCGAAGACTGTTAAACGTCCTGGGTCTCCTTCAGCACCAGGATCCGTGTGCAGCTTCCGCAGCGGATGATGTCATCATGGGTCATCAATTGATTGAGTGTTTCGGCAGTCAGGCCCATATAGCAACCGCCGCAACTGTAAAGTTCCGCACTTTCATTGACCTGTTCAACTGTGGCCAGCGCCTCACCGTCGTAGTTATCCGCAACCCGCTTAAAAACCTCCAAGGCATCCGGCGGAACATCTTTGGCGGCCTTGTCCCACTCCACCTGGATCTCCGCAATTTCCTTTTCGTGCTGGGCGGCCTGGGTTTCAGATTCCTTACGAACTTCTTCCAGGCGGTTTTTCTGTTCGTTGATTTTGGTCTGAATCTCCTTGCATTCGGCCTCGTCGGTCTCGACGTTTTTCATCAGATCGAGAATCTGGCTTTCGACCTTGGAATTGTCGGCTTTAGCGGTATTCAACTCGGTCAGGATTGCTGAGTATTCCTTGTTGCTCTTGGCCATGTTCAGGGCGGCACGGAGACGGGCCACTTTTTCATCGCGACTTTTCAATTCCAGCTCCAGCCGGTCAGATTGCATACGGGTGAGTTTGATCTCCTCCTGTTTTGCTTCCAGCTCATTTTGAAGCGTTCGTAACTGGTTTTCCTGGAAGAGGATTCGTCTGCGACATCGCGCCAGTTTGGCTTTGACCGCTCGCAGCCGGTTTTCCACACGCTGCAGCCGGATCAACCCGTGCAGTACAGGTCCCATAGTCACTCCCTATATTCTCTTTTCAATGCCCCGAAAGGCTTGGCCAATCTCAGAATCCTGTATTATTAACGATTTGCCCTGATTCGCAATAGAAAATTGCCTATTTTTGCCATAGCTCGATAAATGCCTGCCATCAAGAGGAAATTCAGACTACCCCGCCGCTTGGAAAAGTGTATAATAGCGTACATAGTAAAAATGGCAATCTTGTTCAAAGGAGAACGAACGATGAAAAGCAAGCTTCTGGTCGTAAGTTTGACAATTCTTATTTTGTCGGCACAATCGCCCCTCTTGGCACAGCATTCGGCGGTTTCGCCGGATCATCGACACAGTTGGTGGACCCTCCGTAATAATGCCGTCAATGAACGGGTAAAGCAGGGCAATGTGGATCTGCTCATGATCGGCGATTCGATCACCCACGGCTGGGAAGGGGGCGGCAGGAAATACTGGGATCTGTATTATGCTCACCGAAATGCCGTGAACATGGGATTCAGCGGCGACCGTACCCAGCATGTCCTTTGGCGGCTGGACCAGGGTCATCTGGAGGGTATTTCTCCTAAGCTGGCTGTCCTGATGATCGGCACCAATAATTCCAACGGAAATGACAATACCGCTGAAGAGATCGCCGATGGTATTATCGCTATCTGCAAGCGGATTCAGGCCAAATGCCCGAAGACCAAGATCCTTATTTTAGCGATCTTCCCACGTGGTCCCGAACCTTCAGCGCAGCGTGAAAAAAATGCCAAGGCATCTTTACTGGCATCCCAAATTGCTGATGGGAAAATGATTTTTTACCTGGATATCAACGACAAGTTCCTGGAACCCGACGGCACACTGTCCAAAGAGATCATGCCCGATTATCTGCATCCCAATGAGAAGGGGTATCAGATCTGGGCCCGAGCGATCGAGCCTATGGTGGCTAAGCTCCTTGGCGAGCGTCCTTTCGAACCGTTATTCAATGGTAAAGACCTGACCGGCTGGGAAGCGACCGGTAATGCAAAATGGACCGTTGAGGACGAGCAGCTTGTCGGAACACAGGGACAGGATAATGCGCCGGGGGATCTGTTTACCACTGCCTCGTTCGACGATTTTGATCTGGTCGTCTGCTATCGAGCCGAGTGGCCCTGCAACAGCGGTATCTGGTTTCGTTACCAGTCTCCCAATAAAGCCTACCAAGCCGACATTTTGGAATGGAAGAATCCGGTCTGCTGGTCGGGCACTTTTTACTGTCCCGGCAAGATGTTCCTGGCAATGAACACAAACGAGAAATTGGTCGATCGCGACGGCTGGAATACGATGGCGATTCGAGCAAAGGGAAAGAATGTCAAGATATGGCTCAACGGTACGCATGTGGCCGATGTGAGTGATGACACGACCGATTCCGGAAAGGTCGGCTTTCAGGTCCATCCCGGTGCAGAGTTTGGCCCGATGAAAATCATCGTCAAGGAATTCATTCTGCGTCCCCTGGGAGAGAAGTAAAAAAGAGGGCCTTGGCAGGATCATTACAATCGGTTAAAGGCATGGATCTGGGGAATCGATCGGGACTTTGATCCAACTTGCTTGACTAATGAAGTGCTGGACAGAGTGTGGCCGGCTCTTTACAGGAGTTCCCGTCTTTAAAATAAAAGCAATGTCAACCGGGCATCCGAAGTCATGCATTAAAACAAATCAAAAAGCTGCTGGGCAGACTGCGAAGATAAATGTTTTTTAAAGCGATGCGGAAGAGTCGTCATGAACAATGGGCGGATCGGAAACCATGGGAATGACAGTGAACGTATCGCACTTTTTGCACCGAACAGTCCTCCCACCCAGTTGAGCCGGTACATGGTAGCGACACTCACATCCTTTGCAGTTAAAGGAGATTATTTTTCGTTTTGCACCCGGGTTGGATGAAGATTGCTGCTGATTTTGACCGGTGTTCCGGGCAGAAGACGGTTCGGGTGAGGGGGTCATTTCTCTTGCTCCACTAGAAATTCCGCAATCGGCAGGCTCACGATTTTTTCTGTATTGAGCCTGTACCAAAGCCGTTCAATAAAGGGGAAGATGAGGACAAACTCTCTATCCTCGCAGAACCATCGCCAACCTCTCCAAATAAGACGATGTCCTCCGGTACGTTCCGGACGAACACAATTTAGGTTCGCTCCATTCACGTCCTTTCCTCCATGGTATCGAGAAAAACAAATACCAGTCACTTCTATCATACGATGGAGTAAGGAAATTGTCAAATAATAAATTGTAGATAGGCAGATACATCGAGTGGTGCTAATTTGGGCAAGAAGGGGGATTATCGTTTAGAATGAGCCTTTCCCAGGTGCTGCTGAGCCCAGATCGAAACTCCAGCCCCGAAGAGGAGGATAAGCCCGAAAAGGCCTTGTTGGAGACTTAGCCTCTCTCCTAGGAAAAGGTTGGATAGGGTATAAACAAAAACGGGTGTCGCCAGAAGCGACAGGGAAGGAATCGTGGCCCCGATCCTTTTGATAGCCGAGTAATACAGCACATGACTGAGGGCGATTCCTGTGATGGCCGATACGATGGTCCAGATCCAGGCCTTAACTGACAAAGTCAGTGTAGTGCTCATATCACCAAACATCCAGGCCAGACCAGCCAGTCCCAGGGTGGTGTAAAGACTAATCACGGAAAAACCCACTCTTGAATCAATGTTTTTAAATGTGATTTTGACAGTGATGGCGTAAATCGCCCATCCGAATGCTGCCGATAAAGCCATCCATGTCCCTATCATTGTATCGGGGGTCTTGAACTCGGGATGATAAAAGATCACTCCTGTTACACCAACGCCGGACAGCAGCATTCCTGACCAGAAACGTTTGCTGCGGATGAGTGTGCGTTCCTGTTCAAAAAAGAACAAGGAAAACGCAGCAATCCAGATCACTGAGGATTTAACCATCAGGTCCATGAATGCTGGGTCAACATGGTAAAAAGCCGCTGCCCAAAAAGCCTGCAAAATAATATTGGGTACCGATGGCAATAGGGCCAGCCACCATATTCGTCTCTGGAATCGCCCTGTCCACATGGAGTAAAATAAAAAGGGCAACCAGAATAGACAGGCTGTGCCGTATCGAAGTACATTTTGAGTCCAACTGTCTACTTCAGTAGTCAGGAGTTTGATGAAAATCGGCGCGCCGGCCCAGCAGGCCATGGCGACAAGAATGGCAGTCGTGGCGGCCGGATCAATTTTACGCTGGGGCGGGGTGTCCATTCTGGATGGGATCCTACGGATTTATAGAGAAGATATTTTGCAGACCTTTGGTCGAGGGGAAGGAATAGTCCCGATCGGCCCGAACAATAGCCTGATTTGTTTCTATTTCCACGGATATGGCTTGAGTAGGATCACTTGCTTGCAGGACATTCGCCAGAGTAATTGCTTTTTCCACGCCGTCACCTGTCCCGTAGTTGGCCACTTCGTCGGGCTGAGCCAAGCGCTTGCCGTCATAGATTGAAGCCTGTGGCATGGCAGCGAGCCAACCATAGATCTGAGAGGTGTCCTTTTCCTTACACATCTCAATCGAAACGGGATTACGTTCGACCGCAGCCTTAATGAACGGTTGCCAGTCGCAGCGCTCCATATCGCGATACGCATAAAAGGCCAGATCAGCGGTTTCACTCTTGTCCCGAATGCTTTGCAGATAATCGATAATCTCCTGCCGATCCATTTCGGGACGCAGAACAATCGGTTCAGAGGAGATGTACTGTTTTTTTGAAGATGGCAATCGCGGTTCGAGATGGATGAACTCGTATAATTCCTGTACAAAATTTGTGCTGTCCGGCATCACAGCCGCCAGGTATGCTGCCAGCTTTTCCCGATCTTTTTCCTGCCGCATATGGATATTTTCATATCGGAGAAAAGCCATAAGCTGCTCACAGCAGATGCGGTCGGCGTATTTGTAAATCGAAAAATCTTCACTGGAAACATCTTCAAGAAGCTTGTCAAAGGTATGATCGGCAATGCGGTAATCGCTCCCGTGTTCGTATGCGAATAACACTTCGGCCCGGACGAACATGGCCTCTCCACGACGATGTCGACAGAACTGGAAATGCCGATGGTACTGACGATATGTTCGAAGGAAATTAGCAAACATCATCGCATCCAGTTTGGCTGTCAGGTACTCACCAAGTTGATTTTGAAAGTGTTCATAGGCCTTTGGATCGATTGTGGCTTGATCGTACAGGCAATGAATATAGCCGGTATTATGGGCGACGATAGTAACCTGTTCATTGCGTAGCGCCCGCTGGGCCTTATTGCTGATCTCGGTGCCGTTAAACCACATACTTTTCGTTACCAGCCGACGGTTGTTGGTGATCACACCATCCCGAATATCGATGAAGTTTTGTGAGTGCAAAGGTGTCAGCACCATGAAAATATCTTCAAGCGGAATTCCGCATACAATAAACGCTGCCGCCGCATAGAGTGTAGAGAGCGATACGCATTCACCCGCTCCGGTCTGATAACCGTCTTTGAATCGAAAAGCAGTCATGGCCTCGACCGTTTCGGTTTTCCAAAAGGGAATAATATCTCCAGCATACTGATCCAGGCCAAAATGGCGACGGATATCGACATCGAAATAGTATTGATCGCCGGTATAACCGAACAATGCGTTGGAGCGGGCAATCTCTTCCGGCGGGATAAAGTCCTTGAAACGATTCAGTTCCATATTTTTGTCTGTCAAGCCCCATGTATTCAGGTCAAGGTTGAACTCATACTCGTCCATGATGTACTGTTTGAGACGCATAAGCCTTTTGTAAGGACTCTTATTCTGCAGCTTCCGGAAGGTGTCTTCCTGACGCCATTGCCAGATAATCGGACTCATGATATTGGCCAGAACCAGGCTATACTGCAGTTCCGGGAAGACAAAAACTTCCATATCAGACAAGGTGATTGCCGAGCTGTATTTTTCCAGTTTCTTTGGATCCATGAATGGTTCCTTTACCTTAAAACGAAAAGCAGGGGCATGACGATTGTAAGATACAAAGAAGATGAATGCAACCCAGATCGATGCCACGAGTCAAATTTCGACACCCCTTCTTTGTGCGGACGCCGAAAAACGATTTGTCGAATCTATCCACCCACTAGGGGACGGATGTGATCGATGCGAAAATAAACCACACTTTTGGCTTCTTCGTCACAAGCATGCGGTTTTTCGCGACGGCGCATTTGCTCGACCAGGGCCGGTTCACTGTCTTCCGCAACCTTGGTCAGGTATAACCGTTTTCCTGTATATCCAGGTCCGTCCTCGATGAAGAGATAGCAGGCCTGCGAATTGGTCTGAAGGTTGTCGTAGGTGAGCCTTTCCCGCATGATAAAGGCGGCCGTTCCATCGTCCTGGAGATGAGGACGGGCATAGATGGCGCTGTCTACCTGTCCCTGCTCATTGGCTGTAGATAACACACCCGTACCCTGTGTTTTTTCGAAATACTGCTTTAATTCTTGTGAATCAGTCATATTGGATCTCCCAAATTCTGGTTTGCCGAATATACGCATTTTATGGCACTTTGCTCGCTGGAAAACGTAAAAACATATTTTTTTAGAATATGGAAGAGCGTTTTTTCCTGTTGCGAACGAACCGGGAATCCGTAAAATGGGTAAGATACGATGGAACGGCTTTCTTGCATGGGGTAGATTGAACAAGGCAGCTATGTGGAGGTACTAGAATGGCTTTTACACTGCAAATTGGCGATAAAGCTCCGGATTTCTCCTTACCTGCGACCGATGGAAATACCTATTCACTGGACAGTTTTTCCGATGCCAAAGTGCTGGTTGTTTTTTTCACATGCAACCATTGTCCTTATGTGCTTGGATCGGATGAGACCACCCGCGCGACAGCCCTGAAATACGCTCCGAAGGATGTGGCTTTTGTCGGAATCAACAGTAACAGCCCAAATACTTATAAGGAAGATTCGTTTGAAAATATGATCGTTCGAATGGACGAACAGCGGTTTCCCTGGGCCTATCTGTATGATGCGACGCAGGATGTGGCCAGGACGTACGGAGCCTTGCGGACGCCTCATTTCTTTGTATTCGATGAGAACCGTCGGTTGGTGTATACGGGTCGGGCCCTGGACAATCCGCGCGATCCGAAAAAGGCGACCGTGAATGATCTGGAAAAGGCGATGGATCAACTGCTGGACGGCCGGGAGATCGATGTGAAGATAACCAATCCCATCGGATGCAATGTAAAATGGGACGGCAAGGATGCACATTGGATGCCGCCGGAAGCATGCGATTTGGTATAGTGTGCTCTGGCCTGTACAGCAATTGTGTGAACGAGAAAGAAGCGATTTGTTTGTAAGGAGGCGGCTGTGAAGCGTAAAATATGGGCAATTTTCTTCATTTCGTTGTGTAATACTGCACTGTTATCGGCGGGGGAATATCCCCTGTGGGACCTGGGTAATCAGGAGAAGGACCTATTACGCGTTTCAACTCTGTTCACAGCGCAGAATGTCCGTGACTATCTTTCCAGCGAAGAAGGTATCGATCAGGCAATCGACTGGTGTAAGAAAACCGGCGTAACGCGGGTATTCATCGAAACCTTCCGTGATGGATACTGGGCTTCGCGGCAAACCCTGAAACATGCCAGGGATCGATTTCGACAGGCCGGTTTCGATGTAGCCGGTTGCGTCACGACAACCAAATTAGGCAAACTGGGTACAGGCTGGAGCCTCATCTCCTGTTATACTGATGTGCCCACACAGGAGTTGTTGCAAAAGATCTTTGAATATACGGCTTCCATGTTCGATTTGATTATGATCGATGACTTTCTTTTCGTCGATTGTAAATGTGAAGCATGTAAAAATGCCAAAGGCCAGAAGAGTTGGGTTGATTATCGATGTGATCTGATGGTTCAGTGCAGCCGTCAGCGGATACTTGCCGCCTCCCGGAAGGTGAATCCGAACGTCAAAATCATTATCAAGTACCCTCAATGGTACGATGATTTCCACAATCGGGGCTATGAGGTCCTCCGGCAGAGCCGGGATTTTGACTTTACATGGGTAGGCACCGAAACCCGTGACTATGACGATCCCCGATGGGGGGGCAAGGTACAGTATGAGGCATATTTCATCATGCGCTGGCTGGGCGAAATAGGCGGGGACAAATGTGGCGGAGGCTGGTTCGATTGGCTTGGCACCACCGAAAAGACATACCTGGAACAGGCCAACCAGACGATCCTCGCCGATGCGAAGGAGATGATGCTGTTTTGTTATGGAGGTCTGCAAAACTCTACCGGACCGGCCAATGTCGCCCTGCTGCGAAAAGAAATGCCCAACCTGTTTCGACTGGCCCGTCTGGTGCGGGGAAAACCCATCCGCGGTGTCCAGGCCCCCAAGCCGCCCAGCAGTGATGCAGGCAAGGAAATGTATGTGTACGATTTTGTCGGAATGATGGGAATTCCGTTGGTCCCTACCGCGACTATTAATGCCGATGTCGCTGCCGCTTTTTATCCGGTACATGTGCTGAAGGATACGCAGTTCCGCCAGAAGTTTATGCAAATGCTGTCGGAGGAAAAACCAGTATTGATCACGGATGGACTGGCCGGCAGCATTCCCATGGATCGCAGGCTAAGACCGAATCTGAAGATTCTGAAGGTGGATGGCTCCCCTAAAAATCTTTTGAAACTTGGACGATTGGAACTGAATGAAATCCGCAATCCTCTGCTCAAGCCGTTTGGCTTGCAGCTCGATGCCCCCAATAAGGTTGGGCTCTATCTATTTGACGAAGACCTGATCGTTCTTGAAAACTTTAATGACGAAGCGGTTGAAGTGACGCTCCGATTTGATAAGCCTGTTGGCAAGAAATTAGTTCTCACTATCCCCGGGGACACCCAACCGGGCTTTGCCGGAACCGATTCGGAATTGAGTATCGAATCATTTCCTCCAAGAACACTAGTGGCCTTTCAGTTAATACAGAATTAGCCTGACGAAACGAACAGAAGAATTATTGGTTTGCAAGCTGCTTTTTCCAGGCAGGATAATCCCTTTCCAGCAATTGCATAGGTCCGGAAGTGTACCAGCTGTAACTGTTGCGCCGTTCGTAGGAAATCTCGTCCATATTATAACGGATAATCCCATCCCGGCTGCAGAAGATAGGTCGATTGGTCCCAATCTCATAAAACCGTGCCCAGAGAGGCTCGGCGTCCGGATTGGGAACGATTGTCTTGTCATAGCCTCGTGGTGAGTCCGGGGCCGGTTTTCTGATTTGACGAATTCCTGTAATCTTTACTTCTTCGAACCAGGCGACAGCCGATTTGATGGCTTCTGCAATCTCCGGGGTGGGATTTTCAATCTGCATCAGAAAGTGGACAATGCCCACGCTTTCTGAGCCGCTTAAAGAAGGCTTTTCATAGCTGCGGGCTTCGGCAGGCTTCAGAGTCTTTTCATCGTGCTGGGCGCACCATGCCAGCCGCTTGCCATTTACGATAATCTGACATCGCAGGATACAGTCAACCCCTCTGGTAACGGCTGCTCCGGCCTTGTCCATTTGTTCGCGATCCACAAAGCGATAAAGCTCTTTTCCAGTTGAGATATCCCTTAAAAGTGTCAAGACGTTGACCATCGCGTTGTCGTTGAAGGTGATATGCCCATAGTAGCCGCGGGTATTGGGATAAAATTGCGGCCAGCCCCCATTAGAATACTGCGCTCGCAGAAGATAATCGAATCCTGTATTAAAAGCATCTTTGAATCGTTTCTGATTGGTGGCATTTACCATCCGAGCCAGATACTGCATTTGGACGGATGTGCCGCCGTTATCGATGGTCGAATCATTACGGCTTTTGTCCTGTATAAGTTTCGCTTTGGCTTTACTGTCAAGGGGCTGGGCCATATCGATGTTCTTGTGCCAGCCGCCATCATTTCGTTGATAGAGCAGAACATTGTCGGCAATCCGAATGGCTTCCTTGCTGCTATACCAGGCATTCGGCTGACGGAGGCATTGCCTCCACGAAATCGCTGCACATGGAGTAGAAAGAACCATTCCAATGAGTGTAACCGATAAAACCTGAAATAATTTCATAAGCCACTCGACTTCATTTTCGACGACCAGATATTGTGATTGATGTATTATTATACAGAAAAGTATCTCGGAAAGCACGCAGGGGCTGATTTTAGAATTTGATTTTTTTCGAAAACACCTATTGCAATTTTCTGGTATGACGATATAGTTAGAGGAACTATGAAACGTAGCCAAGTGACAATGCGAATGATTTCAGCCGAATTGATCGGGCTGCTTCTGCTGCGCCTCTAGGCGCAATGAATAAACTCTTACATATCTCAAATCCTCAATTTCCTGATTTTCAATGGAATTTCCGCGTTTTGTAGGCCATAATCGCCTGCTGCGTTTGGATCGACAGGAGAAAAACCATGATTTCTGATACAGTAGTTATTTTTGATACGACATTACGGGACGGTGAGCAGTCGCCAGGTGCGGCAATGTCGATCAGCGAAAAGATCGAGATTGCCCATCAATTGGCTAAGCTCAAAGTAGATATTATTGAGGCGGGTTTTCCGGTTTCCTCCCCGGCCCAGTTCGAGGCCACCCGGTTGTGCGCTGAGCAGGTGGAAGGTCCGGTGATCTGTGGATTGGCTCGTGCTCAGGCCGGAGATATCGAAGCGGCGGGAAAAGCCCTGCAGGCGGCCAAAAAACGGAGAATCCACACCTTTATTGCGACCAGTCCGATCCATATGGAATACAAGCTCCGCAAGAAGCCGGATGAGGTCGTAAAAATGGCCGTCGAAGCCGTCAAATTGGCAAAAACTTTTACCGATGATGTGGAATTTTCACCGGAAGATGCCTGCCGCAGTGAAATTCCGTTCCTGATTGAGGTTTTGACGGCGGTTGTGGAAGCCGGTGCGACCACACTCAATATTCCGGATACTGTCGGATACGTGCTTCCGTATGAATATGGACAGATCATCAAACGGCTCAGAGAAGGGGTTAAAAATATTGACAAAGCTGTAATCAGCACCCATTGTCACAATGATCTGGGTATGGCCGTCGGCAACAGCCTGGCCGGTGTTCGTAACGGAGCCCGTCAGGTGGAATGCACCGTTAACGGCCTCGGAGAGCGTGCGGGCAATGCCGCCATGGAAGAGATTGTTATGGCGATTCATACCCGTCCGGACTTTTTCGAGAATGTTAAAACCAACATTAAAACGACGGAAATCTATCGTGCCAGTCAGTTGGTATCACAGATTACGGGTTTTGTGATCCAGCCGAATAAAGCAATTGTCGGAGCGAATGCCTTTGCTCATGAATCGGGCATTCATGTAGATGGCATCCTCAAACAAAGACAGACATATGAGATTATGACTCCTGAAACTATCGGTCTGTCCGGTTCACGAATGGTGTTGGGGCGCCATTCCGGAAGAGCTGGTTTTTCCGATCGGTGCGTGTCAATGGGTTATAAGCTGTCCAAAGAAGAACTGCAGGCTGCTTATGAAAAATTCCTACAGATCGCCGACAAGAAAAAAGAGGTCTTCGACGAGGATATCGCGGCCATTATTAATGACGAAATTCGTGCGATCGAGCATGTATACGGCCTGGAGTATCTCCATGTAGCTTGTGGTACGGGAACCCTGCCTACGGCCAGTGTCAAGATTCGCAAAGGCGAAGACATCAAGCTGGCTGCCGCGTTTGGCGATGGCCCGGTCGATGCCGCATACGAAGCAATCCGCGAAGCGACCGGACTTTCCCCCGCAATCGAAAATTATTCGATCCGGGCGATTACCGGCGGGAAGGAGGCTATGGGCGAAGCGACTGTGAGGATTAAAAACGGCACTCGGACGTACATGGGCCGGGGCGTATCCACGGACATCATCGAAGCCAGTGCCAAGGCATACGTCGACGCCATCAATCGTATGGTCTCGCTGGAAAGCAAGGATCGACTGAGCGAGGCAAAGGCCGAGGTTTGATCATGCGATAGGATTCGTAAAGAGGAAAAAGAAAACGAGGTAACATCTTGGGAGAAAGCAAGATGCCAATGACAATAACGGAACAAATTTTCGCCCGGGCCGCCGGAAAACAGGCGGTCGAACCGGGTGATCTGGTCAATGCAAAGATCGATATGATAATGTGCCACGATGTAACCACCCCGCCGGCGATCTCGATGCTCAAACAACACGGCATCGACAGGGTGTTCGACCTGGAAAAGCTTGCGGTTACCCCGGACCATTTTCAGCCGGCAAAGGATATCAAAAGCGCCGAGCTGCATAAGCGTCTGGACACGTGGGCGAAGGAAAAAGGCATCAGACATTATTACCCGATTGGCAAGGCAGGAGTCTGCCACGCCCTTTTACCCGAGCAGGGACACATCCGCCCGGGAGAAGTGATCGTCGGCGGCGACAGCCATACCTGCACGTATGGGGCGTTTGCCGCGTTTAGCACAGGGATCGGATCGACCGACCTGGCCGCGGCAATCGCCACCGGGCAGTTATGGTTTCGGGTGCCTGAGTCCATGAAATTCACCCTTAGCGGTCATCTGCCGCATGGGGTATACAGCAAGGATGTCGTACTGGAGGTGATTCGTCGCATCGGCACGGATGGAGCCCTGTATAAGGCCATCGAATATGTCGGTCCGGCCTTGAAGGAGATGAGCATGGAGGCCCGTATGACCATCACGAACATGGCCATCGAAGCGGGCGGCAAGAACGCAATCATCGGTTTCGATGAAACAACAAAGCAGTATCTGGAAGGACGACTCAAGGGCAAACAGGATTATACTGTCTTTGAGTCGGATCCGGAAGCGAAGTATTGTTTCGAGGACACGATCGATTGCGACAAACTCGAACCTCTCGTGGCGTATCCACACCTGCCCAGCAATGGCAAGCCGATCTCGGAATGTGCAGGTGAAGTGATGGATCAGTGCTATATCGGAAGCTGTACCAATGGGCGTATTGAGGATTTCCGAATCGCCGCTTCGGTAATGAAGGGCAAACAGGTCAAGATTCGCACGCTGATTGTTCCAACCACGCCGACGGTGTGGCGACAGGCCAACGATGAGGGCTTGCTGAATATTTTCTATGATGCCGGCTGCGTGATCAGTGCTCCCACCTGCGGGGCGTGCCTGGGCGGCTTTATGGGTGTGCTTGGCGCCGAAGAGAAATGTGTCAGCACGACCAACCGTAATTTTGTCGGTCGAATGGGACACCCCACCAGCGAAGTATATCTGTGTAACCCGGCTACCGCAGCGGCCAGCGCTGTGGAAGGAAAATTAGCGGACCCGAGAAAATATATGTGATGTTGGAATCAAAAGGGGCATAGTTATGAATATGAAACACAAGCCGAGTTTTTTGATTCCCGTGGCCAATTTAATTGTGATGTTTTTTGTAATTATTGGTCTGGCTTTATCGATCTCATGTGCCTCTGTAACGTTAAGAATAATTATGATAATTTGCCAATCATTAGTAATTGTCCTTACTGTTTTTCAATGTATTCTCTACTTAAAGAATTATATTGATTATCGATCGAATGAGGCTGAGTTGGGAAAATGAAAAATCTGTGAAGTCTGTGTAATGTGTGGTTTCACAGAGAGGAGATAAATATGGCAAAAACGTATGTATATAAACGTGATCATGTTAATACGGATGAAATTATTCCAGCCCGGTATTTGAATACGGACGATGCGGCGGAACTGGCGACACACTGTCTGGAGGACCTGGATCCGGAGTTTGTCAACAAAGTGCAGCCCGGAGATGTTATCGTAGCTGGGGATGACTTTGGTTGTGGGTCCAGTCGGGAACATGCCGTTTGGGCGATTCAGGGTGCCAAGGTCGGGGCCGTAGTCGCTCATTCATTTGCTCGTATCTTTTACCGCAATTGCATTAACAATGGATTTTACCCAATCGAGCTGCCCGGCGCTGTGGACAAAATCCATGACGGCGATGAAGTGGAAGTGGATTACAAACTGGGAGTAATCCATAATAAAACGCAGAATAAAGATATCCCCTTCAAAGCGCTGCCGGACTTTGCATTGGAAATCATTAACCATGGCGGATTGCTGGAACATATTAAAAAACAGTAACTGTGGGATTATCTACGCAGCCTGTGGTTTAATCTTGTTCGGAAAATGGTGACAAGTAGACGCAAAATGGCGTAGGTTTACAACGTTGAACACGTAGAATCGAGAATGGGAAAGGATAAGGTATCAATGGCGACGTACAAAATAGCGGTCATAGGCGGCGACGGGACCGGGCCGGAAGTAACGGTCGAAGCAATCAAGGTGATGGATGCCGCCGCAGACAAATTCGGTTTCAAGGTGGATAAGACTGAGTTTGATTTCGGAGGCGAGCGGTACAAGCGGACCGGAGAGACCCTGCCGGACAGTGGTGTGGAGGAATTAAGGAAATTTGACGCGATTTTACTCGGTGCCATCGGACACCCGGACGTTAAGCCGGGCATCCTGGAAAAAGGGATTCTCCTTAGTGCCCGCTTCGAACTGGACCAGTACATCAATCTTCGACCGGTTCGCCTGTATCCCGGTGTAGAGACGCCGTTGAAGGATAAAGGACCGGAAGAGATCGACTACGTTGTGGTTCGCGAGAACACCGGTGATTTATACACCGGAGCCGGGGGATTTACCCTGAAAGGTACACCGCACGAAACTGCTATCCAGACGGCGATGTATACCCGTTTTCAGGTGGACCGTTGCCTCAAGTATGCCTTCGAGTATGCTCGTAAATATGGCAAAAAGGCCCGGGGCAAAGGAAAGGAAAATACACTGGGGCTGGTCGGAAAGACCAACGTTCTGACGTTTGTCTACGACCTGTGGGAACGAGCCTTCCATGAGATGGGCCAGAATGAATACCCGGAGATTCGACGGGATTACTATCATGTAGATGCTACATGCATGTGGATGATTAAAAATCCCGAGTGGTTTGATGTACTCGTAACCGGCAATATGTTCGGCGACATCATCACGGATCTGGGCGCCATTACCCAGGGCGGGATGGGCATCGCCGCCGGCGGCAATATCAATCCGGAAGGTGTGAGCATGTTCGAGCCCATCGGCGGGAGCGCTCCTAAATATACCGGCCAGGGCGTGATCAATCCTCTGGCTGCGATCTGTGCCATGCAGATGATGTTACAAACCCTGGGCGAAGAAACCGCTGCCGAGAAAATAGAAGAAGCGGTGAAGACCGTTACAGCGACCAAGCTCAAATCGTTGGCGGCCGGCCGAATGGGTTATTCGACCAGCCAGGTGGGTGATCTGGTGGCCGACCTGGTGGCTCAATAAAAAGAATCCAGTAAGGGCGGGATCGGTTCCCGCCTTTTTTATGTCCATATTTTGTGGAGGCGGTTATGAAAATTAGTCGAATTTCATTAGTGATAGTTCTTATCGGACTGTGTGGATCGATAGTCCTGGCTCAGACCACGGATGGCCTGATCCGGAACAACTCATTTGAACGAGCCCGAGAAGATCGACCGGCCGGATGGAATACACAGGTATGGGGTGGCGCCGGCGAATTTGAATATGCGTCCGTTGGACGTACCGGTTCTCGGAGCGTCAAGATCAGTTCCACAAGCGGAGCTGACATCAGTTGGTCTCAAAATGTGCGGGTTAAACCCGAAACCGAATACCGCCTCATGGGATGGATCAAGACCGAAAACACTCGTGGAGCCCGCGGTGCCTTATTGAATCTGCACAACATCCAGTCAGCCCGGACGCCTGCGGTTACCGGGACTAAAGATTGGACAAAGGTTGAGTGTCGATTCAATACCGGTTCGAATGATCAGATCCAGATCAATTGCCTCTTCGGAGGTTGGGGACTCTCCACGGGGACGGCCTGGTACGATGATATCGAACTGATCGAGATTCCCGACAAGCCGCTGATGTATTACACGGATGCATCGTCCGGCCGGGCTTTTGCCAAGGATCCGGATGTAGCCCGGTTTAAAGACAAATACTGGATATATTATACAGTGGACCGGCCGGGTAAAGGAATCGCCGTCGGGATTGCCCAGAGTGATGATTTGACCGGCTGGAAAAAAGTCGGCGAGATGCTTCCCGATGCCGAGTATGAGAAAAACGGACTTGGAGCTCCCGCAGCTATCGTACACGAAGGAAAACTCCATTTGTTCTATCAGACTTATGGCAATGGCCCCAAGGATGCGATCTGTCATGCCTGGAGTGAAGATGGGATTCATTTCACACGGAATGAAACAAATCCAATCTTTCGACCGATAGGCTCATGGAACTGTGGCCGGGCAATTGACGCGGATGTAATCGCCTATGGCGATCAAATGCTGCTGTATTGGGCCACCCGAGACCGGGACTTTAAGCTACAGATGGTCGGAGTTGCCGCAGCGCCGCTGGATAGCGATTTCACACGGGACAAATGGACTCAGCTTGGCGATGGACCAGTGCTCCAACCGCAGATGCCATGGGAAAAGCAGTGCATTGAAGCGCCTTCTGTGGTCAAACACAGAGACAAGCTATTTATGTTCTATGCCGGCGCATACAATAACCAGCCCCAGCAGATCGGATGTGCTATAAGTGACGATGGAGTAAAATGGCAGCGGCTCAGTGATTATCCGCTGTTGCCTAATGGGAAACAGGGTAAATGGAATAGCAGCGAGTCGGGACACCCCGGTATCTTTGTCGATGATGATGGCAAACAATACCTGTTCTTCCAGGGCAACAATGACAACGGCAAGACATGGTATCTGTCCAAAATGCTGGTTCGATGGGATAATGACGAACCATATTTGATACAGCCGAGGGACGAAAAGGAGTATCGTCTACGAAAGACACAAAAAGCCGTTGTCAAAATCGATGCCAAAAACACCCAGGCTCCGGTCAGTGAATATATCTATGGCCAGTTCATAGAACATCTGGGCCGGTGTATTTATGGGGGCATCTGGGCCGAAATGCTCGAAGATCGGAAGTTCTTCTATACCGTACCGGCTAAGAGGGATATCTGGGGCCGAACTGGGGAACAGGCCCGTGTCCTTCGTGATTCGCCGTGGAAAGTGATTGGTCCGGAGGGATCGGTTACGATGGTCGAATACGATTCCTATGTGGGTAAACATACACCCCAGATTACCGTAGGTGACACACCGGCAGGTATTTATCAGGAAGAATTGGGAATCGTACAGGGGAAAACCTATGTCGGTCGTGTAGTACTGGCCGGTGATCCTAAAACAACTCCAATTCAGGTCAGTCTGGTCTGGGGTCAAAATAAGGAAGAACGTGATACAGTAGTCATCGAGAAGATCAATTCTGACTACAGTAAATACAGTTTTACATTCAAGGCCGGTAAACGGACGGACGAGGCCTGGCTGGAAATCGTAGGAACGGGCAAAGGAAAGTTCCGCATCGGGGCTGTTTCCCTTATGCCGGGTGACAATGTCAAAGGATTCAGGGCCGATACCCTGGCACTGCTTAAGCAATTAAATTCACCAGTGTATCGTTGGCCAGGGGGGAATTTCGTCAGTGGATACGACTGGCGGGATGGTCTGGGCGATCCGGATAAGAGACCAATCCGCAGCAATCCCGCATGGACAGGTCTGGAATATAACGATGTGGGAATTCACGAATTCATGGACTTGTGCCGATTACTTGATACGGAGCCGTATATTGCCGTTAATACCGGCTTGGGTAAGGCCGAAGACGCCGGGCTCGAAGTGGAATACTGTAATGGCTCGGTTGATACACGGATGGGGAAGTGGAGGGTTGCAAATGGCCACCCGGACCCATTTGGCGTCAAGTTCTGGGCTGTCGGAAATGAGATGTATGGCGGCTGGCAGCTTGGACACATGCCTTTGGCAGACTATGTCAAAAAGCACAACGCGGTTGCCGAAGCCATGTGGAAGGTCGACCCAAGTGTCCAGTTGGTGGCGGTCGGCGCTGTCGGGCAATGGAGTGAAGAGACACTCAAAAACTGTGCCGATAACATGACATATATCAGTGAGCATTTTTATTGTCAGAGTCGCCCTGATGTGCCCCAGCATGTCGCCCAGATTACTAATAGCATCCGGCGGATTGCCGAAGCCCATCGGCGGTATCGTCAGGAAATCCCCGCCATTCAGGGCCGTAACATCCGTATTGCTCTGGACGAATGGAACTACTGGTACGGTCCGCATGTCTTTGGCGAGTTGGGAACGCGATATTTTCATAAGGATGGACTGGGCATTGCCGCCGGCCTGCACGAATATATCCGCAACAGCGATATCTACTTTATGGCCAATTATGCACAGACGGTCAATGTGATCGGGTGTATCAAAACGACCAAGACCGAAGCGGCTTTGGAGACGACTGCCCTGCCGCTGATGCTGTATCGCAAGGAATTTGGAGTTTCACCGATTCCCGTAGCGCATGACATTGTGCCTGTGGATGTGGTTGCCGCTTGGACTGTCGATCAGAAAGCGATCACGGTGGGTATTGTCAATCCGACCGACAACAAATATGAATTGTCCCTGGATCTGAATGGTGTCGATCTCAGCGGAAAAGCCAAGCTTTGGCTGATCGAACATTCCGATCCGATGGCCTACAATGATCCGGCTAAAAAGCCGGAAGTAAGGATTGAAGAAAAACAACTTTCGGATGTGAAAAGTCTGATAAGTGCGCCCTTGAGCATCAGTCTATATCGGCTTCAAGTGCATTAACCGAACCTTTGTTGACGAATGGCAGCGCTGTCGGTATAACATCGGCAGCGCTGTTTTTTGCGCTGTGAGGATTGGAAAATGCCTGCGAATCTGACACCGGAGTACAAAAAGGCCGAGGAATGGTTCCGCAGTGCCGGCACGGACGAAGAACGTCTGCTGGCGCTGGAGGAGATGATGCGCACCATCCCCCGCCACAAAGGCACCGAGCACATGCAGGCCGACATCAAGCGGCGGATGAGCCGTATCAAGGCATCGCTGGAAGGGTTGCAGAAAAAAGCCGGCAGCAAGCATGTGGATGTTTTTCACGTGCCCAAAACCGGGGCCGGCCAGGTCGTTCTGATTGGTATGCCCAACAGCGGTAAAAGCTCCATCCTAGCGGCCCTGTCGAACGCGCGTGTCCACGTAACTGAGTATCCCTTCGCCACCGACAAGCCCGTTCCGGGTATGATCCAACATGAGGATGTCAAAATCGAAATAGTGGACATGCCACCGGTCACGGCCGATTATGCCGCGCCGGGACAAGTCAATACCTATCGCACATGCGACTTGATCGCAATCGTGATCGACATATCGGGCGAGGTGCTCGAACAGATACAGGTCTGTACGGATTATCTGGACCAGCACCGCCTGATCCTCGATGAGACGGCCGATCCGACGGACGAGGGATATATCCTCTCACATCCGACGTTTGTGATCTGCACCAAGGCCGACATCGCTCCTGCAGGGACCACCGAGACGCTGAAAGAATTATGTGACCGGAATTTTGAATTTATCGAGGTTTCCTCGACGGTTGGGCAGGGGCTGGATTTTTTGAAGAAACGCATCTTTGAGATGCTGGACATCGTTCGCGTCTATGCCAAAAAACCAGGCGAGCCGGTAGACAAAAGTGATCCATTCACGTTGCCTCGTGGCTCCACGGTTATCGACCTGGCGCAACAGGTACACCGCGAACTGGCCCAGAAGCTTAAAAGTGCCCGCGTCTGGGACAGCCCCGTCGCGCACGATGGGCAGAATATCCCTCGCGACCATGTCATCAACGACAAAGAGATCATCGAGTTGCATTTTGGATGAGAAAACCGTAACCTACACAATGAATGGATTCCCAATAATGTCAGGTGACCAAGGAATCGCCTTTGGTTTCATTGGAAAGTACTGGAAAACAGGAGAGTCGATAGATGGAATGTAAGAAAGACAGGAATCTGAGTTACTGCAGTTGCACATATTCTTCCTGCGGTAATCGCGGTGTCTGCTGCGATTGCCTGCAGTACCACCTCAAGAGCCGACAACTTCCGGGCTGCTGTTTCCCGCCCGAGGTAGAAAAGACTTATGACCGCAGTTTCGAAATGTTTGCCAAAGCCTGGAAGCTTTAGGAATCGTCGGATTCCAGATCATTCTTCCATTCGAGGATTTCTTCCGGTCCCGCCAGACAATCCGGGGGAAGATGCGCCAGGACCATTTCCGTAAAAACGGTTCTTCCGATAGCGGCGGGGCTATGGGCGTCTGAGCCGTACACAAGCTTGACACCCGCTTCCAGTGCGGGCTCAAAGATACGATACCATTGCCTCTGATAATAGCCGTTGAGCCGCATGCCGGTCAGTTCGTTGATCTCCCAGGCGACCCTGTGTTTTGCACTGAATTTAGCGGCTTCATTTAGAATCGCTAAAACCTGTTCAAAGTGTACATCCAGATCGACCGAGGCGGCCACCAGTCGCCCGGGATGGGCCAACGTGTGAATCCCCGGATTGGATACGATTCCCAGCAATGCCGTTCGCCATATCTCAAGAAACTGCTCACCTGTCATGGTGCAATCGTCGGGACTGAAGGGATAATTACCGACTGTCGGCACATAGTGAAAACCGGCAACCACATAATCCAGTGCGTTAAGATTCTCGGTTACCAAACGGCCGTCACCGAAATCCCCATCGACGTCGATCTCCGCCCCGATGATCACCCGACAGTCATGCTGCACACGGGACAACTCGGCGCGAATCGCCGTCACCACAGGCAGCCCGTTATGGCTGTAGACATGATCTGTAATCGCAATGGTTTCCAGACCCAACTCGTCGGCGCGAGCGCAGATCGAGGCCACATCCATATCCACAGCATGGCCGCAGTATTCGGTATGTATATGCATATCATAATGGATCATTTTAGATTGGCTCCACAACTGCCAATACAGAGGGTTCAATCGGTTTTGAGGGCCCACCTGTTCGGCGCAGCATGACGATCCCGGCCACCAGCGCCAACATATATCCGATGGGGGAAAACTTCAATACCGAATCCACGCCGATTCTATCGGCCAACGGCGCCAAGACCATGATCGCCACGCTGGCTATTCCCCACACGCCTCCGACGATTAAACCCATTCGCGTTCCGAAAATCGGACCCCGGGCGTTTTTGGCCAGCGTCACCAGAACCGGATACGCTCCGTAACCCAACACGCCCGCCGGGAATAACAACAGGTACGTCCAGCTACTATCGATAAAAATCAAAAAAGGAACCAACATGCCGATCGCTCCCAGCATACCCAAAGTGGCACATCGCACTTCGCCGATTTTGTGAGCCAGCCAGGCCAGAGCGAAAGAGCCTGCGCCTCCGCCGATCATAAACAGGGTAACGGCCCTGCCGCCGGCCAGAGAACCGAGCTTTTGCGGCAGAAGCCAAACGAGGATCGCCGAAGAGATCCCGGCCAGGGTGGTCATCAGCAAGACGGGCCAGAAGGAAATCAGCCCTGGGCTGGACCGACGTTTTCCGTTTTCATCGAAAAGCGGCGTCTCAACGGCCAATCGGATTCGCATCAGTACCAGCAGAGGAATCCCAATCATCGGCGTCAACAGGAATACATATAAACCTTCCAGGCCGAAGACCTCCAGGAGTCGCGGCGAAAACCAGCCGCCAATGCAGAAACCGGCGATTCCCCCGGCCATATACACCCCCGTAGCAATCGCGGCGGGTACCTTGTTGATCGCATGGACCGCCCGCAGCGCCTCGGGATGCGGCATCGCCACACCACAGCCGGCAACAACAGCCAGAAACACGAGCATTGGAAACATGGTCGAAGTACGAGGCAGCAGGGCAAACAAACTCAGCGCTATACACAAGACCAGACCAATGTATTGAAAACGCGGACGATCGCTTCCGGCCCGCCAGTGACCGGTCAAGACCTGCACGCCATTGCAGGTAAGATTGAAAACCCCCAGTAACACTCCCCCCATTGTGATTGACAGAGTAAACTCCCGCTGAATCTCCGGGAGCACAACATGGATGATCCCCGGCGGCACATCCAATAAGCCATGCACCACCGTCAACGCCAGCAACTGTTTCCATTGAAACTGCTTCGATTCGACCGACATATTCTGTCAACCTTACTGGAGAAAGGGATTTATACGGAATTAATCTGGTTATTATGAATCCACATTTGATATTGTCCCTGAATCCGCTCGACCTGACAAACACAGTCAAACGCTCGGCTGAGAACCTCGCCGGATAAGACCTGCTTGGCAGGTCCGCGGTTCAATATCCGACCGCCTTTCAAAACCATTACCTGATCGATCCATGGTCCGATTTCTTCGATATGATGCGTTACATAAACAATGCCCGGGCAATCCTGGTTTCCCGCCAGTTGGCTCAAATCTGCAAGAAATTGATGTCGGGCAGCCGGATCAAGCCCCACACACGGTTCATCGAGAATCAGCAACCTGGGCCGATTGATCATGGCCCGTGCAATCAGCGCCCTCTGTTGTTCTCCTTGACTGAGAGTTTCATATTGTTGCTCGGCATAGCACTCTGCACCGATGGCAGAAAGGGTGGTATAGGCCCGATCATATTCAGCCTTTTCAAATGATCGATATAAGCCCAGGGATGCATCCATTCCGCTGACGACAATATCGATCGTCCGGTTCCTTCCGGGCAGTTGAGTGGTCAAGGCACTGCTGACCCAGCCGATCGTTCGACGAAGCCGGCCCAGGTGACACTCACCCAACCGATGACCCAATACTTCCACTATACCTTGTGCAGGCCATTCATAACCGGTGAGAATCTTAAGAAGTGAGGTCTTACCCGAACCATTGGCTCCCAGCAGCGCCCAATGCTGATCAGGTTCAATGGTCCAGGAAATATTTGACAGAATCGGTCGCTTCTTGCGTTCAAAGGAAACACCCTCCAGATGTACAACAGGCATAGTCATGCGTTTCATCCGGCCGGCTTGAACTTTCTGCCGGTCAGTTTTTCATAGCCTTCGATGTACTTAGCACTGGTCTTCTGGATGATATCTTCCGGGAGCTCGATACCTGGACCGGATTTGTCGAAGTGAATCTCTTCCAGATAATTACGGACAAACTGCTTGTCGAAGCTTTCCTGGTCACGACCCGGTTCGTATTTGTCAGCCGGCCACAAACGGGACGAATCCGGTGTAAGTACCTCGTCGATCAGGATCGTCTTGCCGTCGATCAGGCCCCATTCGAATTTGGTATCGGCCAGAATAAGCCCCCTACTCTCGGCATAATCTCGGGCCTTACTGAAGATTTCGATACTCTTGTCGCGGACATATCGGGCCTGTTGCTGTCCAATAATGGATGCGCATTGTTCATAGGAAATATTTTCATCGTGCAGACCCTGCTCAGCCTTGGTCGCTGGGGTGAAGATCGGTTCGGAGAGCTTGGCGCATTGGGACAGGCCTGTAGGTAGCTTGACACCGCAGACAGTTTGGTTTTTGCGATACTCTTTCCAACCCGAACCGGCCAGATACCCCCGGACCACGCATTCGATCGGAAGTACCTGCGTTTTCTTAACCAGCATTGACCGGCCTACAAGCTGATCGGCGTAGTCACAGAAGGGAGCCGGAAACTCGCTTACATTATCACTGATCAGGTGGTTCTCGACGATATCACCCAGATAATCAAACCAAAATCGCGAAATCTGCGTTAAAACCTGTCCTTTATACGGAATTCCACTCTTCATAATAACATCAAAAGCGCTGAGACGATCCGAGGCAACGATCAGCAGTTTGTCACCCAGATCGTAGAGATCCCGCACTTTTCCATGTTTGGCCTGTGTATTCGCGATTTCCGTCTGCAGGACAATACCAGCCATCGATCTTCCCTTTCTCTAGAATTTATTCCCTTGCAAAAACGGCATCCTATGGCTCCGTCAGAGCTCTGTCAAGTAGATAGATTAAACTCGTATAAGAGTCGCAAAAAAGGGCAGAAAAAAGAGCCATAAGTCATTATTCTCATTCCTGTGGGAAGCGCTTGCGATCTTACCTGCAGCGCAGTATAACAGCGCGAAATGGAATATAGCATAAAGGGATCGGAATGGCTGAATTTGTGATGCGAGTGGAAAAAGTAGAGGAGGCCGGGTACGAAGCGGCCCTTAGGGGACTGGCCCACAATAAAAAGCAAATCCCAGAGCAGATGGCTCCAGTGGCTGAGCGACTGGCTGATAAGGATGGGGGGCATAATAAATTTCTCGAGAGTATCGTTGTCTGGCTGGACGTTCAGGGACCGCGGTACTGGTGGCAGGAAGCCGATACGTTTCGTCTCTCCACCAAGCAGAGCGAAAGCACGATGCACACACTCAAGAAGGAACTGTCGCAGATCGATATTGAAGATGATAACGCAATCCGGCAATTTATTAAGGAAAATTTTGAATCCGGGTCGTGCAGTGTAGAACATCTGAGATATTTATACGAAGCCTTTCAGGTGGACGATCTGGTCGAGATTAAGAAACGTCTCCCCGAAGGTTTCCTCCAGAGACGACTCTGGTGTATGAGCTATCGTACATTACGGAATATCATTCTTCAACGGCGTTCCCATCGCCTGCCGCACTGGCGGAGTTTTACCGAACAGGTCCTATCTCAGGTAAACCATCCCGAGTTGTTGCCTTCTCTTCCAGGTGACAAAGTTTTACAGGCATCTGAAACGACGATTCAAATAAACCATTCTATGAGCTGAAATTGGTTGCAGCATAAAGGAAATGAATACAGGATGGTCAAGAATACGCACATTATCACAGTGGGAATCAGTCCATCCTGGGATATACGGTGTTATGTTGAGAATCTGACGTGGGGAGAGCATAAGCGTCTTTCCCGACAAACCATCCTTCCGGCCGGTAAGGCATTGAATATATCGCGGGCACTGGCATGGTTGGGACGGAACAGTATGGCAATGGGACTGTGGGGCCAAAGCGACCATCAGGAACTGATGCAATCGACAATAGAGTTACAGAGTCAGGTCGCGTTTCATTTTACGCTCGTGCCCGGTCGGACAAGACATAATATTACGGTGATTGATGCATCCAACACTCAGGAGGTGCATTTAAGGGCAGAAAATTCACTGGCTACAAAAGAAAGCCTGACTCGACTTAAAAATGATTTAAGAAACGAGGTGGATGATAAGACGATCTGTATTTTTTCCGGGGCTATGCCGGAAGGCGAATTACTGGATCCCTGCCTTGAATGTTTGCACGTTTGCAAGGGGAATGGGGCGACGCTGGTTGTCGATACAAACGGCCCGGCATTGAGACACATACTGGAACAAAAGAATCACTGGCTCATGAAACCGAATCTCTATGAATTACGAGAGCTTTTACATTGTGAAGTAGAGGATGAAGCAATCGCCATCGACGGTGCTATTCAACAGATCCTCGATTTTACGGAGATGGTGGTCGTCAGCCGAGGGAAAAAGGGGGCCGTAGCGGTCACACGGCAAGAGGCCTGGTCCGCGGAATTGACCGATAAAGAGCGACCGATTCTCAGCACGGTTGGTTGTGGAGATTTTTTGCTGGCAGGCTTTCTGGATGTATTATTGTCCGGCAGGTCGATGCAAGAGGCCCTGAAACAGGGGATCAAGATAGGATCGGCCCATGCCTGGGGGCTGACAGATGCAAAGTCATGGAGCAAAATTGCCGATACTATTGGTGTGGAGTTGCGTCAGATACGTTAGCCTATTGAAAATTAGAAAAAAAATGAATATGTTTGAAACTATCGGAACATGTGCCTTTATTCAGGGTATCGGCTGGGAACAAGTTTTTTCCCTGATTGCCGCTGTTTTTCTTGGAGGAGCGATTGGTTTTGAGAGGGAATGGAACGGCAAATCCGCCGGTCTGCGGACCAACATTATTATTTGCCTGGGAGCCTGTGCGTTTACGATTATTGCAGAGAATATTTCAGAAGGTAACCCGGATGCAGCGACTCGAATCGCGGCCGGGATTGTAACGGGGGTCGGCTTTCTGGGAGCCGGCGCGCTGATTCATGGCGGTGATAGTATCCATGGCTTGACCACGGCGGCCAGTATTTGGCTGGTAACCAGCATCGGAGTGGCTTGCGGGGCGGGAGAGTATATCACGGCTATAGCGGTAACGGTTTTGGCCTTGTTTGCCTTATTCGGATTGATGCCTCTGACACGGTGGATTCGACGTAAGCATCAACGTTGGGAAGGTTTGTCGCCTAATCGAGAGAACGAAATAAATGGCCCTGCTTTGACGGGGCAAACAAGAAAGCAAACCATGGAAGGGATTAAGGATGGAGCCTCAGATACAGGCCCCTGAAGTAATCGAAGTCGATCCGGCAGCGCGCCGGGTGCTGTCGATTGACGCCTTACGCGGCTTTGACATGTTCTGGATTGTTGGGGGTGGGGCGATCTTTACAAGCCTACATGCGATCTTTCAGCATCCGAGTACGGAGTGGATCAAGACTCAGCTTACCCACGTCCAATGGGAAGGGTTTCGATTTGAAGATTTGATCATGCCGCTGTTTTTATTCATCGTTGGTGTGGTTATGCCTTTTTCCTTTTCCCGCCGTCTCGTTCGCGGCGACAGCAAGGCCAAACTACATCTTCATGTTCTACTTCGTGTGTTGGTGCTCTGGGTGCTGGGGATGATTAAGCAAGGACATTTACTGGAGTTTGACCCGGAGACCTTGCGTATTTACAGTAACACTTTACAGGCGATTGCGGCGGGATACCTGATTGGAGCATTGCTCCTGTTGAATCTACCGCTGATCGGACAGGTTCTCGTATGGTTGTTTCTGTTGGCTGGGTACTGGGCATTATTGATGTTTGTGCCTGTGCCGGGCCATGGGGCGGGTGTGCTGACGGAACAGGGGAACCTGGCGATCTATATCGACAAATTGATACTGGGGCGATTCCAGGATGGTACGATATATACGTGGATTCTGAGCAGTATGACGTTTGGAACCACCGTGATAATGGGTATCTTTGCGGGCAAATGGCTTCGTACCACGCGCTCGGATGGAGTCAAGGTATTCGGATTGCTCCTTGCCGGAGTGACCTGCATCGGTCTTGGACTCGGCTGGAACGAGGTCTTCCCGATTATCAAACACATCTGGACAAGTTCTTTTGTTCTGTTTTCCGGCGGGATCTGCTTGGTGGTTCTAGGGCTGTTTTATTTGGTGATCGATGTCTGGGGCCTGCAGAAGTGGTCCTATCCTTTTGTGGTGCTGGGGGCCAATGCAATTTTCGTTTATATGTCCACCAGCCTTATCAACTACCGATGGACTGCCGACAAACTTGTAGGGGGACTGGATCGATGGATGGGATCCTGGACCGAGTTTATTCACGTCACAGTCTCCTTCGGATTGATTTGGCTACTGTTGTTCTGGATGTACCGCAAGAGAACCTTTATTAAAATCTAGTTGACGGATCGAATCCATTGCATTAGTTTTAATGTGTGGGCATAATGACTGACCTGTCAGGGACGATAGGCGAATGATCTACGATACGTTTCTTTTTTATAATGAACTGGATCTCCTGGAAATCCGTCTGCACGAACTGGCCGATGTAGTCGATTGGTTCGTACTGCTGGAGGCCTCCCGCACTTTTACGAACAAGCCAAAAGCCATGGTTTTTCGGGACCATAAAAGTCGATTTGCCGATTTTCTTGACCGAATCATCCATATTGAGATGAATGTTTTCGAGGATGTTGATACAAGCGATGCCTGGCAGATGGAGTGCTATTTACGGCGAAGGTTGATCCTCGGCTTGGAACGATGTACGGAGACAGATGTAATTTTACTCTCGGATGTGGATGAAATTCCACGGGCTTCAACCGTTATTCAGGAGGCTGAAACGGGGGGCATCAAAAGTCTGGTGCAGCGTGAGAGTTATTATTACGTGAACTGTATTGGTAGCTATATTGTAGGCACGACGATGTTCCCCTATCGTTTTCTGAGTCAGGTAACACGCGATCTGCAATATTACCGCGGAGCACGAAGAAAGATGGTCAGCAAGGGGGGCTGGCATTTCAGTTATCTGGGTGGGGTGGAGGCAATCCAGGACAAGATCGCCGCCTTTTCGCATACCGAGTGCGACCGGCCGCAGTTCACCAATGCCGAGCACCTGGAATCCTGTCTTGCCGGATCAAAAGATTTATTCTATCGAATCGGCTGTGACTATAAAATCATTCCATTGGATGAGAGTTTTCCACACTATCTGGTACAAAATCAGGATCGATTTTCTCACCTGATCAAGCCGGTCGATGCCCATCAAAAGCTCTCCCATCCAAATCCTTCTGTGGACAAACCGATCACGGATATCCCAACCAATGGAATACCCAGTAGCCGTTCTTCCCATAAACTTTCGAGGCCAATTCCGTGACCGTTGCATACGAGTCCATTCAGGAGGCGGTGGAATGTTACAGGAAGGGACAACTCGAAACAGCGATCCGATTGTGCGACCGTATTCTGCAGCGAGAACCGGATTCGGCGCCCGCCCTGGTTACCAAGGGGTGCATTCTGCAAAGCCGGCGCCTTTGGGATGAGGCGGAGCAACTGCATCGAAAGGCCCTTTCTCTCCGTCCTGATCTGGCCGAAGCCCATCAGAACCTGGGACTGATCCTTGCCGAGAGAGGCCGGCATCAGGAAGCGGCAGGTCATTATCAAAGAGCACTGGAAGTCGTATCGGAATGCGCTGAGACATGGAACGATCTTGGGATTTCGCTGCGAGCGATGGGCCGGTCTCTGGAAGCGACCCGTGCATATCAAAAGGCCGTTTTTCTGAAACCGGATTTTGAACTGGCCTGGTTTCATCTGGGCAATGCTCTGCGAGATATACAGCAATTTGCCGAGGCGATCCATGCGTATCAGAAAGCATTAGCTCTGCGCCCCGATTATCCTTCATGCTGGAACAATCTGGGACTGGCATACAAAGCCATAGAACACATCGAGAAAGCGGTCGGGGCATTTGAAAAGGCGGCACAGCTTTCGCCCGACAATCCCGAATATTTCAATAATCTTGGCCTGTCTTTGGAAACGATGTGGTGTTCGGATGAAGCGATCATCGCATATCGCAAGGCAATCAATCTTATGCCGGATTTTGCCGAAGCATATCGCAATCTGGGGGATACACTCAAAGAGATCGGCCGATGTGAGGAGGCGATCCGTGCTTATCGAAAGGCACTCGAGATCCGTCCGGACTATGCATCCACCTGGTGGAATTTGTCACTTGCTCTTCTCTTGAGTGGTCGATTGGCAGAAGGATTTGCATTGTACCATTATCGTAGTCATCCGGAAGTCGAGATCTTCACCTATCCGCATACTTTGGATGTACCCCGTTGGGGTGGCGGGGGATTTTCGGGGAAACGTTTGCTGGTTTATTGTGAGCAGGGTTTTGGTGACAGCATCCAGTTCCTGCGATACATCCCTATGGTCAAACAGCGGGGCGGAACCGTGATCCTGGAAGTTCCGTCAGCCCTGGCTCGGTTGGCTCGAAATTGTACAGGTTTTGATGAACTGGTTTGCGCTTCGCAAAAGCCTTCTCAGATTCCCTTCGATCTATGTGTGTCTATCATGGATCTTCCGGCGATTTTCAATACATCCCTTTCAACCATTCCAGATATCGTTCCCTATATCAGGGTATCATCGGAGATATTGAATCCATGGCGAGATCGATTTGGACAAGGTCGATTCCATGTTGGCATCGTCTGGGCGGGAAATCCCAAACACGGCAATGATCGAAATCGTTCCTGCAGGGCTGAATGGTTTGCTTCCCTGGGCCATATCGAAGGCGTACAACTGCACAGTTTACAGAAGGGCCCGGCTTCCGAACAAATTATGGAACTCACAAAGAACGTGCCGGTGAACGACCTGGCAAATGAATTGGGCGATTTTGCAGACACTGCCGCTGTAATCGCGCATCTGGACCTGGTCATTACCGTCGATACGGCGGTGGCGCATCTGGCCGGGGCCATGGATAAGCCGGTCTGGCTGCTGCTTCCCTTTTCGCCCGATTGGAGATGGATGCTGGATCGAAGGGATAGTCCGTGGTATCCTGCCATGCGCCTGTTTCGTCAGACGAAAAGAGGGGATTGGAAAAATGTGTTTTTCGCTATCGAGCAGGAAGTAAGACAAATAATCCGATCGAGAACCGGGGGGAAGAAAACATGATTGGAGTCGTCATTCCGTATTACAAACGTCGGGACCAGTTAGATCGATGCATCGCCTGTTTACAACAACAGACTGTACCGACCGAGATCTTTGTCCGTGACAACACTTCCAACAATATCTATTTCACCGCCGCCGTGAATGAGGGCCTCCGGCAGTTCCTGGATCGCCCGTTCGAATATTTGCTCGTGCTCAATCAGGATATGTATCTTTTGCCCGATACAGTGGAAAAGATGATGCGGTTTATGGATACCCATTCCCAATGCGGAATCGCTGCGCCCCTGCATCTATCCCCACAGGATCGGCGATATGTCATGTGTGCAGGGGGGTTGGAGGCGTTTCCCGTGGGCAAATGGCGGCACGGTCCACTCGATCAATTTACCCATGATCAGCAGGTCCACTGGGCCGACGGCGCCTGCCTGCTGCTGCGTCGTAAAATGATCCGGGAGATCGGCCTTCTGGATGAGAATTTTGTGTTTATCGGCAGTGACAGCGACTATTGTTTTACCGCCCGCTCACGCGGCTGGCAGGTTTGGGTGGTCTCTTCAGCCCGTGGCGTACATCAAGGAGGGGCCGCCAGCGGTGGTGCTAAAACGTCGTTGGAAATCCGCAAAATCAAGGACATGATGCATTTCGCCCGTAAATGGCTGACAGGAGATATATATCGACAACTGACCTATCCACAGGAACAGAACGATCCAGCGGCAATCGCTGAAATCCTTGCCCAGATGCAGGAAGCGATACAACAGGTGCTGACAACCGAAATGTGATATGTCGAATAAGCGTATTGAAATCGACAGACAGGCCTGAGCCGCTCTTTCTTTACAGCCTCTTTATACAGCAAAAAAACCGCCCATGCAACGATTCGGGGTTCTTGCCCCACGGAATCCAGTTCTTGTTCCGCATGAGCGGCTGCTAAAATATACCACAAACCTGCCTTACCCCCAAATCGACGGAACAGATTTTCTGGAAGAAGCTTGATTCATTCCGGAAGTTGGACAATATATAGCAGGAAATATAAAATGGAAGAATAAAAAGGATTTCATTTATGAAACCATTCTTACCTGGAATAATGGTTGCCTCTCCCAAAGGTCATTTTCTGGCGGTTTGTGAGTCGAATCGACTCGTCTCTATTTGGGATGTTCATACAGGAGAAATGCTGTCGCGGTTTATGACCGTTTATGAGCTTGGAGGAACTCGCCTCTTAATCGATAATGAAGGGCAAATCTGTGTGGCTGGGGCATGGGGAAGCCACGGGATTAAAGCATATCGTACAAAAGATGGTTCGGAATTATGGCACCGAAAAGATTTGAAACGCCTGCAACGTATGACATTATCAGCCAAGGGGGATGTGGTCTTTTGCGGTTTTGAATCAGGTCCCGGTCATGCATTGGATTTGCGAACGGGCCAGACCATCGAGAAAATTTCCGGGGCAGCCTATATAATTGACAGTCCATTTGAAGATCGTCGGTATATTGCGAAGGCCCATTGTGAGCTTCAAACAAAGGATGGAGAACGAATTAATCTTATCAAGCCTGTAGGGGCACCTTTGGTAAAGGAATTCTGGCCGTTCCACACAGGTACAGTGGTGCTATGCTTTTTTTTGAGACAAAAACCGGAAGTTTGTTATGGAGCTATGATAAGAGTTTTGTTTCGAAAATATCCTATCGAGAAGATGATACGTTCATAGGTGTTGAGCAACCGAGAGATGCGGATCATTCGCGTACATTGGTGAAATTGGATTGTACACAATGTCGGGTTGAAGTGATTAAGGATTATTCAAGTTATATTGAAGATGTATTCTGTTGTGATGGCAAATTACTTGTAACCGCAAAGGGAAAAGTGATTGATACTTTTACAGGAAAAGAAAAATCCAAACTCAAATTTCCATGTCAATCCATGGAGCCCTATCGTATTGAGTTGGAGGATAAGGCTGCCCTTACCGAAGCCATGGTGCATATAAAGAAAGGTCGTCATCCGGATATCAAACTTCCATTTGGACATGGGACAAGATTAAACAATGCTGTACAAAATGGTTATCTCAAAACAACTCAGTATCTTCTCCAAAAAGGAGCCGATCCTTTTCAAATAGAAGAATGCACGGGTTCTACATTGATATATACGGGGGCAATGGGAGGAAGTATCGATATTTTTAAGATATTGCTGTCTTGTGGACTTGATGTAAATGCTGGTACGATGCGAAACAAGAGTACACCTCTGCATCAAGCGGCTATTTATGGACGAGAAGATATTACCAAACTCCTTTTGCAGCACAATGCTGATCCGAATGCACTTGACTCGGCTAAAGATTCACCGCTTCATAAATCAGTAGCGTTTTCGAACATAGAGATTTCAAAATTGCTTGTCGAAGCTGGTGCTAAGACAGACATGAAAAATCGTGATGGAGAAACTCCGATGTCCTTGGCTCAGGAAAATGGAAGTAAGGAATTAATCGTTTTATTCGAAAAAATGCAATCATAAGACAGAGAATCTGGCTTCATTCTTTCGCGGGGATGATACTTTACATAGTCCCATCTAATGGGAAGTTATTCTTCTTCATCGTAAACATATTCGTATTCAGCCTCTTCGGCCTCTTTTTCTTGGTCCTCGTCAACCACTTCGACCGGCTCGTCGTATTCCTCTTCCTCTGTCTGTCCGCGGGTCAGGTCCTCGTACCCATTCACCTGTTCCTCAAGCATCTCCCGCTTCATCTGCTCATACTCTTCCAGCGTCATCGTCACCTCGCGGGCCTGGCTGCCTTTATATTCGCCCAGAAGTCCGGTGGCGGCCATCATCTCGATAATCCGCGACGCCCGCGCATAGCCGATACTCAGCCGCCGCTGCAGCAGTGAGACGCTGCCCCGTTTGGTCTCGAGCACGACCTTGACCGCTTCATCGTACAATTCATCGGCCTTCATCATATCCATGTCGATTCGATTGAGCTGCATCAGTTCCGGATGATACTGCGGCTCGGCGACCTCCTTGAGGTGTTTGACGATCCGCCCGATCTCCTCGTCGTCCATGAAGGCTCCCTGCGCCCGCACCAGATCGCTGGTGCCCGGCTTGAGGAAGAGCATGTCGCCCTGGCCCAGCAGGGTCTCAGCGCCGTTCTGGTCCAGGATGATCCGGCTGTCCATACGGGCCGCCACACGGAACCCGATCCGACAGGGCATATTGGACTTGATCAAGCCTGTCACCACTGTTGCCTGGGGTCGCTGAGTGGCGACGATCAGGTGAATCCCGACCGCCCGGCTTTTCTGTGCGATCCGCACGATGTATGCCTCGATCTCCTTGGCTGCCGTCATCATCAGATCCGCCAGCTCGTCGATTACAATGACGATATGCGGCATTTTTCTGGGAATCTTGGCCTCTTCTTCCGGTGTTGATGGATTAAACCGGTCAATGATCTCTTCTGTCGTCAGCTTGTTGTAAGAAGCGATATTGCGAACCTTGGCCTCGGACAGCAGTTCGTACCGCTCATCCATCTTGGTCGTGGCCCATTCCAGGATCTGCTCGGCCCGCTTGGTCTCGGTCACCACAGGGCACATCAAGTGCGGCAGCGATTCGAACATGCTCATCTCGACCATCTTCGGATCGATCAGAACCATCTTGACTTCGTCCGGCCGACGCGTCATCAGCATGCTGGTGATAATACTGTTGATGCACACGCTCTTGCCCGAACCGGTTGTGCCGGCGATCAGAAGATGCGGCATGGAGGCCAGGTCGCTGATCAGCACCTCTCCTGCAGAATCCTTACCCAAAAACAGCGGGATATGCATTTTAGTACTTTTATTCCCGGCTCGCTGGATCAGCTCCTTGATCCGCACGATCTCTCGCTGGCTGTTGGGCACCTCGATTCCAATGGTATGCCGACCCGGCAGGGGAGCTACCACGCGCACCGAGCCGGCCCCGAGCGCCCGGGCCATATCGTTGGCCAGGTTGGAAATCTGGCTGACCTTGATCCCCGGCGCCAATTCCAGTTCATACATCGTGATCGCCGGCCCAGGCTCGGCGTTGACCACATGGGCGTTGACTCCAAACTCAGCGAGCAAGTCCTCCAGCGTGTGGGCCTTGGCCTCGACCATCTTTTCCTGAACGGCCGCAAATCCAAATTGAGGTTCTGTCAGAATATCCAGCGGAGGCAGGATATACTCGTCATATGTCTCAGGCGGATACTCTTTCTCCTTCTTCTCCTGTGTAGATCGAGCTTTGATCTTCTGTTGAATCGTCCGGACCGGTTTAGCCGCTGGTTCGGTAGGTAGAATTTCCGAAGGAGTTTCTTTCACAGGCGCCACAGGTTGTATTTCGGGATTCTCTATAACAGATTCTTCACGTGCTTCCTGGTTTATCGTGAAGCTTCTTCGTTCGCGATGGAATACCGATTCCAGGTTGATATCCGGCTCCTCTTCCATTTTTACTGTTGCCAGTCGCCTCTCTCGTTCTCGTGCCCCCAGCCGCTTCCAGATCGAGTTCATGGACGATGCGGATTGTTTCCGTGCCGTCGCCCACGCCGGGACGGTAAAGCCGATTGCGTGACTGATCCCCCGACCGAACCACCGCAGGATCGCCAGAACCACTGAATCGGCCAACAAAATGGCACCAACCAGCCAGGTACTTCCCAGTATGATAGCTGTGCCCAACAGGGCGAATCGAGTAGACAGATAATGTGCCACAGATATACCCAGAACGCCGCCGTTGCCCTGGGGAAATCCCCCGGCTGTGAACGGCCAAATCGGCTTGAATTGCCAGAGCAGGTTCCACGAAGCCGAGGCGGCCGCTACCAACAATGCCAGGCCGATGCTGCGAAGAACAGGTTGCGTGATTTTCGTACCCGAAAGATTGGTTAAAAGCGTCCAGATGGCTGCGGTCAGCACAAGAAACATCCCCGGACCGACATAATAGAACAAATAATAAGCACAAAAAGCCCCGATCGATCCGCACCAGTTGGCTGCAGGAAAATTATGGGGATATGTATAGGGACTGGGGGCGTCCCAGATGCTGAAGCTGATGCAGGCAAACAACAGCAGCACACAGGCTCCCAAAAGAAAACCTTCGATGGCTACTTTATATAAGGTACTGTTTTTCAAGAGCTTAGTCCCTCGCTCACAGATTAAAAAACTCAGTTGACAGTATCAAAAAAGCCGATTAGCGCACAACGATACTCTTTTTTTATCGTCATCCACAGGGGCTTTTCTACACATTTGCTGCCAATCCGTTTTCCGCAATACGGTCCTGTTGCTTCTTATCGGACGACGGAAAACAGAGGACGCAATTTAGCCTGGAAAAATGTGCATCCATGAGTAAAACAGGGATTACAGTTTCTTCTTCGTGGAAACCATCGTAGGAATGGCGCCGGCGAAACCGAGTTTTTGATTGCCGCGGGAGTACATTTAGCGTTTAATACTCAGTGGGTGTGTTGCAGATGTCATGGAGTGATGGTATGGGGCATATAGCTAAGAAGATCGTGTTTTCCGGCCGAGTACAGGGCGTTGGATTTCGCTATACGGCACAGCGATCCGCTCAGCAATACGAGTTAGTGGGATATGTCAAGAACCTGCCCAATGGTTGTGTGGAGATGTTTGCCCAGGGCGATGAGCGGGATGTGAATAACTGCATTGCCGATATCGAACGGAATTTTAAAGAATACATTGCTAATACAAACGTCGAAGATACAGCGCTTACCGGGGCGTATGACCGCTTTCTCATCACATTTTAGACCAAACCATTGTTTGGAGTGGACCGCTTGATTGCAGCAGAACACTTGACCAAGATTTTCAACGCCGATACATCAAAACAAGTCTGTGCGGTGGAGAAGGCTTCGTTTATGGTGATGCCGGGAGAGATTTTCGGTCTTCTGGGCCCGAACGGAGCGGGCAAAACCACGTTGCTTAGGATGTTGGGTGCGATCCTGACGCCGACATCCGGGTATTGCAGTGTGGATGGGATTCGAACCGACGAAAAACCGGAACAGGCACGGCGGCGGATCGGATTTCTGTCGGGCAATACACGGCTCTACAAGCGTCTACGGGCTCGGGAGGTGCTGCAGTATTTCGGCCGGCTTTATGGGATGGAGGAGGCCAGAATCGCCGAACGGATTGCGACATTGGCGGCCATGCTGGAAGCCGAGGCGGTGCTGGATCGGCGATGCGATGCCTTGAGCACGGGAGAAACGCAGAAGGTATCCATTGCCCGGGCGCTGCTGCATGAGCCGCAAGTCTTGATCCTGGATGAGCCGACGCTGGGACTGGATATCATGACCAGCCGGACGATTCTGGATTTTATCCGAAATGCCAAGGAACGGGGGCATACGATTATTTTTTCGACCCATACCATGACCGAAGCCGAATTGTTATGTGATCGCATCGGGCTGATTCATAAAGGCAGGATCCTGGCCGACGGTAAAAAGCAGCAGATTTATGAGCAGACCGGGACGGGAAATCTGCAGGATGCGTTTCTGGCGATGGTGGAGGGGGACATACTGCTATGAGATGGCCTATCGTTTATACCATCCTCCGAAAAGAGTTGCTGGAGACCCTGCGGGATAAGCGAACGTTGTTTACCATGTTCGGCGTGCCGATTCTGCTGTATCCGCTGCTGATCATTGTCATGGGACAGGTCACGATTCTTCAGCAGACCAAGGTGGAAAAACGGATTTCCAAGGTGGCTGTGGCGGATAATGCCGCACCGATGTTGCGAGACTGGCTGGAGGGAATGGAAAAAGTTGAGTTGGTATCACTTACTGATCCGAACGATCAGCTTTTATCGGGACAGATCGATGCGGCGGTACTTGGCCCTCAGGAAGACCGGGAACTTCTCAATGAAACGATGTCGGTGGATATTCGCATCATATACGACCTGGCCGAGGAAGATTCGCGGGCAGCACTGGAACGTGTGCGGGAAGGGTTGCAAAAGCAAAGAGAGAAACTGCTCAAAGAACGGCTGGACCGGTTGAAATTGCCTATAGAGTTTGTACGGCCGATTCGCATCTGGCAGATCAATGTAGCGACACCCAAAAAACTGACCGGATCGGTACTGGGGATGATTCTTCCCATGGTGATGATCATCATGCTGGGGACGGGGGCGTTTTATCCGGCGGTGGATGTGACGGCAGGCGAAAAGGAGCGGGGAACTTTTGAAACCTTGCTTTCGGCGCCGGTCAGCAAGGCCGAGATCGTATGCGGCAAGTTCGTAACGGTGCTGACGTTGTGCCTCATCACAGGGCTGCTGAGCTTGGCGAGCATGGTACTGAGTTTGTTGTTTCAGTTTTCCCAGATGGCTAAAGCGGCGGGCGAGAATCTGAATGTGGACCTAAGCTTGGTGCAGGTTTCACCTGTGACATTGGTGATCCTGTTTTTGACGATGGTCCCGCTGGCGTTTTTTATCTGTGCGATGATGATGTCGATAGCGATTATCGCCCGGGATTTCAAAGAGGCACAAAGCTTTGTGACTCCATTTTACATTCTGATCCTCTTGCCCGGAATGATCGCGGCAGTGCCGGGCGTGAAGTTGACGGCGGCGACGATGTTTCTTCCGATTGCAAATGTGGCGTTGTTGTTCAAGGACCTACTGACGGGCACGGCAGGAGTGGAAGAGGTTTTTGCAGTGCTGTTGAGCACGGCAGTGTATGCCATGCTTTCGCTGGTGATCGCAGTGCGGCTGTTTGAAGTGGAGGATGTAATTTTATCTCAAGAGCGGGGATTGCCGTTGACACTGCGACGAAGCGCATTCTCGCCAGGGGGGAAAGTTTCACCGGGTATGGCACTGGTGCTGTTTGGTGTCGGTTTACTGCTGATGTTTTATGCGGGGACCTATGTACAGTTACGGCATCTTCTGTTTGGTTTGTTAATCAGCCAATGGTTTCTGATAGCAGTTCCTCCGGTGGCAGTTCTTTGGTATACGCGAATGGACTTGCGACAGGAATTACGGTTGCGGTGGCCTTCCCTGCGATCGGTCATAGCGGCCCTTTTGATGGCGGCTGGTCTTTGGGTGCTGATTATGCAGCTTACCTGGTGGCAGCAGCGCTGGCTGCCCGAGTCGGAGGCCTTTATCCGTGAGATGGACAAGCTCTTCCGGTGGGGCCAGACGCCGGGAGGATTAATACTACTGATCCTGGCAGTGGGCTTTTCGCCGGCGGTATGTGAGGAGTTGCTGTTTCGCGGGGCGATTTTGTCGGGGTTGCGGAACCGATTTTCACCGTGGGTGGCGATTCTGGTCAGTGGTGTTCTGTTCGGATTCATGCATCAAAATGTGTATATGCTGCTGCATACGACGTTATTGGGATTTGCATTGGGATTTCTGGCTCTCCGGAGTCGATCGATTATCCCGGCAATGCTCTTTCATTGTTATATCAATACAACGACAGTATTGCTGGCTACGGGGAAGGCCCCACAGATAGTACTTGCGATGATGGGGCAATGGAAAGAGGCCAATCAATTTCCCGTATGGCTTCTCATTTTAGCAACGGCAGTTTGTATCGTTGCTTTCTTGCTGTTGCGACAGGAAGACAAGAAAGCTGAGACAACTTACTTTTAGATGAACAAGGTGAAAATCTCCTGCATCTTGTAAGAGTTATATTGCTGTAACTATGATTGCTTTTTGCGGTTTGGTGGGACACATGGCCTCGCAGGCCCCGCAGCCATTGCATTTGTCCGGATCGATCGTTGGGATGAGCAAATATTTCTCTTCTGAAAATACGTATCGAATCGCATCGTAGGGACACCATCGTTTGCAGGAGGAACATTCCTGATCCTCTCCCAGAAGACACAGATTCATATCCACATGGGCTTTCCCAATCCTTATATTCGGCTTTTGCGCGATCGTAATGCGGGAAAGCGCGCCGGTAGGACAGGCCTGTGTGCAAAGTGTACAGTCCGCGCGGCAATAGTCATTTTCAAATCGTAAAACCGGGGTCATAAAACCAGCCCAATTTGTACGGTCCGAATCACGGTGAATAATATTGGCCGGGCAAGATCGAATGCAGTTTCCGCAGCGACTGCAGAGCCCAATAAACTGATCCTCATTGACGGCGCCAGGCGGACGCAGGAGGCGCAGTCCTGTATTGTAAAACAGCCGAATCATCCTTGCCGCCATCGCTCCCAGCAGCAATCCTATAAAGGTTCGCCTTGCGATATGGCTTGACGTGAATAGAGGCTTATCCTTCTCCGTTTTGGGGAATCCCAACGAGCGAAGAGAATGAGGTCGCCATATAAGCAGGTCCTGAAAAGCACCCAACGGACATATCCGTGTACACCATGTGTCAGGTCGGACGATATTCAGTACCAGAAAAATGATAAAAAAAATCACAGAAAAGCACGCCGTTAGAGTAAGACTCTTTTGGATCGGAACCAGCAGTCCGGAAAAGAGGGCCAGCGGATCCAGCCAAAGCAGCAGGGGATATCCTAACAAAGCTCCCCCGAGAGTCAGTAAGACAATCCATTGTCCATAAGCTCCTTTTCGCATGGGGCGAAATCCCAAACGTCGCCCCAATGCGCTAGCCCCATCCATGCACAACCCTGCCGGACAGATCCAGCGGCAAAACCAACGATGGCGCAGTGCAACGATAACTCCGAGGATTACTCCAATTCCAATCGTGATATTGAGCCCTTTTGTGACAAGCAGGGAGGCTGTTGCCGCAAATGGGCTCATGGCGGTTACAAGCGAAAGTAAAAATGAACTCGGAAAAATTGGCCAGAGAAAACAAATAATAATCGCAAAGATATTTATACGAACCATGAATCTGGCAGATTGTTTTGTCATTGTAATCCGATACTTTTACGGTGTCGGTACTTGGCCCGGTTCCTTACCCGAGGTAGGCATCCTGTTGTTTGAGGATTCTTTGAATTTTTATTACATCCGCATTTCGTGGCGGGCATTGGTCCTGGACGGCTACCGCCGCGGCAACCCCGGCTGCGTGACCTGTCACGAAACAGTTGGGGATCAGACGCACAAGGTCAGCCATGCGGATATCCGTACTGACACATCGGCCGGTCGCAAGAACATGATCGACTTTACGAGGCACCAGCGCTCCATAGGGAATCTGCCATTCGCCATGCTCAGCGTTGGAAGCACCGCCGACTCCCACCACATCCGGGAACTTTGTGCCCGCTTTCAGATCTTCCAGTCGAATTGTGTTTAATCCATTCAGGACTCGTGTAATGCGAACTCCCAGTTGTGGAGCGGTTTCCATCAGGTATACTTTTTCATACCCCGGAATGCTTCGGGTTTTTTGCATGTTGTTCCAGATAAACTTTCGGTGATTCATTTCCATGCGAGTCAGGGTTGCCAGATCCAGTCCATCCACCTCCGGTCCTGTCAGGTTAACCCAGTTTACACCGGCGACAGGAGTGGAATTTCCCAGCCGCCTGGGTTTCTGTCCTTCCGGTGTCTTCTGCGGATTTACACGGTCCAGATTGCCGATCCGTGAAACCAAACCAATGTTGTGAGATCGATGTTCAAACTCAGCGCCTGCGGCGGCAAACACATCTCCGTCTCCCGTGGCATCGACAACTACGTCAGCCAGAATAGCCTGTCGTCCGGATTTGCTTTCAAAAACCGCACCTCGGACATTCTGGTCGTCCATAATGGCATCCACACCCCAACAATGCAGATATACCTGAATGCCCGCTTCTTCGATCATCTCCACCATGAGATATTTTACTGCCTCGGCGTCCACTGTTGGATTGATGCCTGGTTTTCGGTTGATAATTGCGCCATCCATTGTATCGAGCCGATGCATAATTTCTTCTCCGATCCCCTGGCAGACCTGCTTTCCACCTGTGACGATATGCCCGAGGATCAGGAGCACCAGACCACCGGTCCAGAGTCCTCCGAAGTGCCCGTACCGTTCGACGAGGATTACATTTGCTCCTGCGCGTTTGGCTGCGATGGCGGCGACGGTGCCTGCCGGTCCCCCGCCGACGACGAGAACATCCGTTTTGTCAAGAATCGGTAACTGACATTGGGGCTGGATGACTTGACCGTTTACCAGAACGGCATTGGTCCGATGCGTTTCAATTTTGGAAGCGGCGATTACAGAGCTTTGAAAGCCACTGGATTCACCGATATTCTGTGCAAATAATTGATTGGAAGCGATTCCACTCAGCCCTGTCGCCAGTCCTGAGTACCCGAACATACGAAGACAATCCCGTCGGTTAATCCGGTCTTTCATTTGGTTTTCTCCTCGATCAGTTTCTTTTCCCAGCGGCCGATCTCTTCCAACCGCTTGATAATAGGCAAATGCTGGGTACAGGCCTGTTCGCATCGACCGCAGGCAACGCATTCGTAAGCTTCGGCGGTACGGTCGCTGAGAAGTACCCAGTCGTGATGAAAACGCGTATGTTCGATCATCTCTTTGTCGGTTTTGTTGGATAGAAGACGTTCATTGTAGAATTGCATATAGCTGGGTACAATAATTTTTTTGGGACACACATCCGCACAATAGCCACATCCTGTGCAGAGGACATCCATATTTTTAGTCAGGTATCGTTTGATTCGTTCTTGGTCGGCCGGTGTAAACAGACATGCTTTATCTGCCACACGGCAGGCCATATCGATATGTTCTTTGGTCGTGAAACCAACCAATGTTACATTGATCTGGGGACAGGAAATAGAAAACCGCAGCGCAGCCTCAGTGGGAGTTTCGTCGGTTTCCGTAAGAAAGGAAAAAATTGTCTCATTTTTTGGGATCAGGCCGCCGGCCAAAGGATTCATGGCGACTGTACCCCACCCTGCTTCATGAGCGGCCAGTACACCATGCCAGCGATACTGAAAGTTCAGAATATTGACACCTAGTAGAATACCTGCGAATTCGTCGTTGTTAACGATCCGTTTTACATCCGGGCCTGATAAATGTGTGCTGATAACGACATGGCGGATCAGGCCCTCTTCCCGAAGGCGTAATAATGATTCATATTGGCCGCCTGGGCGCATGGCCATTTCATACTGATCGAACCGGCGGATGCACCATACATGATAGAAGTCAAGATAGTCCACCTGGATACGGCGGAGGGACTTTTCCACTCCGGCCCGCACCGAATCATATGTATCGTTCTCTGTGGGCATGCACTTGCTGGTTACATAGAGACGATCTCGTTGATCCGCCATTTGCTTGAAAGCGATGCCGAATATGTCCTCGCTCTGGTCCGTGCAATAACTGGGTGCCGTGTCAAAATATGTAATGCCTTTGTCACGGGCATAGAGGAGCAGTTCGGCGTTTTCTTCGTTGCTCCTGCCGACATCAAATCGCATCCCTCCAAAACCGACAGCACTGACCTGAACGCCTGTTTTTCCATACATTGCATAAATCATTGCCATGCACTCCCGTTCGCAACGCCGACGACCCTGAATTGTATATCCCAGTGTCGGACATTATACGGAAAGTGGATCAAAATGCAAAGATCCCTCCCCACAGGGCAAGGGAAGTGATTGGGTTTGATCTACAAATCTGTGGCTAACTCTTATATGAGATCATTATACGTTGAGAATCGAAAGGACCGATTCTTGTTCCGGAGCGACTTCCCGTGGTTGTGTGATTCCTGAGCCGGGCGGAGCGTTGCAAATCTGTTTGAAATGATACATCTGCATAGACTCAATTTGCGTAGCCACCATCAGAGTCAGGATATATTCGATAATGGTACAAACTTCCGCTGCGATGGAGACCTGAGTGCTTCTTATGAGGATAGATAGGTCATTGCTGTTTCCTAATCCATTGGAGACTTTCCAAAGGACGATTCCCAGGATCCAACAAGCCCACCAACAGCCAATGAGAATACTGCCGGGTCGTCCCTTCCAGTTGCCGGGATTGCGGCTGGCCTTGAACGTTTCCTGCATAGCCTGATACGGCTTCCAAAGAAATAGCACCGGCACGAAAAACCAGCCGACAGACCAACCCGGAGTGAATTCCAAATCCTGAGCGCCCAACTGGATCACATTGTATTTGACGCGATAAATCCAGAACAGGAATACGATAAAAGTCGTCACACCGGCGGCCAGGTAACCCAATGCCACCTTGATTTGCGCCATATCATTATTTTCTGCTGCGATTTCGAGTTCTTCCCGTGTCTCAAAATTCTCCAGTTGGATATTTTTCAGCAAAGTCAATTCGGACCAATCGGTGGAAATGGCGAATAGACAGACAAGAATGAACAGTCCGGCGGACATCTTAAGCATCAATCCCAGCTTTCGTGGATCCTTAAATCTGTCAGGATCGCATGAAATAACTGGTTTGGTTTGCTGTACATTTTCCCGACGCAGCATTAGGCCTCCTTTAGACTACTGATACAATTCCAAAGCGACAATCCTGACTGTGGCGTGTCGCATTTCTTTCTTGATTTCCGTATCGGTGAGGTCGGATAAGGACTTAAGTGAAGGAATAATGAAACAAACTGTTTGAGATAGAAATGGGGCGGATTTATTGTCTGAATCCAACTTGAGTCCGATAAGCTTATTAAACAAGCACAAGAAAAGGGTGTACCATACAAGACAGTACACCCTTTGGATTTTCCAATCCGCGATTGGCCGGGATTATTTTTTGCTCTTTTGCCTGGTTTTCTTCTCGGATCTGTCATTGCGAATAACGGCCTGTGCGGCAGCTAGGCGAGCGATCGGTACACGGAACGGGGAGCAGGACACATAGTTCATGCCCACGCAATGGCAGAAATCCACACTGCTTGGTTCCCCGCCATGCTCTCCGCAGATACCGACCTTAAGGTTGTTCCGCGTCGAGCGGCCCAGCCGGATACCCATCTCAACCAGCTTGCCGACACCATCCTGATCCAGGGCCTGAAACGGATCGACTTCGTAGATGCCCTGTTTGACGTACTCACCAAGGAACTTACCGGCGTCGTCGCGGCTGAATCCCATGGTCATCTGGGTCAGGTCGTTAGTTCCGAAACTGAAGAATTCCGCTTCGGTAGCGACTTCATCAGCGGTCAGGGCAGCGCGAGGCACTTCGATCATTGTGCCGATCATATATTTGATTTTCGATTTCTTCTCGGCAAAGACAGCCTTAATTTCCTCGATCACCTGATCCTTGACAATCTTGAGTTCCTTTACGGAACCAATCAACGGGATCATGATCTCGGGAAGGACCTTCTTACCGCTCTTGCTGATCTTGAGAGCGGCTTCAATGATGGCACGGGCCTGCATGCGATAAATCGCCGGATAGGTAATAGCCAAACGACAGCCGCGGTGACCGAGCATCGGATTGAACTCGTGCAGTTGATCCACCTTATCCTTGACGATTTTCGTTTCAACATTCAATCGGGCCGCCATCTCGGCCTGGCTTTTTTCATCATGAGGCAAGAACTCATGCAATGGCGGATCCAGCAGACGAATCGTCACCGGCAATCCGGCCATGGCCTTGAAGATACCTTCAAAGTCGTCCCGCTGATAGGGCAGTAACTTGTTTAAAGCACCTTCAAACTGTGTCTTGACTGATGTATATTCGGATTCAATCTGCTTAATGGTATTCTGGTTCTCGGTAGCAGCTAGTTTGTCAAGCATGTCGGCATAGTCATCCGAGGCCAGAATCATCTCGCGAACCGCCCAAATGCGATCCCCTTCAAAGAACATGTGCTCCGTACGGCACAGGCCGATGCCTTCGGCGCCGAAATCGCGAGCCCGCCGGCTGTCTCCGGGCGTGTCGGCATTGGTTCGAACACCAATTTTTCGAATTTTGTCACAGATCATCATGAACTTGCCGAAATCGCCTGCCAATTTGGGTTCGACCGTAGGTACCTGTCCTTTCATGACCTCACCGGAAGTGCCGTCTAAACTGATCCAGTCGCCTTCCGAGATAGTCAAATTCGCGACCTTCATCTGCTTGTTTTTATAGTTGATTCCCAGATCATCCACGCCGGCGACACAGCACTTGCCCATACCACGAGCGACTACGGCCGCATGGCTTGTCATTCCGCCGCGTGCTGTCAAAATCCCCTGAGCGGCATCCATACCACCGATGTCTTCGGGGCTGGTCTCGATACGAACTAGGATCACTTTCTTCCCTTCATCCCGCCATTGTTCGGCGGTTTCCGCATCAAAGACCACCTGTCCGACGGCGGCTCCGGGCGAGGCGGGAAGGCCCTTTGCCATCACATCCCGTTGGGCCTTGGGATCGAATGAGGGGTGCAGCAGACGATCCAGTTGGGCCGGTTCGACACGCATGACGGCCTTTTCGTTGGTGATTAATTTTTCCTTCAGCATGTCAACGGCGATCTTCACGGCCGCGGCGGCTGTTCGTTTACCCGTCCGGGTCTGCAGGATGTATAATTTGCTTTGCTGAATGGTAAACTCCATATCCTGCATGTCCGTGTAATGTTTTTCGAGCCGGATCATCAGGCTGGTCAACTGTTTATAGCATTTGGGCATGACCTTATTAAGTTCTTTGAGCGGAATGGGGGTGCGGATACCCGCGACCACATCCTCGCCCTGGGCGTTCATCAGGAATTCACCGTAGAATTCCTTTTCTCCGGTGCTCGGATTGCGAGTAAAGCAAACCCCTGTGCCGCAGTCTTCGCCCATGTTCCCAAAGACCATCGCCTGGACATTAACAGCAGTTCCCAGCAGACCCTTGATCTCATTGAGCTGACGATACTTAATTGCTCTGGGGCTGTTCCAGGAACCAAATACGGCGTTGATCGAATGCTTCAATTGAGTCCAGGCATCTTCCGGGAAGTTCTTTCCGACGTGCTTTTTATAAATGGCCTTATACTGTTCCACCACAGCTTTCAACTGATCGGCAGACAATTCGTTGTCATTTTTAACGCCGGCCTTTTCTTTGGCGGTATGAATCGCCTCCTCGAAATTCTCATGATGACAACCCATCACCACGTCGCCGAACATGTCGATAAAACGACGATAAATATCATATGCAAACCGGGCATTGCCGGTTTTTTGAATGATGCCGTCGACGACGGTATCATTTAGGCCCAGGTTCAGGACCGTGTCCATCATTCCGGGCATGGAAACCGCTGCGCCGGAACGTACACTGACCAGCAGAGGCTTGTCATGGTCGCCGAATTTGGCGCCCATCGCCTTTTCCAGCTTGGCGATGTTCTTTTTTACCTCTTCTTCCAGGCCCTTTGGCCATTTACCTTTGGCGTCATAATATTCGCCACAAACGGAAGTGGCGATGGTAAAGCCGGCGGGCACAGGAACGCCCAAATTGGTCATTTCGGCCAGGTTGGCGCCTTTGCCACCGAGCAACTCTTTCATCTTGGCGCTTCCCTCGGCTTTGCCTCCGCCGAAGAAATAGACCCGTTTCTTTGCCATTATACAGTCTCCTATTTCCATGATTATAGATTCGATTCGCAATCCAACGGTGTACATAAAAGGAATGTGACTATAGTGGGTTCGAAAGCCACTGTCAATGCCAAAAACCGATTTCTCCCGGGGAAAACTATTGTTCTGTAACGGAAATAAAACCAGGGGGAATCCCCCAAAAACAAGACATCTAAAGCCTTGTATTTTGGTAAAATGGGTAGACCTTCCAGCATATCGTCCCATAAGCCTGTTTTTTTACTTTGGCTTGAATAGAATCTTATCTGTCAGGCCATCTAGATGCCCTTCAAAACATTCTCATTACAGGATTTATCGGAAGTAAAACGGCGGAGGATATCCCTCAATTCAAGTTGAGAAAGCATTCCAATTTCACAAAGGAAACAGACGATACAAATACGTTACATTTCCTGAGATTTTGGGAACGAAAATGTATAGCGTCATGAATAATGGGGGTATAAGACGACAAGGCCAAGTTTGTGGAAACAGGCCGTTCTCATCCGGAACACTCAGATGAATAGAGGGCAAAACAGATACTTGTCATGTCTTTCACGGGATCCCCGTCCCAAAGGGACGGGCCGAATCTTGTTGTGGCTGTTTCCCTCCACTCTGCTCTTTGTATTCCTGATTCCGCTTACCGTGCGATCAAGCCTGATAGAACATGGCCGTATATGTCTTATGAAAGAAGTCCATACCCAGGCCGAGGAAATCGATGGTTATCTGCACAATCATTCTGTCCTCGGGACGGTCCGTACATTAGGCATGGCCAGTGATAATATCATGGAATGTCTTCGTGGAAATCTTTCCTGTGAAGATCAATTCCTGACGGATGAATTGGAACGAATTCGTCAAAGCTGTGAAGCGGCGATTGTCTATGTCATGGATACGGATGGATTAGTGGTAGCCTCAACTACATACGGACCGGATAATTCAGAGACATTAAGAGGCAACAATTACAGCTTTCGTCCCTATTTCACTCAGGCTCTTCAAGGACATGATGTTGTATATCCCGCTCTAGGAATCACCACGAATAAACGAGGGATCTATTATTCTTCTCCGGTATATTGTATCTGTTCGGGGGATTGTTTTAACAAAATTATTGGAGTTACTGTTGTTAAAATACCCTTGGAGAAGGTGGATTCTATCCTGGCAGCTACGGATCATCCTGCTGTGCTGGTGTCTCCTTTAGGAAATGTGTTTTCCGCCTCGGATCCGGATTGGATTTTCAAACAGGTGTTTTCCGCTTTCTCTGAGGTTTCCGGAACGTTGCCAAACAATCCCATGGATTTCAATGATCCGTTACCTCTTGGCTTTGACCTGAACCAAACCCGGCTATTCATAAAGGACCGGGAACACATGGTTGAGCGAATGGATCTGCATCTGGCCGATGAAACTGGCCCGTGGAAGTTATTTGTCCTGGCGCCAACGGCAGATTATTATTCGGCCTGGGACCTTTGCCTGCCGGGTTTGGCGGTATTGCTGCTTCATGTTTTCATTGCGTTTGTGTGGATTTACAAAAAGAGCACCGGACAGGCTCAGTGTGCCTTACGGGAAAGGGAACAGTGGTATCGTGTGCTGTTTGAATCTTCGGACAATGCCACATTTATCATGTCGCAGAACAAATTTATCGAGTGTAATGAACGGACATTGGATATTTTCGGCGTTACACGAGAACAGATTCTAGGATATGGCCCGGGGCGGTTCAGTCCTGAATTTCAGCCCAATGGAATCCGTTCCAGTGAGATGGCGGCTCATTATCTTTCTCGGGCGACTGATGGCGAAAGACTTCGTTTTGAATGGCGTCATACTCGTCTGGATGGAAATGAATTTGATGCGGAAGTGACTTTGAATCGTGTTGATCTATCCGGAAAGATTTTTATACAGGCTGCTGTTCGCAACATCACGGATCAAAAGAAGGCCGAACAAATTCGACTCGAACATAGCCGGCACCTGAAACAAATTATTAACGCCAGTCCGGTGCCCACTCTGGTTCTTGATAAAAATCATCGTGTTACCCATTGGAATAAGGCCATCATGAATCTGACTGGAATTCCTGTAGGGGAGATTGTGGGTACGGATCAGCACTGGGCGGCGTTCTATCGACAATCGCGTCCCATTCTGGCGGATTTGATTCTGAACGAGACCAGTGAGAAAGATATTTCCAATATTTACGGAGAGCAACTGCGTGTTTCATCCATTGCAGAAGGCGCTTATGAGACGGAGGCTTTTTTCCCGGATATGGGATCCAAAGGGCGATGGTTGTTTTTCACTGCTGTCCCTTTGAAGGATATGGAAGGCCAAATCATCGGCGCGATTGAAATGCTGCAGGACATTACCGATCGCAAACATTATGAAGAAGACCTTCATCGGGCCAAAGAAGATGTAGCCGACGCATGGGCTCATACCGAGGCCGTGAATCGTAAACTGGAACTGGCGGCCGAGCAATCCAGAATCATGGCGAAAGAAGCGATCCAGGCCAGTAAATCCAAGAGCGAATTCCTGGCCAATATGAGTCATGAGATTCGTACGCCCATGAACGCTATCATCGGTTTCAGCGATGTACTTGCGGAAGAAGATCTAAACGAAGATCAGAGACAGTATGTCGAAACGATTCGTAACTCAGGCGAACACCTGCTTGGGATTATTAACGACATTCTCGACTTTTCCAAGATTGAGGCCGGCAAGCTCGAAACAGAAATCATGGAATGTTCACTTTGGAGTCTGATCGATCAGGCAGAATCTCTTATCCGCTCGGCCGCCGAGGCCAAAGGGTTGGAATTTCATGTCCATCGTGCATCGGATCTTCCTGCGCAGATATGGACCGATCCGGCAAGGGTGCGACAATGTCTTGTCAATCTTCTTGGCAATGCGGTCAAATTTACCGAACAAGGCAGTGTGTCTCTGGATGTACAGATGGAACGAACCGAGAAGGTGTCGTTCCTTCGATTTGACGTTAAAGATACTGGAGTCGGCATCGCAGAAGATAAGCTGTCCGGCATCTTCGAGGCATTTTCACAGGCCGATACAAGCCATTCCCGCCAGTTTGGAGGAACCGGGCTTGGATTAACAATCACCCGTCAACTGGCGCAATTGCTGGGGGGATCGGTTTCGGTGGAAAGTCATGTGGGAGAGGGGACGACATTCACCCTGCGTATTCCAACCAATGCCGGTCTTGACAAACCATCGTTTCCACAGGCCGACAGCGAATGCGGCGACGATTTATGCGCGGTCCGAATCCAGGTGGAAGAATTGACGCGGGTGTTTGACAGCGTTTCTCATGCACAAACGGACGGATCACCCGCCCAAGATCCGTGTCCCGTTTCATCCGAAGAAAATCGTTCAAAAGAAACCTCCGATGCAGGGTTAAATCAGGCTACGTAACCGGTTTTTCTTCGGAGTGCAGGCGAGCCTGTTTATCCGCCATGTCCTGCTTCCAGATATACTTCTGAGTGCGAAACACAACAAAGCACAGAAAGCCAACAGATACGGCGAACACATAGGGCAGCAGCGGCAGGATCCATGCGGTTCCAAAGAAGATCAATACGGCATTGAACACGATAAATCCAATCCGCATTTCGGTCGGGCCAGTGCCCAGATAGGTGATCTTAAACTGTCCCGTGGCTCCGAACGACAGGAAAGAACTGACCATGAATATGCCGAATATCGGGATCAGGAAATACACGATCTGTTTATCGCGAACCTCATTGAGCAGGAATGAATACCCTACCAAAAGAGCGCTCATGAAGACAAAATCCAGCAGATGATCCATGTAGAAGCCCCATTTGGGAATGCCAAAATCGCGATAACGGCCCAGGGAACCGTCGAAGCAGTCGGTGAACCATTGCAGGAACAGCATGGCAGACGAACCCCAGAGCCAGTGGAGGTTTTGGGTGCGCCCGGCCAGATAGCCGAAAGCTACGACGCCGATTGACCAGGGCAGTGTCAAAAGTGTCAGGTGCCAGCCCTCGATCCAGCGTGGAAATCGAGGAGTCCAATAGTCAATTAACCTTTTTTCCAAAGGCGCCAGAAGTGTGGTCATGGGAAGTTTTCTATCGCCGGTAAATTTCGCATCGGCCATGGTGCGTTTACTCCTTCGAAATCAGGGACTTGTCAGCGATTGTCATTGACGTTTTCGAAGTACATGAAATCAATCAGGAAGACGGCTCCCAGAAACAGGGCCTTGACCCGCGCGGGCCAGTCGGAAGGCCATTCCACGCCAAAGTTGTCGGCATCTGTGAACATCTCTTTACCCACGCCGGACCATCGTTTGGTGATTTTACCAAACAGTTCTTCACCGCGTCGGATTTCGAACGTCCAGGGATGCAGCAACGGCCCTAAAAGCTCATAGATCATCTGCCCCTGGTCATTTATCACATCATATCGCCGACGCAGGATCGAGAAACGCCGCTTGATGGCGCCCAATGTATGTCCCTCTGCATCGCGCACCTCTACCTCGTGGAAGTAGAACCGAAACGGCCGATGAATCCGAAACACGGGCTGCTGGTTGAGTCTCATGAGGACAATTTCAAACGGTCGAAGCGCCTTGAGGAACGACCGCACCAGAAACGATCCACCTTCTTCCATGGCCAGATACAGCTCCTGGCCGAATTCATCGAGCACGACATATTTATTCCGTGTTTCGAAACCGGACAGGATCTCCCCCCACTCCTTGTGCTGGCTGACGATCAGACCGCGAACCTGCTCCAAGCCCTGCATAGACGTATCCTTTCGAGACTTTCTGATCCCATGATACACACCACAAAATGGCATTGTATCGAGGACGGCAAAGCTGTGCACGTTTTTTTCAAGACACACGTTGCAAAAACAGATTGTCTAGAGCTCAATGACGGTGATTTCGGGTCGACAGAAAAACCGCACACGAGGTCCGAATGTACCCAGGCCGGGATTGACATACAACGGCCCGGCTGGTGTATGGAACAGACCTTTATCATAAGAACCGGTTCGATAGGGCACATGCAAGGCGCCGATGAACGGGAGTCGCACCTGCCCACCGTGAGAGTGACCGGCAAGTACAAGGTCAAACCGACGGCCTTGAACCTGATCGACACAATCCGGATAGTGACAAAGCAGAATCCGTTTGCCGCCGCCGATCACAGGAGGGATCTTCTGGTTTTGTCCTGACAAACCAAGCAACGTCACCTTTCCGTCTGCAATCGTGATCTCTTCGTCGGTCAGCCAGTCTCCACCGGTGGAACGCAGAGCGGTTTCGATTTCTACAAATGAGGAGTGACTCCAGAAATCGTGATTGCCGGGCACACCGTATACAGGGACCTTGATCTGTCGTAGGTAGGACAGTGTTTCAGACAGATACGTACTATCCTCCACTAGATCACCAGTAAAACATACAAACTCAGGTTGGAGAGTATTGATTTTACTTATGATCCCGGCAAGGTATTTCCTGTCTCCCTCGTGATGGATGTCGCTGATATGCACCAGACGCACGGACGATGGAGCATTGAGCCGGAGATGTTCAATCTTGATCCATGTCGGTTCGATCAGACAACTGTTGATGAGAACCGAAAGTCCGACGAGAACGAGCAAACCGAGAAATATCTTGAGTTTACGCATTACAGGTTGATATATTCCTTGGCCTCGTTGCTGGTCTCCATGGTCCAGACGCAGGCCCGAGCCTCCTTGAACGTAAACACCGCCATGCCCTCATAGCCTACCTGGTCGATCCAGGACTGGAGAAATGTGAACTTCTCGACGATCGCCTTCTTCAGATCCAGGTCGTCAATCTCTTCCGCGGTCGCTTCGATGCGGACCTGGGTTTCCTTTCCGCCGTCCATGTAGCACAGTTCCAACGCCGGATTATTTATAATCTGCAGATACACTTCCTTGCTCTTGCCCGTGCAGAAGATGATCCCCCGATCGTCGGTAAAACAGGTCAGCATATTGCGCACACGAGGCCGGGTTCCGTCCATGGTCGCCAGGGCGAATATCGGATTATCGTTAATCAATTGCATGATCTGGTCTTTGGTCATCGAATGCTCCTTTTCAGCTTGGTTTCGGTTTTCTCCCGTTCTATACATGCCCACAGATATCCTCCGTTGCTCCATCGGTCAAGGCAATTCCCGGATTGTTCTTCTTTTATCCGGGCAGGGAAAGCCATGTTCTTTGCGGTTGCCGCAGGCTTTGGTTTGTGGTATTTTGGACGTTGGCAGAAGGCATGAAAATCGAAGAACTCAATCCATTCATCGGAGGCAAGATCATGGGCAAGGGACGATGTGCAGCGCATTGTGATTGCGGATTGAATCGCAGGACTTTCCTGGCCGGTTCCGCGGCTTCGATAGCGGGTGTGACGCTGCTGAGCGGATGTAATCAATGGGCCGGCTCGGCAAAGACCGAAAAGATCGCTCCCTGCGGACCGGCCAGCCGATATACTCCGACAATCAAGGCGGCCTTTGTGCGTCGTCAGGAGGAATACGGCATGTGGTGGCCCGGTGCGGTCTACGATGGACAGGCCGCCCGGGACAAATACACCGCCGCGATGCAGGAGACTGCCCGCGGGCTTGGGGCCCGGCTGGACCTGCGACAAGAGCCCATCTTCAGCCCTGCCGAGGCGGATGCCTGGATCGCCGAAGCCAAAGGCCAAAAGGTGGACGGCCTGCTCGTGGTCCTGCTGGATCGGCAGAAACATGCCTGGCCCACCGCGCAAAAAGCCGCCAACAGCGGGGTCCCCACGGTAATCTTTTCACCGCTGGGAAGTTCGTTTACCACAAACACGGTCAATCTGGCCGACCAACCAGGCTGTGTGATCTATTGCACCGTCGACGATTTCTCTCAGGCGGCATACGGTATGAAGATGCTTTGTGTCGGGGCGAAGATGAAGCAGACACGCTGCGTTGTGATCAAGGGCAATCAAAAGGCTGAGAGCACCTTGCCCGATCTGGGGATTCAGTTGCGGACGATCCCGGCGAACACATTCCTGCAGGACTACGAGGCGATGGGCACGCCTGAGGAAGTGGTCGCCATGGCCGATGAGTATATGCGGCTGGCGCGGGACCGGCGGCTGGCGACCCGGCAGGATGTGATCAATGGCATCAAGAGCTATTGCGTGGCCCGCGATATCCTGCGCCGCGAGCAGGCCGATGCGATCACGATGGATTGCCTGGGGGCGCTGGGAAAGAGCACGGTTTCGCTGCCCTGCATCGCATGGTCGCGGATGAACGACGACGGGATCCCTGCGGCCTGTGAAGCGGACCTGGGAGCGGTCGCCTCGCATGTCGTGGTGCAGTACCTGTTCGACCGTCCGGGCTTTCAGCAGGATCCGGTGCCCGATACGCAAATGGATGCGGTGATCGGAGCCCATTGCAGTTGTCCGACCCGCCTGGCCGGCTTTGACAAAAAGCCCGAACCGTTTGAGTTGATTCATCACCACGGCAACCGCGATGCCGTGCCGCGCACCCTGTGGAAAGAGGGACAGCGGATTACCTGTCTGGATGTACTGCTCGGTGACGGCAGGGAGAGAAAGACTGAACTGCTCATCAGCGAAGGGACCGTGATCGATAATATCTCCGTGCCGCCTGCGGGCGGATGTGTGGTCTCGGTTCGGGCCAAATTCGACGGCGGACAGGATGTCCTGACCTTCCCCGGCTTCCACCAGTTGTTTTTCTACGGCGAGTTTGGCAATCAACTTAAAGATTTTGCACAGCTTTTCAACCTGACCGCTACGGTCGTGTAATGGAGATAAAAGGGAAACGTATCATGCGACGTGGTTTTGTATATCTTATTGTCTTTGTCGGTGTCTTGGTTGGCTGTAATTTTACAGGAGCGCAGACCGAGGATGGGTATGTGCTGGTCTGGGCGGATGAATTCAACAAGCCGGGGGCGCCGGACCCGAACAACTGGGTCTATGAGCGGGGCTTCGTGCGCAACGAGGAGCTGCAGTGGTATCAGCCGGACAATGCCCGCTGTGAGAACGGCCTGCTGATCATCGAAGGACGGCGGCAGCGTGTGCCCAATCCCCGATATACGCCCGACAGCCGCGACTGGAAACGCAGCCGCCAATATGCCGAGTACACCTCCACCTGCATGAAGACGGTGGGCAAGCATTCCTGGAAATACGGGCGGTTTGCCATGCGCGGGCGCATCGACATTCGGCCCGGTCTGTGGCCGGCGTTCTGGACGCTGGGCTTTGCCCGGGGCTGGCCCGGCTGCGGCGAGATCGACATCATGGAATACTACCGTGGCAATCTGCTGGCCAATGCGTGTTGGGCCAGCGATCGAAGATGGCAGGCGGTATGGGACGATGTGCGGGTGCCCATGACCCGTTTTGGCGGTTCGGACTGGGCGAAGAAGTTTCACATCTGGCGGATGGATTGGGACCAGGACTGGATCAGGATCTATGTCGATGATACGCTGCTCAATACGGTCGATCTGAAGACGACGATCAACAACGACCGGCAGAAGGCCAACCCCTTTCATGAGCCGCACTATATCCTCTTGAACCTGGCGATTGGCGGGACCAATGGAGGCGACCCGTCCCGTACGGAGTTCCCCTCGCGGTTCGAGGTGGATTATGTCCGGGTGTATCAGAGGAAGGAGCATATCGACATTCGCTAGAATCAAGGATGGGTTCAGCAATGCTGAACCCATGCGGATTTGAAAATACGGTTCACAGCATGGGTTCGGGAAAACACCGAACCCATCCTACCGACTCTCTATTCGATTTTGTGCGGCAGGCCGCGGGGACCGTGCACAACGCAGGAGGATTCGCTTCCGATCTGACGGAACTGAACAATCATCTGCTGCTCTGCCGTGACGCCATCCTGTCGCAGGAGGGTGATGGGAATGGCTGCAATCGGTCCCAGCTTCGTTTGTCCTGTCTTGGTAATCTGTCCGATTTTCAAAATCTCGACAATGCGATCTTCCTTGTCCGGCTTAAGGATGACCTTTCGCAGAAATTCGTCACCCCAGTTCCGACACAGAGGACACATTTTCTTAAGCTGCTCCATATCCTGCTCGATGACGGCCTGGAACATTGCCTCTAAAACCTTCTCGGCGGCTTCCTGCTGCGTCAATCCTTCAGCGGAGACACCATCCTGTGGATTGCTCAGAATGCCCAGGGCTTCTTCGGGAATCATCAACGGCTTTTCGACATATTGCACGCCGTCGGGTATGTGAGCGTCGAAGATGCTGTCCGGCAGGTTTTCATAATAGACAACCTTATAAGCTTCGAAGCCTGGCGGTCCGTGCCGGTCCAGATTCGGCCATTGTTTAAAGGTGATGGGCAGCTTGCTGGCAACGTCAAATTCGATATTCCAGGCCTGTGCTCCGTTGGCATCGATCAGGCTGCACAGCAGCAGCACGCGATCCCTTCCGGTTGCCGGGTCTTTGCCGCGAATCTGTTCGGAATTCTCCGCGCTGCCGAGCATCTCCAGCAAACGCGGACCGAGCCATTGTGAAAAACCCACTGTCATGGCCCCTTCATAATACACTGTGTTCTGGCCGGGTTCATAGTGATAGGTCGAGCCGTTCTTCGTCCATGTGATCGCACCCTGGCTGCCCTTGACAATGATATCCGTCGACTGACTTCGGGCCTTGTCGGCCCGCATCCAGATCTCCGCGGTACCACCGGGAAAAGCCCCGACGATATACACCGCTCCATAATCCCTGAGTGCTTTGATTGCATCTTCCAGGGCCCAGGCCGAGGAACCGAAGCGGCTGCTGTTGAAAACGAAGAGTAAGGCCACCGCGATCATAACGACGGCGGCGAGTTTGCTGGTCTTGCTTGTCATGATCATTCTCCATGATAGGGCCCCCGGAAGGGCCGCTTGTTGTCGTTTTGTATGCATGGTTCGCAGTGCGTCGGCGAGAACCTTTTCGTCCACCGATGCCGCTTCGGGCACAGGCAGACTTTCCAGGTAGGAACGGACATAATGCTCTGTTTTCTTTGTCTCATTCGTGTTCATAATTCACCGTCCAGTGCCGAACGCAGTTTGTTCAGGCCATACCGGTAGCGGCTCATGGCCGTGTTTACCGAGATCCCTTTATGTCTGGCGATTTCGCGAAACCGCATCCTGCTCTGCAGATGCAGGACGATCGTTTCTCGCTGTTCCTCGGGCAGTTCCAGCATGGCCTCATGCATCCGCTGCATGACTTCACTGCGTTGCGTTGCATGCTGCGGTTCTGCTTGGGGGGTGGAGTCTTGCCGGATTTTGTCAAGCGGGACCGTCGTACGTCGCTGCAGGCTGCGGTTGTGGTCTCGTGCCCGATTGGCTACACAGATAGCCAGGAATCCTTTCAGGTTGCCCCTGAGTTGCAGATGCCCCGCCTTGCCGGCAATCTCCACAAAGACATCATGCAGAACATCCTCGATACCACTGTTGTCATAGAGCAAAGCAGCAGCCACTTTGAGCAGATCGTCGCGATACTTCTCATAGACACGACACAGCGCTGTCGTATCCCTGCGATTCAACCGCCAAACCAGGATCCTGTCTTCCAGCATTTGCCAAACATCCAATCCAATATAACAATCGATTGTCCTCTATGGAGACGGCTTAGATGATATTTTAGTCTACAATAGTTACGGTTTTTTACCAGACCGACGAGAAACCTATCCGGAGCGTGTCATCTTGGCTTTCTTGGAATTGTTTGGTTTTTGAGCTTAAAAACTGGTAGAATACCAAGATACTTTCTTGGATTATGAATAGTGCTTCGAGCTTTAAACACACATCCTATCTTCTTTTTTTACCCCGAATTGAAAGCCTGGGTGTTGCCCAATCCGGCAGGGAGGAACAGTAAATGGAAAAGGAAACTGTTACAGCCTCCACGGACTTCGCATCGGCCGAGAGAGCATACGCTGGGCCTCGTCGTCACCGACAATGCGCTCTCTGTCCGGGTCCCATCGGATCATTCGTTCCAGCCGCATGGCGATATTGGCCAGGTGACAGACCGTCACAGACCGATGGGCCTCATTGACAGGAGCGGCTACCGGCTTTTTGGAGACAATGCCGTCCACGAAATTGCGGTAGTGGTCATCGGATTTGTAAAGCTGGATTTCTTCAGGTCCGATCTGCTCTTTGAGGATGGATTCGGGATTAGAACGGATTTCATCGCGGTTAACGAATAACTCGCCTTTATCGCCAAGAAAGTGAATTCCATTAGGATACTGGTGCTTGAACTCTTCTTTGGCGAAGCAGATTACCTTGACACCGTTGGCGTAGCGGGCCTCATAACGCCAGTGGATCGCCGTATTGAACAGGCCTCGCTTGGGGAATACACCCTTGCCCTCGATTTCCGTCGGACCAGTACCGGTTGTGCCCATCGCCCATTGCGCGATATCCATATGGTGTGCTCCCCAGTCGGTTACGCAGCCGCCGGCATAATCGAAGATCCATCGCCAGCCGAATGGATCAATCCGCAGCGGAGAATAAGGGGCGAATGGGGCCGGTCCCAACCACATCTCATAATCCAGTCCCTCCGGCACCGGACCGTAGTCATAGCGGTCGGTCTGCATGCTGCCGGGGACCTCCACCTCGATAGTGTGTATCTTTCCCACCCGACCATTCCGCACCAGTTCACAGGCTCGTCGGAATCGTTCTTCGGAACGCTGCTGGGTGCCCGTCTGGAATACCACTCCGTAGCGCCGGGCGGCCTGAACCATCTTCTGTCCCTGTTCGATGGTCAGGGCAAGAGGTTTTTCACAATAGACGGCTTTGCCTGATGCACAGGCCTGTATGGCAGGGATGGCGTGCCAGTGATCGGGCGTAGCGATCAGTACCGCATCGATGTCCTGTCGCGCTAACAGCTCACGGAAATCAGTATACTCCCGACATCCATTCGGTTGTCCCTGCTTGGCGTAAAAATCGTTCACGATACGAACCGCTGTCTGGCAATTCTTCGCCTGCACATCGCACACGGCGACAGCCTGAATCCGGGCGTCGTTCATCAAACCCTGCAGATCCCCTCTGCCGCGTCCGCCCACGCCGATAGCACCGAGCGTGATTCGGTCACTCGGTGCGGGGCGATTACCCTGAGCAAACGAAGTACTCCGAATAATGTACGGCAATGTCACCGCAGCGAGGGATGTTTTGAGCCACTCACGCCGTGTCGGTCGAAACTCCCGGTTGTGCATCGTTTCTCCTTGTGTGCTCGTAGGAACGGCTAATGGATTATTACATCAAGCGTAATTTAGCTCCCGTTTGAACGGCCAGGAGGATCAGATAGTCCAGATCATTGATGCTATAATGTGAATCGTCCACTGCATTATCCGCATAGATGACACCATGACTCCCCGTCGGGCTCAGGAGAGGGGCGATTACTGCTGAGCGGATCCGTTCGTAAATCCGGTTTTCAGGCAGGATCGGGATGAGGATATACTCCCGTTTTTCCATGGCCTCAGTGATGAAATGCTGAAACACAAGATCTTTCAACTTGAGATTCTGGCCGGTACGTCGTTTTCCAACCTGGCAGGTGAACGGTCCGTCCGTCTGGCGGCGGATCCCGATAAAAGTATGGAGCATTTTCATCTGTTGTACGGTCACAGCCAGCAGGGCTTTGACCAGTTCGGATTCGTTTTTGGCCTTCTGGATCGCCAACGTGGCGCCTACATACTCTTTATACCGGCGGGGCGGCATTCGCAGATCGGGCGAATCAGCCTGATCGAACAGGCGGATGATATTTTTTGGCGGTCTGGCCGCTACCCTTGCCGCAAGTTCCTGGGTGCTCAAGCCGGCAATCGAAGCCGACGCAGCCTTGCCATTCAATTGAATCTCAATTTGGTAATTGCCGATGCTCAGCACATCCCCATCCCTTAATTGCTGTCGCTGAATTGGTTTTTTATTGAGCAGAGTTAATCCGATAGAACTGACATGTTCGGCGAACCATTCGGTTTCATCGGCGCCGCATAATACGGCATGTTCGTGATCAACCGAATTATCCGGCAAACAAAGATGGCTTTCGATTTCTCGACCAATATAAACGGGACCCTGGGAGAAATGCGCTTCCTTCAGGAAGTTGTCGGATTGTTTGACAACCAGTTGCATTATCCTCTCCTAAACGATACCCACAGGACTTTCCACACTGTACAACATCGCATTGCGATGTTATACATGTGTTCCGTTGGTCGCTTGGGCGATTCGTCCAGTTGCTATTCTTATTATCGACCAATGGCAGGATTTTGTCAAGCAATCTCGGATTTATCTATGAAGGTGTTAAAATGGGTGAACAAGAAAGCTATGTCATCATCTCGACCGAATGGGGTCTGGTTGGACTGCTTGGTAATAAAAAAGGATTGCGGCGGCTCATTCTGCCTCTGCCCTCCGTGGAACAGGTGGAACACCATCTTCTTGGCGGGTTTTGTACTCATATAGAACCGGGATTCTATCGGCCGTTGCAGCAGGCGATCGTGGATTATTTTCGAGGAGAGCCGGTCGATTTTTCTCCGTACAAGGTTTGTCTTGACGGCGCAAGCGATTTTACGCGACGCATTTTAAAGGTTTGCCGGGCAATTGAATATGGGCGAACCTCAACCTATTCGCAACTGGCTGTTTTTGCCGGTGTTCCCAGGGCAGCCCGTGCTGTCGGAAGAGCATTGGCAGTCAATCCGGTTCCCCTGGTGATTCCCTGCCACCGTGTTCTCCGAATGGACGGTTCGCTTGGCGGTTTTTCCGCTGTGCAGGGAACAGCACTCAAGGAAAAAATGCTTCAACTCGAAAGTGACGCCGCCTTGGTTTGAACACCCTTCAACCGTTTGTATCAGCCGTATGTATCCAAATTCGCGTCCTGGTACTTTTCGATAGTACTATGATGTTCGGACAGATACTCAATCCCGGAGATAACCGTAAACAACAATCCCATCGCTCCCAGATTGTGTTTTCCGGGATCGGTAAGAATCTTCCGGATGGTTTCTGTTGACATGATCTGACCGATCCGTTTGCATGATGTGATCTGTTCGGTCATGCATTGCAGTAGTTCGGCAGGATGCTCAAAGGCAGGCGGGGTGACAGGGATAGGCGGAGGAACAAGGGTTCTTTTGATCGACTTGTAGACAATTTTGGCTGGTCTTAATGCTGTTCGAATCGTGTTCCATGCCGCTTGTCCGATTCGGATTGACAAGGAAGGTTCGGTAAGAATCGGAATCCCCTTTTTTCTCCAATTCATCACTCGTGGAATATCACAAAGAGCAGGTGCAAGTTGCCCTAAGACAGCATGATATAATTTCCAACCTGCCTTTTGCTCATCCGGACAATTATAAATGTAGTGGAAGAATGCCGTCGACCAGAAGGGCGACATGGCCCAGAATTGTGATCGGGGTCGGTCATCGGCTTCGAAATATCGTTTAAACGTTTGTTCGTAGATTACATAGTGCACGACCTTTTGTGCCGGGTCCTTTTCCGGATAGGATTCGAGTCGGGCCTTGAGCTCTCCCCGGATTGCATCGACGGACAGACCTGTGATTGATGCAATGGTTTCAATGTCAAAATCTCCTCTACCCAACTGCCCTCTTTCTTTTTGCAGGATATAGTCGATCGCTTCATCGAGAGTAGTAACGCTCCATCCCGGTCTGAGATCACATGTAATCCGGTCTCCGGCCAATCCGGTAAAGAGAAGAAAATCGGAACCGACGATCTGCTGGATGTTTTCATAATGCTGCAAGGATCGTGCTGTAATGAGAGGTACCTGACCGGGCTTGCGATGTAAAAGACTTAAAACATATTTGCCAATAGTCGGCTTCAAACGATATGGATTCCATGGTATCCCCAATGTTTTGGCAACCTGCTCGGCGACTTCCATATCCAGAGAGGTCTTGCCCCTATGGTCCTGCCATGTGACCGTTTGGAAAGGGATCTTTTCATGACTCAGGGCCGCGGCAATGAGACGCGAATCGAGCCCGCCGCTGAGGGACAGCACGAGGGATTTCTCCTGCTCCACACGGTTTCTGCACCCTTTGGAAAACAGACGAGCAGTCTGAGCGGCATTTTCTTCGAGAGACTTGTCTTTGTGTTCTTTCTCCTCAAAATTCCATTCATAGATGGTTTTGGAGGAAATCGTTCCCTCGGACAGGTCAATTCGCAAGAGTGAGGCTGGTCCGAGGCGATCCACTCCTTCAATCAGCGTGCGAGGCCCCAGTCCGCACAGACAGAGTAAATACTGCGCAATAGCCATTCGGTCGAAATGAAATTCCCCCAGCATGGCGGTCATATATTCCAAATTTCTTCCAACCAGAATAAGATCACCTTGACGACTATAGTACCACGGAAGTCGGGAAAAAATATCATTGAACAGGATCATCTGCCGGGTTGGCTTATGAATAAGATAGACCACGAACTCACCATCAGCAGTCAGCAGCCAATCAGCCAACTTCTGTTCGGCATGATGCCCATCGCCGAATAAATCATCAGCCAGCCCAATAAGTTCCTCATGCAAAACCGTTTCAGTTTTGTTGTAAATCCTTCCTTCCAACACGAGTTGATAGGAACCAAGATTAACGGAATGAACCGGATAGCCAGCATAGGCTGCCTGGCCTAGTATGTATTGGTCGGATTCCAGAAGGATTTGATCAGAATACTCTTCTACAGCCGAGGCATGAAGGGCTTGTTTGAAGGAATCCTTGACCGAACCAAGGGATTCACGAAGATTGCAGGCTAGACAAGTTCCAGGCATACAACACCTCTACGTTCTTTGAATTTACGCTCCATTTATTCGATTCCTACAGGGAATCGACCTGATGCGATAAGTTCTTGAACGGATGTTTCGTATTCAGCCTGAAATTCGATAGAGTTAACGGTGATTATACTGATTGTGACCTCGGGCGTCAAGAAAAAAGAGGTCGATCAAAGCAGACAGCCAACGAGCCAGCTATCGGCAAAAACGGCCAGGTCGGACAAGCCAACGTAACATTCACCCCCGGCCAGATCGGCCGTCAGAGGGCAATCAGCCGGATTTCCAATCGCTAGCCATTGATCCGAGAAGGCCTGAACATCTTCGACATCCACGCAACCATTTCCCGTCAGATCGGCACACAACGCGGCAATGCACCGGCTGAACCACCCCTCGGCCTGTAAAGTGCCACTTAGACCCAGACGGACAACGATGTCCGATTCTTCGTAAGCGACATGGTCAATGGAAAGAGGCAGCGTCACCAGCACGCGATAATACGCTTTTTCATTCTGGATATGATCCAATGTGACTTCAATCTGGCCCTGTCCTTCCATGGTTGCCTCGATCGGTTCCTGGGCAAAGTCCGAACTCATCGGTTCAAATTGGCTTCCGATCAAACCGGTCCCTTCGGCGTAGACGGTTCCTTCATTGAGAATCACGACATGTTCGGACAGTTCAAAGGTATTTTCACTTACTGAACCGGGTGGAATAGGTGTTAAGACGGTTGCTGCGATTCCGGTGCCGTCGGCGATTATGCTTCCAAGAAAAGAGAAGTTGAGTCGATAGGAAACATCCGTCATTTCGATCCGTCCACCGTTGAAAGTTACGGTGGTTATTTCATCCGGTTGGTTGGACGGATCAAAGGAAAGTTCAATCTCAGAGAATACATCCCCCGAAATCTCTGTAGTATCTGTGTCGCTAACAGTAGCGGTTCCCACTGTCACGGAAAAAGAGGTGTCCAGGAGGTTGGCCTGGGATGAAGGCGGAACCAGAGTCAGATCCACAAACATGACTTCTGCAAAGATTGGACTATGCAACAACAGGATCGTCAAAAACAGTGACCATAAGAATGGAGAATGAATGGTTATATACATAATACTCCTCCGAAAAAAAATGAGTATTTAAGCATAATAATAATTATCTCATATTCTAAGGAAATCGTCAATCTTTTTTCTTGAGGGATGGATATCACTTATCCCCGGAAAGTATGGGATGACATGACTAATTCATTGGAAAGGTTTTGGACTGATGGATGATCTGGTACAGAAACGGCATCTTTTCAGACAGCATATCTATGATGTCCTGCGACAGGCAGGAAGGCCCAAAGGGAATCCGTTTGACATATTCCTGATCGTTTCCCGCAGTTCGTCCGTACTTGTACTCGTAGGTAAATTCCAGGGGCGATTCGATTTGGATGTTGGGATTGGTCTGATTGGGAACGCTGAGGAAAAATCGGCTTTGGGACAGATCGCTTTCGCCAAATCGATCCGTGGTTGCCAGATAGTCATAGAGTTCGCCGGCCAGGCTCGGGGCCGGATCGATCAGGATAATGTTCTCGGTCATGAACGGGCGATAAATATACTCTCCATTTTCCTGATAATTATATAGCGCATCAAGTCTGTCAGCAAACTGCTCGCTGAAGAACGGATAGTGTGTACAGCCAAGGATCACAACCTTGAGTTTGCCGGCGTCGGATGCGATTCGAATCTGTTCCATGAGCGACGTGACATGATAGGCGATATAATTTTGGATGGAGTTGAGCTGAATATCATTTACTCGATTCTCCATGCTGTCGAATAACAGGGCATTATTTATCGTATCAAATCCATATCTTGGCCAGATGGCCAGATCGATCCTTGCATCCGGATGGGTCTCTGAAGGTCCCTTGTAAGCCGGGCTGAATTCGATGGCTTCCGGCTGAAGATATTCACCAGCACCGTCAATCGCCCCAGCCAATCCGATCCCGGCTTGTTGAAAGATTGAAATTTTTCCCCTTCGTCCGAGTTTGTCCTTTTGCGCGTTTAGAGCACGGACATAGCCATTCGAACTTACGGTGCCTGCGGTGGCAAATACGGCTATCGAGGCGTCTTCGTCTTCTTCGAGGGATTGCAATGCAGCTTGGACGCCGGCATCGATAATGCCGAAGACCTTCACATCCAGTCCGGAGCGACTGAGAAACCGCTCGATTCGATCCATTCCGTATGCTGTAGCAGTGTTACATGCGACCACAATCGCTTTAACGGAGGGCTTGTCGGTCTGAACCATTGCATCGGTTGACGTAAGGTAGTATTGGTTGCCTAACAAAAACTGTACATCCTTGAGGATGTGTTCCTCCAGCAGGTCGATTTTGCTCTCTGCCGGATACGTTCCATAGGGCATATTGGCCTTGTCGCCCAGATAGAGAAAGTACTCCTGTTGAAAATCGCGTAGACCGTCACCATTGGGATTGGGTTGGTGGGTGTTGTTATCATGCCGATCAAAGTTGACAATGGCATCCAGAACGGTCAGGCCTCCCGTACCTGAATCGAAGACACCTATCGGCAACAGGTGGTTGTCTCGAGGATAACGAGATACATCCAGATAAAAAGGACTATCGGGCTCGTACAGCATCCGGTCTTCGAGATCGTGCGAGATAACTTTATCATCATTCCAGAAACCACCCGAACATCCGGATAACATCAGGATCAATGCAAGAATCCAGTGGTGCAATCGATTCCGGTTAAGGAACTTTCGGATTAGGGCTGATCGGCTTTCTCGGTATAACTGGTCCATGTTTTATCGTCCTTGAGAAAGGGAATAAAAATACCGCCGATAACCGGACGGGCGCGAAAACCGCGAACCTTGGCCGTGCTGGTAAAGTACCAGTCACTGAACGGTACCCGATCCGGTGATTCGTCCGTGAAACGGTAAAGAGGACGGATCAGCATTTCAAAATCGCTCTTTTTTTCCGCCATCGTGGCGCACCATACCAGCCAGTCGGACTTAGTAAAGTCGGCCCGATTGTCCAGCGGCAACCCGTACTTGTTCTGGATTTTCAGGTAGTAGGTGATTTCAGTCCGGGCGATTTGTGGATCGAACAAGTCCAGATTGAGAATCTCATCCCAGACCAGGTTATATTTCATGCTCCAGGTGCCGGGCTTGTCAAAGGCCAGGCGATAATGGTCGCCATCGTTGGCCATCTTCTGCCATTGACGGGCCATCTCCTTGGCGGCAGCCCGATATTGCCGGGCCTCCTGTGGTTTATCCATCTTCTCACAGAGCATCGCATAGGCTCCGATGGCATTTATCGCTTTCAGCGAGAGGTTGACATTGTGTGCCAAATGTCCCGTGAAGTCGTCGGTACAAAGCTGATTTTCCGGATCGAGTCCCTTTTCCTTGAGGTAGCCGGCCCACTGGCTCAGCAGATCCCAGTAGCGTTTAGCAAAATCGGTGTTGCCGGACGCTTTAACACCGGCGGCTGTCATCAGGATCATGTTGCCGCATTCCTCGACGGGCATCTGACTCTCGAATCGCAGTTTACCCTCCCGGTTCCTGCCGTACGATTGACCATTGCCTTTTGGATAGGTACCTACGTCATGCGGTGCAAACTCGAATGTCCAGTCTTCCGATCGAGCATATTCGAAGATCGGTGCACACATACCGTTGAGTAAGGTCGGAGAGAATAGGGCAAGAAACGGCGATGCAGGATATGACACATCCACCGTTGCCATGCAGCCGTTGGAAAAACATTCTTTGTGGAAGAACCATGGCTCGGAACCGTCCGGAGAAACGACGATCTTGCCGCTGGCCCAGACATGCCGATAGGCGATGGCGACCAGATCTGCATATTCCTTTCCGCCGATTTTCCGGGCATCCGCAAGCAGGTCGACATCGAAGGAGTGGCGGCTTTTCCATACCTCCTGCGGTGTTTTGATGCATTGTTCCAGCATGGGCACAAATCCACCAAAAGCCTTGTAATACCAGGGGCGGAGTTTCTGGCCGAGGAATTCAATGCTGAAAAGATCGTCATACGCCAGGGTCATCATGCAAGTACAGCTTCTATCCGCATGAACATCGAGGTTCATCACCGCGGCGATCACCGGCCAGTCGTCATTGGCCGGGCGAGGCATCCGGGCATCGTCGGTTTCGGGGATGGAACCGGTTCGGATGAACTGTTCACGGACACCATGCGGGGCAACGACGATCCGGTTATCGCCTTCCGTCGGCACGCCCACATAGAAATAACCCCAGTCGATCCGAAGGTTGTCGCCGGCTTTTTCGAGAATGGGCTGTTGGGCCGAGCCCATGGAGACAAACTGCGTTCCAGCTATGGGTTTGGGCATGCGCTGCCAGACGATTTCCTGTCTGGCGTCGTTGATCACCCATTCACCTGAGGCGTCGAAGTAAATCGTTACCTTGTGCGGTTTGTCGTCGGTTGCATTGACCTGAAACCAGACAAACGTAATCGGGGCGCTGAGCATCGCCAGGTCTGAAGAAAGCATGGGTGTGACGAAATTTAATCGCAATTTTACAGGGCCGGCTTCAAAGAAATAGGTTGTAGCCGTTGGTTGAACAGTTAACTGAGTCTGCTTGGCTGCCGTAGGGCAGACGACCTCGGGGCCCATGAAGCGATACGTCTTATCGTCGACGCGGATCATCCCGGCCATCGCATGGACCTGTCCGGTCCAGTGGACGGGCCAGGAATCGTAGAGATTGTCGGAAAATGACCAGACGCTCATATATGGATCGACCGTCACAAGCGGCACGGCGGGCGGACGGAACGAGTCGGTTTGGGATTCTGCACAAAAGGCGGGAAAACACAAAATTCCCATCAACAATACAGGTACAGCACTTCTCATCTTTCAATCTCCTCAATCAGGAAATATAGACATTTTGATTGTTCGCACCATGATAACGTCATTGGCGGACCTTGACAATCCTAAATAGAAATGTGAGCGGTTTTCGGCGGAAGAATCTATACGGTGGAAATCAGAGCATACTATTTTGCCAGGCGGAAGCCCATAATGCTGCTTTCTTTGATGGGCAGGGCGGTTGCCGCCGTGATTGCATCGCAGGCCTCCGGCGGGGCCATCCATGATCCTCCGCGAAGAATGCGAAAACCATCAAGCCCCGCGTGATGCGTGGTGGAGTACCAGTCCAGCGTCCATTCGGCGACGTTGCCCGCCAGATCACACACGCCATAAGGACTATTGAATTTGGTAAAATGACCGACCGGCGAAGTATGAGAAAATCCATCCTCTTGGCCGTCGAAATTGCAGCGAAAAATACCGTCGGCATTGGGTGCTTCGTCACCCCAGGGATACTGGCGGTCGGGAATAGGATTGGGTATTTGTTTACTCTGGTCGCCATCGAGATAGGTACCACCGCGATAGGCCTTTTCCCATTCGGCCTCAACGGGAAGCCGCAGGCCGCACCATGCGGCAAACGACATCGCATCGTACCAGGACACATAGGTCACCGGGTAGTTTTCCCGGCCGGGCGTGACAGTGTACTTATAGTTTCCCGGCTCGCCTTCCTGGACGATGCCGCAACGGTCCGGGCGGGCCATGCGGGTATTGTAGCCCAGGCCGTTTGTGCCGGTTTCGTTGAGATAGTCGGTGTACATCGCGACTGTCGTTTCGGTATCGGCGAGGTAAAATTCGGGTACGGTCGTTACCGGCTCGTGGATTCGTGAGGTATCGCAGCCGTTACCGGGAACGGCTCTGGGCTCGAAGCGACCTGCGGGGATGCGGGCTATGCGCAGGGCCCGGACATGGAATTTCAATTGTTTTGGATCGACGGATTGGGTTTCCGTCGCACCCCAGAAGAATATCTGCTTTTGACCGGGCTTATCCACCAGGGCGAATCCATTACCCCGAAGACATTCCGGCAAAAGCAAAGACCATGTTTCGCCCTCATCGCTGCTGTAGCGGACAAACACGTAGGCCGGATGAGCCGTCGTTGCCTTGCCTTCGGCGAGTTCATACTCGATCACGACGCGGACGCCACCCAGCTCCGTGGTCTCCTGCTTGACGACTACCCGGCCCAGATCGAGCCAGCTTGCCTGCGTCGTGGATAACAGTACAACGAGGACACCCATCAGCATGTAGATCAATCGATGCATATCACGATTCCATGATTAGACCTGCTTCGGCACAATCCAGGGCTTGCGATACGTTCGCCTGAGATATCGGTTCGCTTCCGGGAGGTTCGTAATCGTCTCGGTCTTGCCGTCAAAGAGCAATGGGGCGTTATCCATTCTTCCCATTATATTGGCCAAGTGGAACGGCAGAGTGGAGTAGTGCCCCTGTTCGACATCCGCATTGGCCGGTTTACGTGAGCGGATGCAATCGATGAAATTCTGCTGATGCTCCTTATCAGCCTGTCTGCCGTAGATCGATTGCACAATCCGACTATCCGAATCGACCATTTGCCAGCCGCCGCCGTGACGCCCGATCCAGAGAAAGCCCTTTGTACCGCAGACCTCAATCTTGGTACTGCAGAAGGGCCAGTCGGGGAACTGGTCCGAATCGCGGATGCTGCCGGGGATCTTCTTCATATACGGCGTCCAGAGGGCTCCTTCAAAAAGAAGGGTAAAGTCGTCATATTCAAACAGGGCAAACTGTGTATCCGGACAGTCCCGCCCGTCTTTGAGGGCTTCGATCGCACTGCGGCCGGAGACTGATTTGGGATACGCCGGATCACCCATCAAAAAACGGGCCAGGTCATACTGGTGCACCGCATCACCGGGAATCGGCCCACAACTGTACTCGAAAAAGTTCAGCCATCGCCGGGAAGGGTTGTACGGTAGCTTGGCCGCCGGACCGCACCACATATCGTAAGCCAGTCCATCCGGTTCCGGCTGGTCGGGGCCGATCCGCTGCATGGGGTGCTGCATCATGTTGAAAACGCGGACGATATGCACATCGCCGAGTTTGCCCGAGCGGATAACCTCCCGCGCCTGAGCCATATAGGGTCCGCTGCGGGATTGGGTGCCGACCTGGACGATCCGCTTGTACTTGCGCGCTGCCTCGATCATCTGTCGACCCTCCCACAGGTTGTGGGACATGGGCTTTTCCACGTAGACATCCTTGCCCGCCTGACAGGCCAGGATCGTACCCAGTCCGTGCCAATGATCAGGTGTGGCGTTAATCAGAACGTCGACATTTTTGTCATCGAGGATCTGGCGGAAATCCTGTGTCAGTTTCGGGCTGCGGTCCTGGGTCTCCTCGACGGCTTCCCGCGCGCGGGCAAACCGCCGTTTATCGGTATCGCACAAATAGGCGATCTCGACATCGTCGCGATGGGCGAAGGCCTCGGCCAGATACGTACCCCGGCCGCCAAGGCCCATGCAGCCGACGATGATTTTCTCGTTGGCTCCTCGCACTTTTCTTGCTGATAACGCCGACCATGCCGCCGCCGTACCGCAGGAGGCTTTTAAAAACTGACGCCGATCCCAACTGCTCATGACGGGCTCCTTTCGAAGAGGAATATCTTACCTTTTATGTAATTATTATAGCAGAATATATATTGCAGGTAAACCGTTCTTGAATGGGAGACGGCTGGTCAGGTTAAATTGATAGGAGGGACCGTTCTTGAAATGATTTGCTTGGTGGGTGAGCACCCGCTATGGAAAGAGCGTGTGCTCACCCATGAGTTGCATAGCAAACTTACGCTGCCATCGTTTGACCTGTGGGCATCATCTCATCAGGAGGTGGAGAACCGTGCTTCTGACGAAACAGCTTCCGCTTGCATTCGTCCATCTTCGGGCCTTTGCAGTACTGCTTGATAAAGCCCTGACAAGCCAGGTCCCTGGTGTTTTGGAACTTCTTGAAGAATCCACAGTTTGCAAGCAATTCACATTCCGTACCCATCTCTTTCTCCTTCTTGATTTTGATATCCCCCATATTCGATATTCAACCGGATATCAAAAGAACCGGATTATTCCTAGTACAATCGTATACAATAAGATATTCCCTGCCTTTTAATTTACTAATCGGTCTGATAGAAAGGGCTAATAACAGAATCTAGCCTAAAATCGGCGGGCCGAAGGCCCAAGCGTTAGACTGTCCGATAGGAACAACATTCTTGATGCTTGAGAAAGAGTTATCGTCAGGATCGCAAATTAAGAATCCAAGGGAAATCGCGATGTCAAATCGTTTCTACAAACCGTATCGTCCGAATACCTATGGATTGAGGGGTGCATAAGTTCATCCGATCATCGGGAAAGTTGTCTGAAATTTAGGAGTTATAAAATCAAAATCGTTGTCGTAGAGGGAGAGAATAATATGAATATAGTCGAATGGTTCGTGAAGTACCCCCAGACTTGACAGGGCTATTTGTCTGCGGGTACGATAGTACTTCTTGCATGAACGAGGCGTTGATGATAGAGAATTACTTGGTAGGAATCTTTTCTGTTCTTTGAATATTGTTTACTTGTAAGGAAACAAAAAAGCAAGGGTCTTCGGCCTTTGCTTTAGACCCTTGCCGGTTGTAGTCAGTTTCTACAAACTATTGCGGCGTCGCAGCCAGCCGACAATTCCAGTCCCGAGAGAAGCAAGCGCAAATGCCCCCGGAGCCGGGTTCATGACGGGTGACGGAGTATCCAGGGATTCATTGATTGTAAAGTTATCAATGGCTACAAAATCCACTGCTCCCCCAATACGGAATTGGATCAGATTCACTTTCGTGCCCCAATCCTCAAATCCATACCATGTCAGCTTATCGGTCAGATCAATCGTCGAGGTGCCGACGCGAGTGAAATCGCCGCCGTTTAATAGGTATCCCCGGACTTCTACGGTAACCGGGCTGGAAGTGACACTGGCCAAATAAGCGCCATTAAACAAGAAAGGAGTCGAGGCGATAGCTGTCCGTGAGATCAGTTCAACATTTCCCAAGACATTATCGCTTGTCCAATCGCTGTTATCTACAGCGCCGGCTCTCGACCAATACAAGCCCTCGTAAGACCGGACCGAACCACTTATACCCTCGAAACCAATTACACCGGCGGTGACAAAGGATGACAAAAATAGGAGACATCCCACAAGGAAGAATCTCTTCGTGTTCATTTTCTCTTTCCTTACAAATCCCACACATTCCTATGACTTGCTTTAAAAATCATCAAAATAAAGGACACATAATTTTCCCATTTCGACTCCTTTCCGCCCCTTGGGTCTTCTTTAAACCTCTCCTGTTCGTTATCCCTACACGTAAGATTTGTTAATATTCTTGACAGACGCTTAAACGAAACACATTTCCCTTATCAAATTTCAGTCCCGTTTCCTCTCCCGTGGAGGTATTTCCTGAATCAGAGGGACTGCACACTTCTCATCTAGATCAAAGAAAAATACTGAAAATGGCGGGATTTTATAGATGGGGAAAAAACAAAGATTTAATCCCCACTCCGGGTTTCTTGGTCGATCTAAACATGTAAAACTTTCATCTTTTGGTTGTATACGTTTTATCCGGGATAAAGTTCATTTTTCGGGAAGAGTGAATTTTACTGATGTAGACATCAATTAATACCTCTGAGCCAGCCCTATTGGGTATTCAAATGGCTCCCAAACAACCATGAAATTGCCCATTTTACACTTGTGTGATGTTTATCACTCCTTTTTGCATTTGTAAGCACAAGACGTGAAACAATCAAAGAATACAAGCACAGAAATTCAGATATTGCGATACCTTTTCCGGGAGGTTGGAATCACTACACTAGGGAAACAGTAATCGGATCGAACCGGCAACCAATTGTTGTACATGGATCAATACAATACAACGGATTGTTGTTGCCGTACATACCAGCACAATCTGTACGTTGCTCTATACCGATAAGCCATTCAACAAGCACTTCCAGCCTTGACAGAGGTGTCCGCCGGCGGGTATGATGGTGCCACGTGCGTGGACGGGGCGGTGATAGAGGGTCATTCCTGCCGTGATGTCCGACTGCAATACTGGGAAAGAAGGGGAAACTGGGGAGGACCAGGGATTGAAAAGAACGAAACGACAAATCCAGGAAAGGATAAAATCATGAAAGGCATGCCGGTATTTTTAAGTTCCATATTGTTTCTTGTTGGTATGACCTTGTGTCTGGCTTCATGTTCGGCCCAGGCCGGGATTGAGCCGGCCTATCTGCGTTGTGAATACAAGGTCAATCCGCTGGGGCTGGATATGCCCGATCCCCGGCTGAGCTGGGTTGTGCAGTCGGATCAGAGGGCACAGACACAAACGGCCTATCATATTCTCGTGGCCGGCAGTCGCGAACTGCTCGACAAGGATCGGGCGGACCTTTGGGATACCGGCAAGGTCATGAGTGATGAAACTTCGCAGATTATCTATACCGGCCGGCCGCTGCGTTCGAATATGGAGTGCTACTGGAAGGTTCGCGTTTGGGACCGGCGGGGCGAGCCGTCGGCCTGGAGCGCGCCGGCAAGATGGACGACCGGGCTGATGGATTCCGGCAAGGAATGGATTGCACAATGGATCGGATTCGATGCCAGCCGCGACCGCTCTGTAGCCCAGTTTGATCTGTCATTCGAAAAGGCAAAGTGGATCTGGTATCCGGAAGGCAATCCACGCAACAATGCGCCGGTGGGTGGGCGTTACTTCCGCGCAATGTTTACAATTCCGCAGGATCGTACGATCAAACGTGCAACCGCCGCAATCAGCGCCGACAACAGTTATAAATTTTTTGTCAATCATCGGCGAACGCGGGACGGCAGCAATTTTAAGACAGCGATCGCTTTTGATATGACCGATCGTGTCAGACCGGGACGGAATATCGTCGCAGCCGAGGCGGTCAATGAAGGAGACTCGGACAATCCGGCGGGATTCCTGGCGGTGATCAAGATCGAGTTTGACCGGGGCGAGCCGATGATGATCGTCAGCGACAAGAAGTGGCTGGTCTATAATAAAGGCAGTGATGACTGGATGAACCTGGACAAGGATACCGGAGACTGGAAGCAAGCCATGGAACTGGGTGACTATGGAAGCCAGCCATGGAATAATATCGAAATTAAATCCACCGAATTATTCCTGCCGCCGGTGCAGTACCTGCGGAAAGAATTTTCCTGTGACAAGGAAATCCACCGCGCTGTAGTCTTCGCCTCGGCTTTGGGTAATTATGAACTGCACGTGAATGGAACACAGGTTGGGCGGGATTATTTCACGCCCGGCTGGACCGATTACAACATCCGCGTCTACTACAATACCTACGATGTGACGGAAATAATTCACAAGGGCGATAATGCCATCGGGGCGATGTTGGCTGACGGTTGGTACAGCGGACACATCGGCTGGCAGCATATGCGGGACCATTATGGACAGAATCCAAGATTTTCCGCCATGCTCCGTGTTGAATATGTCGACGGCAGCGTTAAGCTTGTACCAACCGATGATTCCTGGAAGGCCTCGACCGGGCCGATTCTGGAGGGTGATTTCCTGATGGGTGAGACCTATGATGCCCGTCTGGAAATGAATGGCTGGGCTGCGGCCGACTTTGCCGATACGGGCTGGAAGACGGTTGATGTGACCAGCAAGATCGAGGCGAAAATTCAATCCTATCCTGGCGTTACAGTACAGGTCTTCCAGGAGATTCGACCCCGGACGATTGCCGAGCCGGAAAAGGGAAAATATGTTTTCGATATGGGAACCAACTTTGCCGGTTTTGTAAGGCTCAAGGTCAAGGGCCGGCCGGGCCAAAAGATAGTCCTGCGTTTCGCAGAGCGGCTCAATCCGAATGGAACCATCTACACGATCAATCTGCGCGGAGCACGTGCCACAGATACATATATCTGTAAAAGCGATGCCGTCGAGATCTGGCAGCCGCGGTTTACATTCCATGGCTTCCAGTACGTCGAGATCAGCGGCTTGGATCAGCGGCCTTCCCTGGATACGATCACGGGGATCGAGCTGACCAGCGCTACACCGATTGCAGGCAGCTTTGTCTGCAATGATGAGACGGCCAATCAGCTTTATAAAAATATATGTCAGACACAAAGGGCCAATTACATTGATATCCCCACCGATTGTCCGCAGCGGGATGAACGCCTGGGCTGGACGGGCGATGCACAGGTCTATGTGCGGACGGCAACCAATAATACCGATGTCTCAGCCTTCTATACCAAGTGGCTGGTGGATCTGGAAGATGCGCAGGGACCGACGGGCGACTTTCCGGATGTGGCCCCGCGCAAGGTGGCCACCGGAGGCGGAACGGCGGCCTGGGGGGATGCTGGCGTGATCTGTCCCTGGACGATCTACCTGATTTACGGGGACAAACGGGAATTGGCTGAGCACTATGACGGCATGCAGCGCTGGGTGGACTATTGCAAGGGAATCACCAAGGACCTTCTACGTCCCGCCCAGGGTTATGGTGACTGGCTGAGCATCAATGCCGATACGCCCAAGGATGTGCTGGCAACGGCCTATTTTGCCTACAGTACAAAGCTGACCGCAAAGGCCGCCGAAGTGTTGGATAAGGCCGAAGATGCAGTCAAGTACAACAATCTGTTTGAAGACATCAAAGCGGCCTTTAATAAGGCCTATGTTGCCGAAGATGGGCACATCAAAGGCGATACGCAAACAGTATATGTATTGGGACTGATGTTCGATCTGCTGCCCCAGGCCAAGCGGCCTGCCGCCGTGAAGTATCTGGTTGACAATATTGCCCAGCGAGGCTGGCACCTGTCCACCGGGTTTGTCGGCACCAAGGATCTGATGATGACACTGTACGATGTCGGACGACTGGATGTGGCGTACCGGCTATTCCATAATGATACGTTCCCGTCCTGGGGCTTTTCCATTCGCCACGGTGCTACGAGTATCTGGGAGAGGTGGGATGGCTGGACCCCGGACAGAGGCTTCCAGAATCCCGGTATGAACAGCTTTGCCCATTACAGCTTTGGTGCGGTGGGCGAGTGGATGTTCAGGACGATTGGCGGGATCGATACGGACGGACCCTCGTACAAACAGATCATTATTCGACCTCGGCCGGGCGGGAAAATCCATGAGGCCCGGGTCAGCCATAAATGTATCCGCGGGATGATCCATACGGATTGGAATCTGTCGGGAGATGTATTTACGTTGAAAGTAGATGTCCCGGCTAATACGACCGCCCGGGTTTATATCCCGATCGACAAACGGGATGCGGTTTCCGAAAAAGGCAATTTTGTTGGTACGGATTATTTGTGCATCGAAGACGGCTCGGTCGTCTACCGCATAGGCTCGGGTAGCTATGAGTTTGCCGCCAAGGGCGTCAAGCCGATTCAAATGGCTGAATAGAGCACCGATTTTACAATTTGTTGCCGTTTGTGTGAATTCAGCGGCCTCATTGCGCAAAACGAAACATCGCGGGGATGTAATGTACGCATGCATTTTATTTTGCTAATAGAAAGGATTTGCAATGAAAATAGCAAGCTGTTCCATCCCAAGTATTTCTTTAGTGTGTGTTTTGTTTGCGTCTGTCAGTATGGCCGACAGAAACGTAATCCGTTTTAATTCGGACTGGCGCTTTAACAAAGGCGAGATGGAAGGCGCTGAGAAGGTGGACTTTGATGATTCGGCATGGAAGCCGGTGAACATACCGCACGACTGGGCCATCTCCGGTCCCTTCGACCCAAAGGAAAACGGCTATGCCGGCAAGCTGCCCTGGCGTGGAGTCGGCTGGTATCGAAAGACCTTCTCACTGAAGAAAGCCGATCAAAGCCGAAGAGTATACGTGGATTTTGGGGGAGTGATGGCCTTTCCCAAGGTTTATGTCAACGGGCAATTGGCAGGGCAATGGGATTATGGATATATGTCGTTCCGGGTGGATGCGACACCGTATGTGAAATTTGGCGGGATAAATGTGATTGCTGTTCAAGCCGATACGCGACGACACGGCACCCGGTGGTATCCCGGTGCGGGGATCTATCGAAATGTCGCGATAACAATCTGCGATCCCGTGCACGTTGCCCACTGGGGTACGTTTGTGACAACGCCCGAAGTGAACGATTCTTCCGCGACGGTTCATGTAAATGCAACGATTGAGAACCATCTTGATGCCGAAGCAAAGATCCAGGTCGAAGCGATCCTGATCGGACCGGATGGTCGGCCGGTGGTTCGGGCCAGAAAGGATTACGTTGTTCCGGCTAATGGCTCCTGTCAGGCGGAGCCGTCTTTTGAGATCTCCGATCCCCAGCAATGGGATGTGGACAGCCCGAATCTGTATACCGCCAAGGTCATACTTTCCAGGGACTACAAAATACTTGATACGGACGTGGTATCATTTGGAATCCGTACGTTCGAATTCACTGCTGACGATGGATTTCATCTCAACGGCCGGCGAGTCCAGTTGTATGGTGTCAACCTACATCACGATCAGGGACCGCTGGGGGCCGCATTTTACACAAGGGCGATGGAGCGGCAACTGCAGATCATGAAAGAGATGGGATGCAATGCACTTCGCACCAGTCACAATCCGCCCGCGTCCGAGGTGCTCGATTTATGTGATCGGATGGGAATTATTGTCTGGGATGAATGTTTCGACAAGTGGAATGAGACATCGGACCGACTTCGGGATGTGGATCTGGTGGAGCACAATAAAAAGCAGCTTTGGAATTTAGTCATGCGGGACCGGAATCATCCCAGTGTGGTGCTCTGGTCGATTGGAAATGAAATTTCCGATGTGGAAGGTAACGCCGGTGGAAGAGGTAAGGAGCAGGTTCGAATTCTCGGTGAATTTGTCCGGATGCTTGATCCGACCCGCCCGGTCGGGATGGGGTGTTATATTCCTTCCGCCGTAGGAACGCGCGTACTGGAAACCCTGGATCTTACGGGTTGGAATTATGCTCGACGATATGCTCCATGTCGAGAGCTTTTCCCGGATAAGCCGATTATATACAGCGAATCCGCTTCGGCGTTGAGCACGCGGGGCTTCTATGATTTTCCTCTATCGAATCAGAAAACCCAGTATTCCGACCAGTTTCAGGTGGATTCGTATGATCTCAATGCAGCGCCATGGTCGGATATCGCCGATGCCGAGTTCAAGCTTATGGAGCAGGATCGCTTTGTGGCCGGCGAGTTTGTCTGGACGGGATTTGACTATCTAGGAGAGCCCACGCCGTTTGCTCAGGAAGCGAGGAGTTCCTACTTCGGGATTGTCGATCTGTGCGGGATTCCCAAGGATCGTTTTTATCTGTATCGGAGTTATTGGCGGCCGGAAGTCGTTACAGTACACATTCTTCCGCATTGGAACTGGCCGGACCGTGTTGGAAAAAACGTGCCGGTGTTCGTCTACACGAATGGGGATTCAGCCGAACTGTTCTTAAACGGCAAGTCTCTCGGGCGGCGCACGAAGGGAAAACTGCCGGAACGACCTGAGAATTTTGCCCTGGGAAAACCTGCGACGGCCGGCACCCACCAATCGGAATATGGACATGTCGCCAATCACGCCAACGACGGAGATAATGATACGCGTTGGTGCGTTTCTTCCGGTCAGGTCGAGCAGTGGTGGCAGGTCGATCTGGGCAAAATGCAGCCGATCCGCTTTCTTTCGATTGGTTTCGAAAAAGAAGAAAAGAATTATGGATATGTAATCAAGGCCTCGTCCAATGCATCCGACTGGACTACTCTTGTGACCAAGAAAACCAGTCAGGAACCTCGATGGGGCGGCCCGAGCGAACAATTCCACGATGTGGATGTGCAAGCCAGATACGTACGAATAGAGTTTACGGAATTACGATCCGGAATATGGGCAAGTATTCGGGAATTCGGCGTTTTCCCCGCCAAAGTAGAGTCTTTCTATTATAATCCAACCTACCAATATCGCCTGCGATGGAACGAGGTCGTGTATGAACCGGGCGAATTGAAGGCAGTTGCTTACAAGGATGGAAATAAAATTGGTGAAGCAACAATGCGGACTGCGGACAAACCAGCCTCGATTCGCCTGACACCCGATCGTAAGACCTTGAAAGCGGATGGGCAGGACCTGTGTTATGTTTTAGTTGAGGCATTGGATGAGCAAGGAACATTGTGTCCCCTTGCCGATAACCTGATCCATTTCAAGGTGCAAGGGCCTGCGGAAATCGCAGGTGTGGGTAACGGAAATCCACTTTCCCTCGAACCGTTTCAGGCCGATTTTCGCAAATTGTTCTATGGCAAGGCGATGCTGATCCTTCACATAATCGAAAACCGCTCGGGTTCTATTCGGGTTAGTGCGTCCAGTGAGGGATTGGTATCAGACAGTATGAAGATCGAGAGTGAATGATCTGTCGAACAGAAAGCGGGTGTGCGATGTCAATGCGATTATTGTCAATCCTACTACTGATTTCAGGGATATATTCCCTGCCTTCCAGTGCATCGGAAATAGATCGTTATAATGTCCTGTGGACCAGTCCCAGCAAAGATGCTTCCGGGAGTATGCCGTTGGGAAATGGAGACATCGGCCTGAATGTCTGGATGGAGGAAACGGGAGATCTGCATTTCTATATAAGCAAGACCGATGCATGGGGCGACAACGCCCGCCTGCTCAAGATCGGCAAGATCCGTATCAATATTTCCCCCAATCCATTACAGGCGGATTCCTCGTTTCGACAGGAACTGCAACTGGAAAAGGGCATGATTGTTTTTGAGTTGAATCAGGGGAAATCGAATGCAATCAAAGTATCCATCTGGGTGGATGCCAATGATTCGGTGGTTTACATAACTGCTGAATCCCCTGAACCGGTTATATTAACCGGTTATATTGAGTTGTGGCGAAACAAACCCTTTGAATTACCCTCGCTGGAATGCAGCGATGTAATGCAAATCAGCCATTCCCGCCCCAAAGATCCAATGGGGCCTACAATTGTACAGCCGGACACAGTCTTCAAGGATTTGCAGGGACAAATCGGCTGGGTGCACTACAACAGCAAATCTGTAGGTCCGGAGATCACCATGAAGATCCAGGGCCTGGATGATTTTTCCATGCCCGATCCACTGTTGGGACGTACATTTGGAGCGGTAATTACTGCCGACAACAGCCAACGAATCGATGACCTGACGTTGAAAACCAAGCCGGCCGTTTTCCATCGCTTTAACGTGTTTGTATTAACTGAACATCCGTCTACTCCCGAAAAGTGGCTCAACACGGTGGATGGGATAATCAAGCAGACCGAGCAGACCGATTTCACTATTCGCCGCAATCGTCACGAGCAGTGGTGGCGTGATTTCTGGCAACGGAGCTGGATTCATATTGATTCAGATATCCCCCCGTCTCTGCCGGTAATGGTGGGCCGGAACGATCACCCGGTCCGGATTGGTGTGGATCAGGCGGGAGGTAATCGATTTGTCGGGCAGATCGGTCGAGTTTCTCTATTCAAACAGGCACTCAGTCCGGAGCAGATCCTGCTTTTAACCCTGAATCGGACAATTATAAAGAGAGAAGGTATCATCGGAAGCTGGATGGATGTGCCGATTGGCAAAGAGCTTGCGGAGATTGATTCCAAGAACCTGACCGGACCTTTGACATTGGAAGCGTGGATCCTGCCCGGTGCGCTTCCGGAATCTGGTGGCCGCATCGTAGACAAGGTAACGCCGGGCAAAGATGATGGGATTTTGCTGGATACCTGGCCGGGTAACAGTTTGCGTCTGATCAGTATAGTCGGGCATGTCGAAGTGAAAGAATGCCTAACCCTCGGAACTTGGCATCATGTGGCGGCAACACTCGATCCATCCACTGGAATACAACGTCTTTATTTGGATGGAAAAATAATCGGTGATCTAACTATAAACATAACAAAACCAACCTTTGTCCTATCGCAATCATATCAGCTTCAGCGATTCATTAATGCCTGCGCAGGGCGGGGACGATATCCGATTAAATTTAACGGTTCGATCTTTACCGTTCCCGCCGCCGGAATGCCGGGGGATGCCGATTTTCGTCGGTGGGGGCCCGGTTACTGGTGGCAGAATACGCGGCTGCCGTATATCAGCATGCCCGCTTCGGGCGATTTTGATTTGATGCGTCCGCTATTTCGGATGTATGTCGATGATCTGATGCCGCTATTTGTCCATCGAACTAAAAAATACTTTGGTCATGATGGCGCCTATGTTCCGGAGTGTATCTATTTCTGGGGGACGGTTTTTAGTGAAACGTATGGATGGACGCCGTATGAAGAGCGCCGGGACAAGCTACAGGAAAGCGGCTGGCATAAGTGGGAGTGGGTGTCCGGGCCGGAACTGGTCTTTATGATGTTCGATTATTATGACTATACATTGGATGAATCGTTTCTACAGAAGTCTTTGCTTCCAATGGCTCATCAGATCCTGACATTTTTCGACGAACACTATAAATCAGGAGATGACGGCAAGCTCATTATGCATCCGTCGCAGGCCCTGGAAACATGGTGGGACTGCACTAATCCCATGCCGGAGGTAGCGGGTTTGCATGCGGTAACCCAGCGTCTGCTCGCATTGCCTGACAAATTTGCGACTACCGAGCAACGTGAGTTCTGGCAATCATTGCAGAACAAGATGCCTCCTCTGCCAATCCGCGAGGTGGATGGCGTTCGAATGCTTTCTCCCGCCGACAAATTCGCAGATAAACGAAACATTGAAAATCCGGAGTTGTACGCTGTTTTCCCGTTTCGGCTGGTCTCGTTCGAAAAGGACAATGCAGCTCTTGGCCGGACTGCCTTGGAGCACCGTCAAGATCGTGGCAATTTCGGCTGGAGGCAGGATGACATTTTTATGGCCTACCTCGGCCTGACTGATCAGGTCAGAGAATATGTCGTTGGACGGGCTCGGAATAAAGATAAAAACTCGCGTTTTCCAGTGTTCTGGGGCCCCAATTATGATTGGGTGCCCGATCAGGATCATGGAGGGATTCTGCTCAAGACAGTTCAGTCCATGCTGCTGCAGACCGAGGGCAAAAAAATTTTCCTGATGCCGGCCTGGCCGAAGCAGTGGAATGTGGATTTCAAACTTCACGCACCCCGCCGTACTGTGCTACAGGGACGATATAAAGAAGGCCGACTCGAGCGACTTGATGTAACTCCCGTCGAACGAAGGGAAGATGTTATCATCGTGAATTCAGCTTCTCCCAATAAGGAACAGGAAAATCCCAATTGATTGGAGGATGACTCTTGGTATCGCAACTAAGGACACGAATTGGATTGCAACTCATTCTTATACTACTTATGGTCTCTATGAGTACAGCGCGACTGAGAAACCTTTACTCTGACACTTGGGTGGCTACCGATGCCTTGGGACGTTCCCTACCGGATTACAATGAATGCGGTGAACCAAAAAAAAACAAGTTTGTCGGCATCTTTTACTGGACATGGCATACAGCGCATGGTGTCCGCGGCCCATATGATGTAACGCAGATTCTTTCTGATAATCCGATAAATCCCCAATGGGGTCCGGTCGGAGCGGCCCATCATTGGGGCAGGCCTGAGCTGGGGTATTACATCTCGACGGACCGATACGTTATCCGTAAACACGCCTCCATGCTGTCGGATGCCGGTGTGGATGCGATCTTTTTCGACACGACCAATCCGCCATTCACTTTCAGAGAATCGTACATGGCCTTGTGTGATGAATTTCGTAAAATGCGTCAGCAGGGCAACCAGACGCCGCAGATTGTGTTTTTAACGCCTTTCGGTGATCCTCGCGGCATCGTACAGCAGATATATGACGATTTGTATCGTTCCGGCTTGTACGAGGAGTTATGGTTTCGATGGAAAGGGAAACCATTGATCCTGGCCGATCCGGCGGCGATCGAAAACAGTGAAATTCTCGAATTTTTCACCTTTCGAAAACCGGTAGCTTCCTATTTCACTGGACCAACTGGAGCCAATCAATGGGGCTGGCTGGAGGTCCACCCACAACATGGGTTCAAGGATGAAAACGGCAGGATTGAAGAGGTTACGGTCGGTATCGCCCAGAACGCAGTGGGTTCTGAGTTGTCCATGATGAGCCATAAAGACGGGGCCATGGGCCGAAGTTGGCATAATGACGTAAAAGACACACGACCGGATGCCGTGAATCTGGGATTAAACTTTACCGAACAATGGCAGCGTGCCTTTGAATTGGATCCTTCCTTTGTGTTTATCACCGGTTGGAATGAATGGGTAGCAGGCCGCTTCACCGAATGGTATAAATATGCCACCAAAGACAGCTATCATGTCGATGCCCTGTTTGTCGATCAGTACAACCATGAATACAGTCGCGATATCGAGCCGATGGAGGGAGGCCATGGCGATAGCTATTATTATCAGATGATAAGCTATATCCGTCGTTTCAAGGGAGTACGCAAGCCGCCCATCGCTTCCGGTTTCAAAACGATTGCAGTAGACGGGCGATTTGAGGATTGGGCTGATGTACTCCCCGAGTATCGAGATACAATCGGTGATACGGCTCATCGAGATCACAAAGGCTATGGTTCGACACATTATGTCAATACGACCGGGCGAAATGATCTTATCCGACTCAAGGTGGCCTGCGATTCCCAAAACGTCTACTTCTATGCCCAAACGGCAGAACCGATTACGCCACATTCGGATGTCAACTGGATGCTGCTGTTTATCGATTCCGATCAGAATGCATCCACGGATTGGCATGGTTACGATATTCGAATCAATCGAAATGTATCGAATACAAAGGAAACGAACTTGGAACGGTTCCAGGCTGGCAAGGGCTGGATTGATGCCCATACGATCCCGTATCGTGTCCAGGATCATGAAATGGAATTGGCGATTTCACGCGAGATATTGGGCTTGTCTGACGAACAAGTAAAAATCGATTTCCACTGGGCCGACAACATGCAATCACTGGATAACATCACTGAATTTGCCCTCAGTGGAGACAGTGCCCCCAATCGACGTTTCAATTACAGATACATCGGTCCGGAAGGTAAATCTGGATCTCGTGTTATCATTCCGGCCAAACCTGCAGGCAGAACCGTTGCCCAACAGACCATGCAGGCCATTTATGAGCAAGTTAAGACACCCTATAAGTACGGCGTGATTCTTAAAGGACAAGAAGGGCGAAAATTGGATTGTCCCAGCGTGTTCCGCCATGGCGACAAGTGGTATATGACCTACATCATTTTCGACGGTACGGGATATGAAACGGCCTTGGCGGTTAGTGAAGATCTACTGCATTGGAAACCACTCGGCAAAATCCTTCCCTTTCGCAAAGATGCGTGGGATGCCATGCAGGCGGCCGGTTACATTGCTTTACAGAATTATCAATGGGGTGGTACCTATACTATAGAGACGTATGATGACAAATACTGGATGTCTTATCTGGGCGGAGCCTTGAAAGGATATGAAACGGATCCTTTAGCGATTGGGATTGCATGGACAACCGATCCGAGCATACCCGTTCCCTGGAACCGTCTGAAGGAACCGGTGTTGTCGCGGGACCAGCCCGATGTACGTGATTTTGAACGGTTGACACAATACAAAAGCAATATCATACACGATAAAGACAGGACGTTGGGATATCCCTTTGTTATGTTTTATAACGGCAAGCCGAATGCCGGATATGAACGTATCGGAATGGCGGTGTCTACTGATATGCGAACCTGGCTCCGTTATGGAGTTGAACCGGTTATCGACAATGGAAAGGGTATATCCGGTGATCCCCAAATCACGCGGATCGGAGATGTGTGGGTGATGTTTTATTTTGGTGCGTTCTGGCGTCCCAAGGCATTTGATACTTTCGCTTGCTCCTACGATCTGGTGCACTGGACTAAGTGGACAGGCCCGGATCTGGTGGAACCGTCCGAGCCTTGGGATAATACGTATGCTCACAAGCCTTGGATAATTAACCACGAAGGAGTTATATATCATTTTTATTGTGCAGTGGGAGACCAGGGACGCGTTATTGCCCTTGCCACGTCAAGAAAAATGAAACAGGAGTAAGGTGGTTCAGAAAAAGGTCGAATCCTAAATGTTCCTCATTCCTCTGGGATAACGGGAGAGTACGAATGTCTGTTATTTCTTATAAATCAAATATAAACATTTTGATTTGTATACTTGTCACGATGACATGGGGAATCATTATCATCGCCTCCCCGCTTGCGCCAACCGGACAATTATGTGAACTGCTTCATTATCCTGAACAGACGGTTATAACCGATCCGCAACCTGAATTTGGTTGGGTTGTCAATTCAGACCAGTCGGATGATGTGCAGTCAGCTTATCAAATCCAGGTGGCCACATGCTCATCGCTGTTAGAGGATAACCAGCCGGATGCATGGAATTCCGACAAAGTGGTTTCAAGCCGGTCGATCAATGTGGAATATGCTGGTAAACCTTTAATGTCCAATAAACCCTATTTCTGGCGGGTGCGCACCTGGGACAAGGAGGATCAGCCAAGCCACTGGTCAAAGATCCAGCAGCTCAATACATCTGTAGAAATGAGTAAATATACCACACCGTGTCAACCGCTGGAAGTTAGACGAATTGCCCCAAAGAAGATTGTTAAAACAGATGATGGACATTTTTTCGTGGATTTTGGAAAAGCGGCTTATGGAACCATTGAATTAACCATTACCAGTCCGGATCAACGCATCCTTGAAATACACGTGGGTGAAAAACTGAAACATGCTCTGGCGATTGACCGCCGGCCTCCAGGCACAATCCGCTACCGAAGGATCAACTTGGCGGTTCAGCCGGGTCGAGAGACGTATCGGCTGATTATTCCACCGGATCGACGCAATACGGGTTCTGCAGCGATCAAAATGCCTTTGAGGCTGTTTGAAGTTATGCCGTTTCGGTATTGCGAAATTGTAAATTCTGCGACAGATATAAGACAAGAGTCGATTGTACAACTCGCCGTCAATTATCCGTTTGACGATAATGCAGCGCATTTTGAATGTGATGATCCAATTCTCAATGATGTTTGGGAAATGTGTAAATACAGTATTAAGGCGACGAGTTTCTGCGGAGTCTATGTCGACGGAGATCGAGAACGTATCCCCTACGAGGCGGACGCTTACATCAATCAACTCTGCCATTATGGAGTCGACCGTGAATATGCCATGGCCCGTTATACACATGAATATCTGATCACGCATCCCACTTGGCCGACCGAGTGGGTTCTACATTCCGTGTTGATGGCCTGGGCAGATTATATGGCCACGGGGGATTCGGAATCGTTGGAAAACTTATATCAGGACCTCAAGGCCAAGACACTGCTTTCGTTGGAAAGGGCAGATGGTTTAATTAGTACACAATCCGGGCTCTTAACTAAAACGATCCTGGATTCGATTCATATCAATCAGCCGATACGTGATCTGGTAGACTGGCCCCCGGCCTCCTTCACTCGTAACGGTCAATATGGAGAACGGGATGGGCATGAAATGGGCGCCATCAATACTGTTGTCAACGCGTTGCACTATCAGGCCCTTGTATTAATGGCCCGTATAGCTGAATCTCTGGGACAAAAAGAGGATTCAGTTAATTTTGAAAAGTGTGCTCAAGCTGTATATAAGTCCTTCAATAATAAGCTCTTCGACGAAACCAAAGGAGTTTATGTGGATGGAGAAGGCAGCCTGCATTCTTCTCTGCATGCCAACATGTTCCCCCTGGCGTTCGGGTTGGTACCGAAGGAACGTGTACAGACGGTACTCCAATTCATTGAATCGCGTGGGATGGCATGCAGTGTCTATGGATCGCAATATCTTTTAGAAGCTTTGTTTAAAGCGGAGCATGATGAATATGCTGTTTCCCTGATGACAGCCATGCATGATAGAAGCTGGTTCAATATGCTTCGTTCCGGCTCAACGGTTACATTGGAAGCCTGGGATTGGAAGTTCAAGAACAACCTGGATTGGAATCATGCCTGGGGGGCAGCCCCGGCGAACATCATTCCCCGGTATATAATGGGAGTTCAACCTTTGGAAGCCGGTTTTGGCCATATGCAGATTAAGCCTCAACTTGGTCATCTTCATCGAGCCATCGCAAAAATCCCGACCATCCGTGGCACAGTTTATGTCAATTTCGAAAGAACGATCGAAAGTTTTAATCTTGAGTTCAGTATACCGGCCAATACCACCGCAGATGTGTTTATACCGTTAGGGCAGACTCGTAATACGACGGTTTATATGGATGGAAAAATCATAAAGGGAGAATTACAAAACAAATACATTGAAATTCGTGGAGTTGGTTCTGGAAGGCATCAATTTCAGTGTTGTGTCCGTTAAATTGGGAAGACCTGGCACGTTCGTTCTACTTGAAAATGAAAAAACTTGACGAAATGAGCGAAAAGTGCGATAAGGAAGTATGGATATTTGAAGGGAGTGACCATGTCTGAGATGGATATAGTACGGGATGTCGCCCGCCAGGTTCTTACGGTTCCTACGCTGACCGGTGGGCCGGATAGCTGGTTGTGGGACAGAACCAAACGGATTGTTCGTAATATTGAGCACATTTGTCGCCTGCCGGAACTGGCCGGAAGTGATATGGCTGTTGACCGATTCTGTTTGATTGGGGCCGGTTACTTCTGCGATTCCGGTTTTGCCCGATATGCAGACGCCCAGGATCCCAATGCAAGATTAGTCTTAGCAGATATGACGGCCGGCGACCTGCGTGATTTTTCCACCCAGGTCGTGACAGACAAACTCAGTGGGGCACTGCCGGGACCGAAAATCGATAAAATCAATAAAATTATTATCGAATCCGGAGATCGATATACGGAAATGATTGAGGCGATGATCCTTTCCGATGCTAGAAATCTGGACGACATGGGTTCGGTCGGATTGTTTAATGAATTTCGACGGTACACTATTCACGGCAAAGGAGCCACGGATGTACTGGAAAGCTGGAAGCGAAAGATCGATTATCAATACTGGGAAGCTCGTTTAAAGGAGAGCTTCCGGTTTGAATCGGTCCGCCGGGTGGCCCAGCAGAGACATGAAACTACGGAATATTTTATGAATCAGCTTGGCACCGAAAACGCTGCCAGAGACCTGGAGGAACTGATTATCGAGTCGCTGGATAAGGTGGTGAGTTGACCTGTAGGCCTTCGGAATGTAACTTCCGAAATAAAAAGGAGTTACAATGTCGCACAAGCCCGTAAGAGCCGTTTTCCCCGGCTCGTTTGATCCGATTACGAACGGTCATATGGATGTTATCGGACGGGGAAGTAAGCTCTTTGATGAACTGATTGTGGCCGTTGGACAAAATCCTCTTAAAGACCAACTTTTTACCCAACAGGAAAGAGTTGAAATGATCCGCGAATTGGTCATGGATCACTCCCGTGTTCTGGTGGATAGTTATGATTGCCTGACGGTAGAATTCGCCGCTCAGATCGGAGCAGATGTCATGCTCCGAGGCCTTCGAAACCTGACTGACGTTCAGTATGAGTTCCAGCTTGCGATGACAAATCGTACTGTGGCGGGGATCGAAACGGTGTTTATAATGACCAGCGAGGAATTCGGCTATGTAAACTCGACAATGGTCCGTGAAATCGCCCTTCTTGGGGGGGATGTATCCAAGCTGATCCCTCTGACGGTTTATGAGCGGCTGAAAAAAAGATTAGAGGATAAATCAATGCCAAACTCTCCACGGAATGAAGACCTGTAATACCCTCTATACTTCAGTCTTCCGTCGAAAAAGTCACTCATACCGGGTATACCCAAGCGACCCAGGATCGTATATAATAATTGTAGCATTACGGTACAATAGTCGATATGGATTCGTTGAGACAAGAATGTGGAAGAAAGGTTGAAAAACGATGTTGTGCCAGGCCTGTAAAGAGCGAACAGCCACAATTCATCTGACCGAGATTTCCGGCGGACAGAGAAGTGAAATGCATATTTGTGAGCAATGTGCCCAGGAGCAGGGAATCGTTGTTAAAAATCAGATTCCTCTCAATGAGCTTCTCAGTTCTCTGTTGTCGGTGCAGGCGGAAGGCCAGACCTCCGGAGCGGGGCCGACCGGAATGGAATCTGCGGACGATCTTGTGTGTCCTACCTGTGGGATGAGCCTGAAAAAGTTCAGTAAAACAAGATTACTTGGCTGTCCTCATGATTATGAAGTGTTTGATGAACCGCTTCGTTCGTTGATCGAGCGTTCCCAGAGCGGCCATTCCCGTCATTGTGGAAAAACTCCCTCCCGAGCACCCAAGGCGATGAAGAACCATATGGAAGTGATGAACTTGCGGCGTCAATTGGAAGAAGCGGTCAAGGCGGAAGATTACGAAACTGCCGCCAAAATCAGAGACCAGATTCAACAAAAACAATGAAACCCAGTGATTTAAGCAATCATATCAGTCAATGGTTTGACGGTTCCGGCCCCGGTGCCGATATCGTGATCAGTTCGCGTGTCCGTCTGGCTCGGAATCTGGGCGGGTATGAATTCTGTCCCTGTCTGAACGCCTCGCGTAAACGAGAAGTGCTCAATAAGCTCAAAGAAATTATCCTCAGCTTGGATCTGGGGCAGGATATGTTTTTTATCGATGTGGACAACTCTTCGACACTGGAACAGGACCTGCTGGTGGAAAGGCATCTAATCAGCCGGCAGCACGCCCAGGCAAAAGGACCTCGCGGTGCCATCATTGCCCAGAACGAATCTTTTACCGCGATGATTAATGAAGAAGACCATCTGCGAATCCAGGTCTTCAAAACAGGTTTACAGCTCAAGGAATGTTGGGAGCGAATCAATCAAGTCGACAATCTGATTGAAAAGCAGGTGGAGTATGCCTTCGATCCTGAATATGGCTATCTGACAGCTTGCCCGACCAATGTGGGAACGGGAATCCGCGTTTCGGTCATGTTGCATCTGCCTGCCTTGAAAATGACAGGGCAAATTGAAAAGTTTTACAATGCCGCTAAGGACACTAATCTGGCCGTGCGTGGCTTATTCGGAGAGGGCACCGATGCTGTCGGAGATTTTTTTCAGCTATCTAATCAAGTTACATTGGGCTATTCCGAGCAGCAGATTGTGGATGAGTTTTCCGGTTTTATTGTGCCTAAAATTGTAGAATATGAAATACTGGCGCGGGAAAAGCTTTTAAAAGCCAAACCCGATATGCTGGATGATAAAATACAGCGGGCTCTTGGTGTCCTGCGAAGTGCTCGCCTGATCAGTTCTCAGGAAGCATTGTTTCTGCTCAGCCATGTCCGAATGGGCGTCAATCTCAAGCGGCTTGAAGGGATTTCTATCGCGACCATCAATGAATTATTTATGCTGACACAACCGGCTCATCTTCAAATGCGACAGGGACATGAACTGGATCCGGACCGAAGAGACGCCATGCGCGCTCAGATAATCCGTTCCCGCCTCTGTCAAAACTGATGCGTGTTTTACGAATTAAGCTGATAACCTAATAATTGCATCAGAGCAAAAAACATGAAAAGGGATGAGCATGAAGTATAAATGGGTATTGTTTTGTATTGAATTGCCATTCTTGATTGGTTGTTCCCAGTCCAAAATGGTGTTTTCTGAAAGATTACCTGTCCAGCCTATGATCGAGATTTGCGCCGGTCTGGGGGAGGAAATTACGTTGGAATTGCCGGCTAATCCATCTACAGGGTATTCCTGGCGCCTCGTTGGCGCCATGCCCTTTCTGCTGCGTCCGGTGGCGCGAAAGTATGAACCAGCACAACAATCCGGTAGCATTATTGGTGCCGGAGGTACGGAGATATGGACTTTTCGAGCCGATGAAACCGGCCAGGCTGACATGACAGTCGAATACGCTCGCCCATGGGAAACGGATACACCGGCCACCTTAACCCGTACGTTTCATATCGTCATACAGTAAGGTAGATATGCCGTCTTTCTGGATTGGATTAAATGATTATCAGGCCACGTTTTGACGGATTGTTATCCGAGGGATATTTATGAATATGCTAGCCTTGTCGGATATTCACTCGGATTTACGATATATTCAAACGATTGGTAAAGAACTGGTTACAGCGGATGTGGTCTTAGTGGCAGGGGATATAACGAATTTTGGCGGGGCGGCGGGTGCTTCTGAAGTAATTGAAGAATTACGCATATACAACCGGCATGTCCTTGCAGTACCGGGCAATTGTGACGGAGTAGAGGTCAATCATTTTCTAGCTGCCGAAGGAATCAGCCTCCATTGTCGCCGTATCGATATGAACGGAGTGGCGTTTGGGGGATTGTGTCATTGGCTGGATTGTAAAAAGGAATTACAACAGGGGGAACCTGCACGGGATGGATATGGATTGATCGAATCCCGCCTGAAGGGAGCAGACCAGATAGTGCTCGTAACACATCAGCCGGCTTATAGAACAAAGATGGACAATAAACACGGACATCACGCCGGTAGCCGGGAGACACGGGCGTTGATCGAGCGTCTTGAACCCGTACTTGCGATTTCTGGACACATCCACGAGGCGATAGGGACCGATCAACTCGGCAAGACAATACTGCTCAATCCCGGTCCGCTCTGCCGTGGTTGTTATGCACGAATTACATTATCGGACGACAGCCTGCAAGTGGAATTGTGCCACGTCAATCGATGAATGCGGTTTTCACTCTAATAACGAATTTCTCTCTGTATCACGACGCGATAGAATCGATTTTTTTACCTATAAATGGATTCTATTATGGTTTGTCGTTCTCCGCCAGCCGATATGAATGTCGAGTTTTGATATATGCGGCCAATGTCCGCGCTGAAAAGCAAGGAGACAGCAATGTCGAATGAGATTCTTCTTGAAGCGGGTACGAATGAGATGGAGTTGTTGGTTTTCCGTCTCGGCTCAACCCCGTTTGGAATCAATGTGGCAAAAGTGCGAGAAATTATCCAACGACCCAAAACGATTGTCATTCCCCGTTCCCCGTTGGCGGTCGAGGGAAGCTTTCGTCTACGGGAGCGAGTCCTGACATTGTTGAATCTTGGCCGTTATTTTACCATGGAAAGTGAAAAAATGCGAGCCGGTGAAGGGATGATTATTGTCGTTGAGTTCAATAGCATCACCTGTGGAGTTTTGGTAGACTCGGTTGAGCGGATCTATCGGCTTCACTGGGACCAGATTGAATCTCCTTCGCAATTTCTGATTCGCATGTCTATCCCGGTAACGGGTGTGGTAAAAGTGGCTGATGAGATTGTGCAGATCGCCGACTTCGAGACGATTGTCGGTACAATTTTGGGTGTACAAAGCGCGACAATGCTGGATACTAATTCGCAGGAACAGACTAAAGAGGAATTCGCGGATGCTCGGATTATCCTGGCCGATGATTCCCACATATTACGCAATAATCTGGAAAGCATTCTACGACGCGCGGGATTTGAAAACCTGACGATATGTAATGATGGACAGGAAGTGTGGGATCAGATTCAGCGCCGAAAGAATGAGCCGAACGGCCCCTGCGACCTGGTCCTGACTGATATCGAGATGCCGCGGATGGATGGTCTCCATCTGACCAGGAGAATCAAGGAAGATACGGCCTTAAAAAATATCCCTGTCATTTTGTTCAGCTCACTGATCACTGACGACAACCGACGGAAAGGACAAGCCGTCGGTGCTGATGCCCAAGTCAGCAAGCCGGACAGCCGCCAGATGATCGAATATATCCGCGAGTTTCTACGAAAACGATTTTCCAGAGCCGCCGAGTTGTCGTGTGCAACGGCGTCTGAATAAACCGGCTCTGTTAGGCGAACAAAACTCTATTTCCGTTTTACTCTGACGGATTCCTTGATTCGCTGAATATGGCCGCGCCCCAACGCCTTGACCTCGCAATTCAGTTCAAAGTAACGTCGAATCTTACTGTCATCGAGAATCCCGAAACAATCGATGATCGCGATCGGCTGACCGGCCCATTTCACGATCTGATCCGGATCCAGGTTCAGGTATGGCTCATGTGGTACAGCCAGAATCAGGGCTTCAGCGCCTTTGATTGCTACGGACAGATCATTCTGTATACGCATATCCGGCAAATGATCCTGGTTCCGGAAGAAACGAGCCCAGCTATGGCCCGGAGCAGGATACGTATCCTGTTTTTCCAGTTCATACCAGTGTTCCATGTAGGGATCATGGATGCGCATCTCCGCCCCCATCTCGGTCAGCCTTCGGACGACGATTTCCGAGCCGCTGTAACGGGTATCGGCGACATCCTGACGATAGCTGGCCCCGCAGATCAGCACATTGGCACCGGCAATATAACGGCCCATATTCCGCAATGCATCGCGTGTGAGGGTGGCTACGTGCAGACCGCGGGTATCATTGATGTCGATAGCGGCTGTGGTAATCTTAAAGATATCGTCATCAAAACCGAGCAGGTGCTTATAAGCCCAGTATCCCAGTCCGCCATCCTTGGGCAGGCAATACCCACCAATGCCCGGACCGGGAAAGATGATATTGCTGTGTGTGGGGCGCATTTTGATGGCCTTGATGACTTTGATCAGGTCCACACCATTACGCTCGGCAAACAGGGACCATTCATTCAAGAATGCCAGAATGGTCGCACGATACGAATTTTCAACGATCTTGGTAGTTTCCGATTCAATGGGGCGATCCATGACGGTCAGAGGAAAGTTTTCGGTGTTGAGCACTTCACGGAGGAACTTTTCCACGCGTTGTCGGGCTTCGGCGTTACATCCGGAACAGACGCGCCAAAAATCGCGGATGGAGGCGACATATTCTCTGCCGGGCATGACACGTTCAAAGCTGTGAGCCAGTAAAGGCTCGGTGTTGATACCACGGGTTTTGAATGCCTTTTTCATGATGGGCCAGGCGACAAACTCGGTAGTGCCGGGGGCGACGGTGGTTTCGATCAGCGTCAGGCAATGGGCCGGCACTTTTTTGCCGATCGTCCGCATGGTGGCTTCCAGAGCCTTCATATCGGCCTGACCGGTGCGGAGATTTCCCAGATCGCGTTTGCTGTAATCGCACTGCACATCGACCACAACGCAGTCGGCCAGCGTGAGGCAGTCGCTGTTGAACGTGGCAGTCAGGGTCTTTTTTTCGTTGACGCATCTGACAATCATGGGATCGACTTCAGGATCCTCGGCCTTGACGGGAGATTCGCCTCGGTTGAGCAGTGGAATCTTCCAGTAGCTGCGCGTGCTGGGCCGCTGGCAGCCGATAACGAACTTGTTGGGTTTGCCGGTGGATGGATCAACGGTGTCGGCTATGATAGCGGCCATAACCGCACCGACAAATCCAACGCCCATGACGACAACGATTTCCTTGCCTTCACTTCGAGCGGACTGGGTTAATTTTTCAAGCCGATCCATTTCTGGAGCGTATTCGTTTTCCTGGGGAATGGGAAATTGTTCCCCGGCCGGGCTTATAGAAAACTCACTCACGATCTATCCTCCACATTTTATGTTGATATTATTACCTCACGGACTGGTTTTATGATATCGACAACACATCAATAGGTATAAACGCAACCGGTTCGGATCCGGTGACGGCCTTGTAGATTTCCACGGCCATCTGACGAGCCCCTTCGGCGTTTGGGTGGATCTTATCGGGGAACAACTCAGGTTTATCACTCAAGGGAGTATATAAATCGATCAATCCGACCCCCATCTCCTTGGCGATCTGGCGGACTTTGGGAATCACACCCTCTCGGACGATTTCGTCCGAGATACCCCAGCGCACTTCATAGGCGGGTACAGGCAGGCAGATCCAGACCTTCGGATGGGCCGGCAGGGCGGCAAAGCTCTTGATCATATCCTTGTAATCGCGGACAAATTCGTCGCTGTATTTCCAGTTTTGCGGCTTGGTGTCGTTGGTGCCCAGCTTGATAATGACCACGTTGGGATTATAGAGCAGGGCCTGCTGATAGGCCTGCTGATCCCAGTACGGCAGATCTCCATCACGCAGCAGGGTTGCGCCACTGACACCGAAATTTCGTGTTTGCCATTTGTCGCCGAGCATTTTACCCAGTTGCAGCGGATAGTGATTGTTCTCACGGTCCTGAATCCCGGCGCCAAAGGTGATACTGTCTCCGATACATGCCACCCGAATCGTCTCGGTGTAGTCGGCTGGATTGATTGTCTGTTGTGAACCTCCGACGCAACCAGGTAAAAGGATACAAGACAATAGTACCAATAGAGAACAAATTATATGGGTTTTCATTCTTAATCTCCCTTATCGTATAGATTGTTCTGGCAATTCGGTTTTCACACCTTCATCAAGGGGCATTTGATCGGGCAGGGCGCCGGTTTCTCGAAGAAGCCGCTGGAGTTCAGCTTTAAGTTTTGTAATAACATCTCCATACTTTGGATCGTTGATGAGATTGTTCCGTTCCTGGGGATCCTCCTTGAGGTTGTACAACTCGGCCATATGCCGGTCAGGTCCATCATCCCCATGGGGATAGTGAACATACTTCCATTGATTGGTACGCACACCACGGACATTAGGCGTATAAGGAAACTGTTTTTCATAATTGTATTCATAGAGCCATGCCGTTCGCCAGCCGGCCGATTTTCCTTCAAGAAGCTGGACCCAGCTCTTGCCATGGATCTTTTCCAGCGGCGGGGCATCGCAAAGCTCGAGTATGGACGGGGCCAGATCGATACTGAGCACCTGTTCGGCGATGCGGGTATTAGGTCGAATCGCCTTGGGATATCGCACTACCAGCGGCACACGGATGCTCTCTTCATGCATGGTCCGCTTGTCGATCATACCATGCTCGCCCAGTAAAAAGCCGTTATCACTGGTAAAGACAAAGATCGTATTGTCAAGCTGCCCCGTTTCCTGTAGGGCTTTGTAGACGGCGCCGACACTGTCGTCGACGGAATTGATCGTGCCGGTATAACTGCGGACAAAATCCTCAAATCGATCCACGCCTTCAGGGCTGCGGTCGGGAAAATCCTTGCGAAACTCGTAGAGCGGGCCGTAGATGCCATGCCATGTATCGAGGCGTTCGGTAATCCATTGGGGCTTGGTTTCCAGATGAAAGCCGGACTCGGGATACGGGATCTTGAGATGATCATAGATATGCCGATACTTTTCTTCCGGCATAAACGGGCCATGCGGAGCCTTTTGCCCCAGGATCATCAGAAAAGGTTTACTGGATTGGCGTTTGTTTTTTAGCCAGTCAACGGCCATATCGGTGACGACATTGGTGTAGTATCCTTTGACCACCCTGCGTGTGCCATTGATATTGAAGGTGGTATCATAATATTTTCCCTGCCCTTTGTGGGTGATCCAGTAGTCAAATCCTGGACGTTTCTGGTCATCCTGTTCACCCATATGCCACTTTCCGATATAGGCGGTGTTATAGCCCTGTTCCTGAAGGCGACGGGGATAGCTGGCCAGATTGGTCGGATAATCGGTAAAATTGTTCATCACGCCATGCGTATGGGCATACAATCCCGATAGGAACGAAGCCCGGCTGGGAGAGCAAAGCGAGGTGGTGATGAACATATTCTCAAACCATGCACCTTCCCTGGCGAGCCGATCCAGATGAGGCGTTTTGATACCTAACAGTGGCTTGGGATAAATACCGAGGCAATCGGCTCTTTGATCGTCGGTGAAGATAACTACGACATTGGGCCGGGCAGGGGTGAGATTTCGTTCAAGAGAACCACAACCATGTAAAGTCAGCAGGGCTGAAGAACAGCCGATAGTACTGAGAAAATCCCGACGAGTCATGCCATCGTTCATGTCCATCTCCCAGCGATCCGAATGAAATACGACTTTCACCGGGAATCTATATAAGGTAAGTGGTCTAGTTTATCAATCTTTTCTTGAGACGTTTGACAGCGAAAAAACTGATCAATGTGATGAAAAGTACAATATAGGAGACATCCCAAAGAAGAAGAGCGTCAAATTGTACCAGGTAAACCGCACGAAGGATACGGACAGAATGGGTCAGAGGCAGGATTTGAGCGATTGGATACACTTGGGGAGGCAGTTTGCTGATCGGAAAGACCACACCACAGAAAAAAAACATCGGTGACAGCAGTCCCGTCATATAGAAATTGAAATGATTGATTGTTTTCACGTAGGAGGTGATCAGCAATGAAAGAGCGCCAAACATTGTACCTGTGAGAAATCCGACAAAGGGAGCGATCAGAGCATGAGGAAGATGGATGATGCGGAACAGACTCAGTACGCATAAGACAGCGAATGAAAAGAATACGCCCTTGGTTCCGGCCCAGAGAATTTCGCCGACGATGAGGTTTTCCGCAGTAATCGGAGCGGCGAGCATGCCGTCATAAACCTTTTCAAACTCCAGCCGGATGAATGTGCCGTAGCTGCATTCAAAGGCCGCTGTCCACATGGCGGCAGTACATAGTAATCCCGTTGCCAGATACTCGATGTAAGCCATGTTATCCATTCGGCCGATGTAGTCTCCCAGTCCCAGTCCGATTCCACCCAGAAAGATAAGCGGTTCCAGAAAGGGAGGAAAGCCATTGCTGATCAAATGCCGCGTATAAACGCGCACATGCCGGAACCAGACGCTGTACAGACGTCGCCAGAGAGGTGGATACAGTCGTGCATTACTGGGCGGCATTGAGGCTTCTCCCGGTGGCTTTCAGGAAAACATCCTCCAGATTTGACTGGCGGATGAGGTAATTGTCACTGTGCAGGGCAGCGGCGATCTGTTGCAGATCGTCGATCTCATCGGCATAGAGCCGGGAAACCTCATGCGAAATATCAGCTCGCACCGAATCGAGTAAATCGCCTCTGACCAATTCATCGATCGGTTGCCCATCAAGAATTTCCAACACATAGGGTTCGATATTGTCACGCTGAAGTTGGCGAGGATTGCCCTGAAGGATGGCCAGTCCTTTGTCCATGATGATCAGTTCATCGCAGATTTGAAAGGCCTCTTCCATGTAGTGTGTGGTCAACAGGATGGTGGTGCCCTGACGTTTGAGATGGCGGAGCTTGTCCCAGATCAAGTGACGTACCTGGGGATCCAGACCGGTAGTCGGTTCGTCGAGGATCAACAGCCGGGGCTCATTGAGAAGTGCCCTTGCGATGACCAGTCGCCGTTTCATCCCGCCGGATAATTCACGGATTTTGGATCGGGTTTTTTCCGACAGTTCAAGAAAATCCAACAATTCGGCGATTCGTTGTTTGGCGACAGCACCGGGTAAATTATAAAAACGAGCGAAGATCATCAGGTTCTGGATGACATTGAGCTCTTCGTCGAGGTTGTCTTCCTGTGGTACGACGCCGGACAAATTCTTAATGGCCAGCTCATCGGTTCGCGGATCAAAGCCGAAGATGTCCATAGTGCCGCGACAGTCCCGGTCACAAGTGGCCTTGCCGTAGATCATCTTCATCATAGTTGTTTTTCCGGCGCCATTGGGACCGAGAAAACCAAAACAGGAGGCTTCAGAAACCGAAAAACTTAGATCCTGTACGGCACGTATAGGGCCGAAGGACTTGCTGATTTTCTCTACTTTGATTACACTCTCTGCCATATCGGTAGTACTCAAAACGTATGGGGCAGGTTTCAAATCATCTCCCAGACAACTGCATTTTTCAACTTCAGGGTCGGTCTGCAGGTCTCACTTAAAGTTTGGCGTACAACCCTTTCATGAATCCATGAAGGATCTTGGGGGCGATATCAGCCAGTTCCGGTTCGGGTTGTTCGGTCCGAGCCATCCGTTTTAAAAGATCTTTCACCTGTTCGGATTGCGATTGGAGTTGTCCGGCCATGTCGTCCGCTTCCTCGAGTTTGCCCTCGGCCATCTGTCGAAGATAGATAATAATCCGTCGGATCAATTCCTTTTCCGGAACAGGGTCGGAACTGTTGGATAGTGTTGCGCCCTCGGCGGGAGTCTGTGTTTCGTGCAGGATATTCTGGGTCAAATTATAGGTTTCCCGCATCATCTGCTTATATTGCTGTTCCTCTTCCTCATCAATGGGCGCGAGTTTCAGTTCCGGCTCATCATCCGATTTAGGCATGGGAATATAGCAGCGATGCTTGCAATAGGGACAAGCTCCCCATTTACCCCCGGCTTCATCAGGTGCTTTGATCTTTTTTTTACAGGCTTCACAGTGAAAGCTGATCGGCATGGTCCTGTTCCTCTTCTGATAATTCAGGATTATTCCGTTTTAAACTCAGCCATAATGTCGGTTGTGATTCCTCCTCGTGGCGAAAACCGACTGGTAACGCGCATCCAGTGGGGTTGGCAGGCCCCGGCCAAATCGTCCAGAATATCATTGGTCAATTGCTCATAAAAAACACCCTTATTCCGGTATCTTTGCATATAAAATTTCAGACTTTTCAGTTCAATGCAGGTTTTATCCGGGGTGTATTCAATTGTGATTTCACCGAAATCGGGCTGGCCGGTTTTCGGGCAAAGACTGGTAAATTCCGGCACCCGGATGGTGATGGTATATTCCCTGCCGGGCCGCGGATTGTCGAATAACTCCAGATTTACTTCGTCGGCCATGGTTTACCCTTGTTACAAAAGCGATTATACTATCCTGTTATCTTAACGGGACTGATTGGATTTGCAAGGGACAGCTTGGAAATGAACAAAACGGCAGTAGTACTCCTCAGTGGTGGTTTGGATTCGGCAACGACGCTTGCCATCGCACGGGATCAGGGTTTTTCATGCTTTGCGATGAGTTTTCAGTATGGGCAACGTCATACGGTTGAGCTCAAGGCTGCCCGACATACAGCTCAATCGCTGGGTGTAGTGGAGCATCGGTTTGTAGACATCGACTTGGGGTCATTGGGAGGATCAGCGCTAACAGATTTTTCAGTGGATGTTCCCAAAGATCGCACAGAGATTACTTCTGGTCCGATTCCTGTGACGTATGTGCCTGCTCGAAATACTATTTTTCTCAGTTATGCCCTGGCCTGGGCCGAAGTGCTCGGCGCCTTCGATATTTTCATCGGGGTCAATGCGACCGATTACAGTGGATATCCGGATTGCCGGGATGAATTTATTACGGCTTTCGAAACAATGGCCAATCTAGCGACGGCTGCAGGGGTGGAGGGTCGGGGAAAATTCCGCATCCATACCCCGATTCTCACAATGAGCAAGTCCGAGATTATCAAGACAGGGATCAGGCTTGGAGTTGACTACAGTTTAACCCATAGCTGCTATGATCCCGATTCTCAGAATCGAGCTTGTGGACGTTGCGACTCTTGCAGACTGAGAAAAAAAGGTTTTGCAGAAGCCGGAATACCTGATCCGACAGTATACCAACTGTAATCGGAGCGAAGAGATTATTCACGGATCATCTCCAGGATATCGTGAGGAAGTTTGCCCGCCTCATCGGCAATCTGTCGTAGTGTGGCATCCTGAGGAACCTCAATTCCAGCCTTTTTAAGCGTATTTATAGCTTGATCCAGATTAATTCCTTCGTCGGAGCAAACCTGTTTTAGGGTCATTCGTCCAAAGCCCCGGCTTCCGCCTCCTGTCTGTCCTCCGAGCCCTCCCCCGCCATGACCTCCACGACCTTGTCCACTTCCTCTTTCCATTTTTCCGGTGGCTAGAGAATACAGTTGGTTTGGTGACAGATTGTTGCTTTTGGCTAATGTACCAAAAATCACATCATTGGAAGGGACTTCGATTCCAGCTGTTTTCAGGTTTGATAATAAGGTTTCCAATGGGATATCGGCCTTATCCGCTAATTCATTGAGAGGTAACAATTCAGCATGCGGTATGGGGCCCTGAGCGGCGGGAGTTTCCCAATGATCCTTGAATTTATAATTCAGGGCTACGATCGAAGAAAACGGTGGCACATTCCAAAAAATGCCCAGGAAAACAGCAATACAAAAAATCACTGCAAGAAGCCAATCAAGCCGTATAGCAAAAGATCGAGTCAGACGACTCTTAAAATAATGGATCAGCGGCCTCCAGTTATAGATTGTGTGCAGGATGGAAATGAGAATAAAGAGAAAACTGAAACACATATGCATGGCAGCCCATTGTTCCTTGTCCAGCCCAAGCAGGGTCCAGTTGGTCCAATGGGCAGTTCGCCCACGGGGACTGGCAAACAGAATCAAGCCAGTAATTGCTAAAACAAGAAAAGAAAGTGCCAGAAGAACCGACACCATGGCTCGAAAACGAAACTTTTTGCCACTAGTTTGTTCCATTATTCTTAACCTCTGAAATTATATGTTTTTGGATTGTTGTATTGTACTATCATAGGCATACATTGGTTCAGAGCCGGTTTAAAAATTCCCGAATTTCTCGGATTCGAGAGTATCTTAGAGGATGAAATGGACGAGGATTCTATGTTGCTATGCGTAGAGGTTTCCGTCGGTATCGGCAATAACATGGGAATCGGAGGTCTCGATGATCCGTACTGCCTTGTCCATACTAATCAGATCCGGGATTTTCACTATTCCACGGCAATTGGAACAACGCTTTCGCTTGTCGGCAGAATCGATGTGTAACTCCAATACATGGCCACACTTAGGACATTTTGCAAGAACTTTCATATTGGTTTATCCCATCCTGAACTTTCACGTATAATTCCTGGGAAAGAGCTCTTTAGTAACTCGGCGTTATAAAAGCAAAACTTGCATTTTCAGCCTATTTGTGCTATAATACATGTCTCAAATGTAGGGGTGTTCGCAATTTCCGGTAGCAATGTATTTAATGGGGGGTGTTGAAGTGACGAAGAGGATTTTTTGCAGGGTGATTGAATCTGTCCCTCTGATTACGGAGCCAAGTGGCAGAGAAAACCGAAAGAAACCGAAGGTTCAATCCGATAATAATGAACTCCGATATGTTTCAAATGAGAATTTAGCTGAATTCCAAAAATACTGCGATAAAAACTATCTTCCAACATATCGCAGTTACAGTCATAAAGGAGCGATTCCGTTTGGCTTGATGTTGGATCAATCTATCTGATAGGATCCAGAACGCAGAAAAAAGGCGAGGCCGTTAACAGGGGTTACCTGCATCCGTGCTCCTCGCCAGATTCCTGTCAATCCGTTATGGACTCGCCAGCCATCCTTGGCCGGTGTGATAAGTCTTTTATATACCAAAAGATACGATTTTCAATGCGGCCTGTCGAATCGCTTCGGCTGTTTCCAGCGTTCCGTTTTCCAGATCCTGTTTGGCCTGAGACACGGCCTGGGCGTCGGAAGCTGTTTTTTCCATTTGCAGGGCTTGTTGAATTGTTTCGGAATATTGCCCCAGCAAAGCGGCATTGACCGCGTCGTTTTGAATTCGAATTCTCTCTGTCGGTCCGGCTTGCGATAATGATTCGGCCGGAACCTGTCCGATCTTGTTTGTAATATTGATATCCATTTCTGAATCTCATCAGCTTAAGGCTTCTTATGGGTTCTCTCATCCTATGCTATTGTCGAATTCGGAGACAACAACTTGAATATTTTTAGTGATTATAGTTGATTTTTTTCAAAATCCGCCAAATTTTTTTAAAGTCCAATACCTTCTCGGACGATAGGACTCCTTCTTTATCACAATGGGGGATAAATGGGAATAAAGGAATGGACCCAAACCGGATAGGTCTGACAGTTAACGATCTTCTGTATAACGCTGACTGTATTGGCGGACCTGGTTTTCGATGATTTCGTCGACGAGAATACGAAGGATGATACGGCCGGCGATCGAGACGACTATATAGGCAACAATTCCTCCGACAAGGGCTCGATAAGCACATGTGCCGGGCTCACAATCGCTGATCCATGCAACGATGGCGATGATAAAAAACATGGCCACACCCAGCGAGCCGGCAATTGGTTTAATCTTGTTTTCCATGTCTTATATCCTTGATGCTATGCCGTTCCTACCGTTTGCTGGCGTCCTCCCAACAAGGAGGCCGTTTCTTGAATTTTAATGGTTTCGATCGGTTCAATATGCGTGTCGGGGACGATTTCATCGTAGGCTACAACAGGCAGACGGGGAATATTGCGTTCAATCATGTTATATAGGGCAACACGAATTCGTGAATCACAGAGGAGTACAATCGTCTCATAGGCCTTGTTCATCGCTGTCTTCCAGGCCTCTGCAATATTCCGATTCAATTCCAGCGCCATTTCGGGCGCGATGTTCAAAGAAACATTTTCCCCCTGTTGATTGATCGTACTGATTAAATGGTGTTCCAGTGTGGAATCCAGGGTCAAAGCAACCACCGAATCGGTGGGGGACTTGTATTGTTCGGTGATAGCGCGAGCCAGCCGCTTTCGAGTTACCTCGGTCAGTAGAGTTGCATTCTTGGTGCGCGAGGCATGTTCCCCCAGTGCCTCCAGAATCAAAGGCAGGTCACGTACTGGAATGCCTTCCCGCAGAAGATTTTGCAATACCCGCTGCAACAGGCCAACCGGAACCAATTCCCCTACTACATCTCCCACCAGAGACGGCTGGCTTCGGCGAAGCCGTTCAACAAGTTGCTGCGTATCCTCGCGAGTCAACAGTTCATTGGCGTGTCGGGTCAGTGTTTCCGATAAATGGGTAATAAGGACCGATTCCGGATCGATCACTGTATACCCGTTGATTTCCGCATGATCCTTGTCTGCCGTCGTAATCCAAAGGGCGGGCAGGCCGTAAACCGGTTCGCGCGTGGGAATACCCTGAACGGGTTTACTGACGGTGCCAGAATCCATCGCCAGAAATTTGTCCGGCTCGATATGTCCGGAAGCGATGATATGGTCATAGAGCCGAATTTCATAGGCGGTAGGCTCCAGATTGATGTTGTCGCGAAGCCGAACCAGCGGCACAATCAATCCCAGTTGTTGGGCGATACGGCGACGTAAAGCCCCGATTCGATCGAAAATGCTGCTTTTCTTTCTTGGATCGACCAGGCTGATCAGTCGAACGCCGACCAGGATTGACAGGATGTCGATACTCAGAAGTTCTTCCACGGATTCGGTTTCTTCCGGCTTGGCTTCCGGTTTTGTTTTGTCAGTTTTACGGGCTTTAAGCTCAGCCTGACGGGACGACCAGGCGAACCACCCGCAGGCGGAGCCGATCAGCAAAAACGGCAGCTTGGGAAAACCAGGCACCAGCGCGAATGCCGAGATGACGACCGAGGCAATTCCAATGGGCTGGTAATGCCGTAAAAGCTGGCGGGTCAGGTCAAAGCTGACGGTGTTCTTGGATCGGATTTTACTGACCAGAAAACCGGAGCTGATCGCTATAATGATCGAAGGGATTTGACTGACCAGACCATCACCGATGGACAGAATGGAATACCGTCGGATAGCATCGGCAATGGTCATACCGCGGGTATATCCCAGAATAATCCCGCCGACAAGGTTGACGGCAGTGATAATCAGCCCCGCCTTGGCGTCCCCTGCGATGAATTTGCTGGCACCGTCCATCGCTCCATAAAATTCGCTTTCTCGAACAATATCTTTTCGCCGTTGCCGGGCTTCGGTATCGGTAATATTGCCGGCATTCAGATCGGCATCGATTGCCATCTGCTTACCAGGCATGGCATCCAGAACAAATCGAGCCGAAACCTCGCTGATTCGCGAAGCACCTTTAGTAATCACGATAAACTGGATAACGACCAGAATCAGAAAGATGACCAGCCCGACGATCAGACTTCCGCCGGCGACGAAGTTTCCGAATGTTTCGATGATTGTACCGGCGTTTCCCTGAAGAAGAATCAATCGGGTCGAAGCGACATTCAATGCCAGACGAAACAGAGTGGTGATTAATAACAACGATGGAAACGTAGATAATTCAATCGGCTGGTTTGTACCGAGCACAATAATCAGGATGGCCAGTCCCAGTGAAATGCTACAGGATAGGCCGATATCCAGAAGAAATGTCGGCAAGGGGATTAACAAAGTGGCCAGAATCGCCACCAGCCCTGCCGCAAAGATAATATTGCTGTTTTTTGCCAGTCGGCCGGTAATCGAATCGGCCGGCATTGTAACGTCATTATCCGCCATGTCTCATCCGTGAGTTGAATCTTCTCTCATTGAAGTCAATCCAGTTCTTCGTTTCGTTGTTGTTCCTCCAGTTCCTCTTTACCGAGAATTTCTTTAATCCGAACGGCAAAACAACCGTCAACAACAACGATATCCCCGGTAGCAAAACGTATGTCTTGTACAAAAATCTCGGCTGGTTGTCCAACGGCCTTGTCGAGCTGGAGAACGGAACCGGGCCCCATCTGTAAGAGATCACGGAAAGGGATCGTCGTGCGGCCCATGTTAACAATGATAGGCATGTTGATATCGAGCAGGATATCCAGGTTTTCCTCCTCGGCCGGAATCACACCCTGTTCAACCTGTTCCAGTTCGGTATCCTGGACTTCTGTCGTGGCGTCGTCGGTCATCTCTGCGGTGGCTTGTGCCTGTTCTGTTTCAGCCATTGTGTTCCATCCCTAGTCAATGACGTATTATTATTTGGCCTCCTGAGAGGAGATCACCAGTGCATATTTCGTGGCCGTTCGTGCAGGATAGGCCTTAAAACATGCACGCTTATTCAAAAGGACGTCGATGGGTTCAGTAATCCGTTTTCGAAGCACAACAAGGTCGTTCGTCCGAAGGCGCATAATATCGTGCAATGAAATCAAAGCTCGTCCCAAACGGGCTTCCACCTGGATCGGCGCTTCATGAATCGTTTCCATGATCCTGTCTCTAAGCTCTTGCGGTGTTTGATTGGTTCCGGTTTTCGGCTCCACGCCCAGGATTGGCTCCATCGCCTCTGCGGTAAATGTATATCGCAACTCAATGTTGTCCGTTTCGCTGGCGAGAGAAAGAGTGATACTGAATAAGTCTTCCAGTCCCGAAAAATCCATCGGCCAGTCTCCCTTAATGAAGCGGGAGGCTTTCTGGATTGCAGGACCGCCGACTTCGCTAAAAACGCGGGTAATGGTATCCGTAATTGCCGCGATTACATCCATCAGGATCGATTCTTCCAGCTTGGTCAACTCACGATCTTCACCGGCGGCAAAATCCGGGTCGCGCAACATATATCCCACAAGAGAAGCGGCAGAATCGGGTGCGATGGACACAAAACCGGTTCGTTCCTTGCTGTTTACACTAAGAGGAAGAAAATAATATTTCTGCTGTTCGGTTTGGACTTGATTTGCCAACCTATGGGCATAGTCTTGTTCGTAGGACCCTGCAGAAACTTCGAACTGTCCGTGGCAGAGATTTTCAAACGTGATGAGTACCTGCTTTTCAATTTTTCGCGCAAAAGATTCATAGGATGAAAGATTTTCCCGGGCAAAATGGTGGGGTTTAAGCCAATCGAACAACTCACATTCCGGTGTGGATTCAGTATTGTCTCGAAGACCGAATGCCCCCGCCATTTGTCGCAAGCGACGTAATTTATCTCGTGTAAGTTTTTTCGTGTCTGTGGTGTCCATTTTATTGTACGGCAAATTCTCTAAAGTAAATTTCCAGAATAAACGGCTTGCTTTCAGAAAAAAGTTGTTCGTTAATAATCTCTCGAATCTGCTTCTTAATTCGCTCGATATTCCGACGTCCCCTCACGTCTTCCAAGCTCAAATCGGAGAAAAAAGCGTGAATCGTATCGCGGATTACGAGTTCTTTTTCCTGAAGAAATACAGGTCCGTTTTCCTTATTCATTTCCGAACTGACCTGCAATGTAATACTGGCTCGAATATATCGTGTTACACCGGGTTCATCGAGATTGGCGATGATAGGTTCTTGGATTTCGTAAGGCCAGGACATTTCCTGGTCGGGATTCTCCGAAAGAAGATCATCAAATGTTTTAATCGGGACCGGATCTTTGGAATCACCTGCATTCTGGTTTTGAGGCGGGGTTGGATCGGAGCCGGCCAGTAATTGAGCCAGAGCAAATCCACCAAGCAAACCGGCCAATACCATAGCTCCCATGATACCCCATAGGAACATTCCCCCCGGTAGATTCACTTTTTTGGCTACCTTCTCCTCTGCTTTTTGTTCTTTTTTTTCCTGTTTTTCCTCTTCGGCCATGTTTAATCTCCGTGGTTCAGGAATATGCCGCTGCTGTTCGGCGAGAATCGAAATCCGGCAAAGACTGCCTGTACTTCTTGATCTTTTCTCTTAAAGTTCGCCCGCTGATTCCAAGAACTTTAGCGGCTTTTGCCTGATTTCCTTCCGTGGTTTCGAGAGTGGCGAGGATAGCCTGTCGTTCGATATCTTTTAATGGGACCCCAGCCAGATCCGAAGTTTCCGGCGACGGCTCATTTATTGTCAATTCGTCCAGAAGCCATGGTGTTTCATCCAGAGAAAGCACCTGTCCCGAGCCAAAAATCATCGCTGCTCGGATTGTGTTTCGCAATTGTCGGATATTTCCGGGCCAGGAATAATTATGACAAGTACGGAGCATTTGTTCGTCAACGGCCGTTATCGGACGTCGGATTTCCTGGGCAAATCGATTGACAAAGTGCCAGATGAGCTGTGGAATGTCTTGAGGCCGATTTCGGAGTGGAGGAACAGGCAACCGAATAGTCGCTAATCGATAGTATAAATCGGCCCTGAAAAAGCCTTGGCGAACAAACTCAAGGATATTCGTATTTGTCGTACTTATAATTCGAACATTAATATTAATGTCTTCGGAACCTCCTACGCGCTGAAAATTCATTTCTTCAAGCACTCGAAGGAGTTTTGCCTGAAAGGACAAGGGAGTTTCTGTGATCTCATCCAGCATCAGGGTGCCCCCATGGGCCCGCTCAAACCGACCCTGAAATCTGCCTATTGCGCCGGTAAACGCCCCTTTTTCGTGACCGAATAGTTCACTTTCCAAGAGGGATTCACTGAGAGCAGCGCAATTGAGTTTGATAAACGGACCATTGGCTCGACGACTCTGGGTATGAATAAGCTGAGCAATGAGTTCCTTGCCAGTCCCGCTTTCTCCATGGATTAATACCGGCACCGAGGTAGGAGCGACCTTACAGGCTCTTTCCACCGTTTCCTGCAACTGTGGACTGGAGCCGACAATTTGCTGTATTCCCCCATCATGGCGGGGCAAAATCGCTGCCGTTTGAATGCAATGGCCGGGCAATAAAGTCTGCAGAATATTGGAGATCAGGTCTTTATCCAGGGGTTTGGCGTAAAATTCCGTAGCCCCTGCTCGAAGTGTTTCCACTGCACTGCGGGCACAATCCTTGTCACTGGTCACCAGAATAGGTGTTTCCGGTTGTTCAACTCGGATATTACGGAGTAATCGGTAATCTCTTAATCCGTTTTCCGAGACGGTTTGTAAGTTTAAAAAGACAACGTCAAATTTCTTTTCATGGAGATATTTCACAGCAACATCGACTTGTGGTGCGACTGTTCCCCGGATGGCTCTCTGCGCAAAAGCCTCCAACAGGATTCGGACACAGGTCGAATCTCTGTCGATGATCAGAACATCATGGTGAACCTGATCAGAGGCTATTGGGATCATATCCGTATCTTTCCAAAACAATTATTGGGTTTTGGGTTTGTTGTTTCTGGATGATTTCGGCCAGGATTTTTGCCATCGAGGAAAAGGTATGACCGGGGTATTCAGAGATCACTTGATTATAGATTTCAATCGCCCGGATCGGATCTCGACGTCGTAAACAATTGGCTGTCTGGAAAAGCGCCCAGGGGCGATCGTTATTGGCTTCACCGACATCTGTATTTTTCAGGGCCAGTTGATAATAAAGTAAAGCTTTTTCCATATCATGATTTGAGAACAAAGCATCTGCTGTTTTAAGCGGAAAAGCAATAGCTTCAGGATCCTCCTGAACAACATCCAGAATGGGATCATTGGTTTCTTGTTGTTTTTGTGCAGTCGGCGATTTCTGGGACTGGCTTTCTTGTGCTACTACCGGAGGAGGCAACAGTACATCTTGTGGATTTTCAGAAGGTGTTTGGGGCTCCGATGTGGCCTTGGGATCCGGCACATCCAGCCTGTTCAAGCGATTGATCCAGTCTTGCAGTTCATTTGTGGAGGAGGAAGCAGTCTGATTCGGATCCGTATCGATGGCCGAAATTTGTTCGGAAACGAGGATTTTACGGAGTTGACGAGAAGCCGAACCATCTTTCGGACGATCATTGTCTTCTGTATTTTGGGCTGCCATGACGGAGGCCAAAAGCAGAATCGTTATGATCCAAACAGATCGAATTATTCCGATTACTCCTTTCAGTTTGTTCCTCCTGCTTTCGGTTTGATCAGGCCTGCGTATGCAAGAGCGGCTTTGTCATGCTGGTTTTTATTTGTATACACACGTCCCAGAATTTCAAAGGCGGCATTTCGTTGTGAAACGGGCACATCGTGGCGTTGGAGAAAACGAAGACAGATATCTTCCGTCTGGGACAGATCGCCCAACCGGAGACAAACTTCGGCCAGAAGAAGATGGGCTTCATTGGCCAGTTCGGGCGGTGCCAAATCTTTGAGGGCATCGGCCAGATCCTGTCGTGCCTGTTTCAAGGCGTCTATCTGTAATTCACATTTGGCTAGTTCCAGTGTTAGCAGGGCCCGGTTGCGAAAATCGGCGATGTATTGAATCTGACGTCGAAGTAATGTAATGGCGGTATCGGTAAGACCGATGTCTCGAAAAATCTGCGCTTGTGCCGTCAGAGTTTGGCAAATGTAGTATTGGCTCAGCTTTTCCATCGGTATCGTTTCAAGCATGTTCAGGGCAGTTACATAATCTCCCTGGCTTCGTTCCGCCTGGACCAGTTGGAGGACAACTTCAACATATTCGTTGGTGGAAAGTGTGGTTTCCAAAGCCTGTCGCAAGGCAATTGCAGCCTGGGGATACTCTTGGAGCTGCATCAAGGTCTTTCCAAGCATAAAATATCCGGGACCAAACCGACGGTCCTGTGGATTTTCCATTAACAGGATTGCCTGCATAAGCCATTTTTTGGCATTGTCAAACTGCCTGAGTTCAAAGGCGCATTGCCCTGCTCCGTACGCTGCTCTGCAACGGGATTCCTTACTCAGATCGAGATTATAGACTTTTCGGAACATACGGACCGCATCCTCGTAAAGCCCTGCATTCATAGTCGCTTCGGCTAGATACAAGGACGCTTCATCAACCAACTGACAGTCGGAATATTGAATCAGAAGCTCGGTAAGATCAGCCTTGGCGCCTTCATAGTCCCGCATTTCGGTTTTAATACGGCTGCCGTTAAACAAAGCATACGGCGCTAGGGGATTGTGGGAAAATTGTCCGGAAACCAGCTTGTACTCTCCTACCGCAGCAATGCTTTGCTCAATATTTTCATGTAAAAGGCCCAGGGCATAATGTGCATTGGGAGTACGGTGATCCCCGCGATATTGCAGGAGAAACCGGCGCCAGACATAAATGGCTTCCCGGGTAAGAAGATGTTTGTGTTCGGCCAGATCCTCATAACTGTTGGGATTATGAATGATAATGTCATCCGTATTAAATTCGGCGATCAATCCGACACTGCCGGCGGCGATTTCGGGGATTCGCTGTTCGGCTGTTCCGGGCAGGTACATCGTGACAGGGCGTTTCTTGATTTCTTCCAGTTGAGCCGTCCAGGTCACATTCCATTCGGCTTCTGTGGCAAATCGGGCCAGAAACTCAGACAGAGGGGCCTCCATAGCGATAGCCGACCATTGTGATCCGACGCTTAATCCAGGCTGATTGGCGATATGAGGCGTCAGTGCCGCCATTGCGGTTTGCTCAACGCCGTGTTGTAACAGATTTCGTAATTGTTCCTGTGTGGTCACCGGTAAATATTCCAAGGCAAGACTGTCGGACCATAATGTGCCGGGCAACGCAATGTCTTTATTGCTCAACAACATGACTTGTTTAGTCAGGGCCTCGGCCATCGTAAAGTAACAATCTCCTTCCATGTTGGGTGAGCACTCATCCTGAACGGTTGGCAAAAGCGCCAGGGTTTTATAGGCTCTCATCCGGGCGGTGTCGAAATTGCGGTTGGCTATGGCGATCATCATGAGATGATAATTCGTCAGCACGCGAACGACCGGAGAACGGCTGATCAGGGCCCGATTGAACAATTCCTCCGGTGATCCATATTCAGGCAGCTTCTGTATACACAACGCCATCTTGAGATACAGCATATCCCGGATGAGGTTGTCACCTTCTCTGTGCTGTGTCAAATTCCGATTCAATTTTTCGTATACATAATAGGCGCGAATGTAATCCCCGGATTGCAGAAGTTGTTCCGCAACCTGCCATGAGACAGCTTTATCCAGTTCGGCGGATGTTGTTCGACTCAGATTGATTCGAGGCAGTTCCATCTGCCCACCAGAGGCGGCGGATGGTTGTGTCGGTGGGATCGCCGTTTCGCTCGGGTCACGCATAACCAGATAACCCAAAGTGCCCATAATAACGACGACATTTATCATGAGAACGAGATGGGTTGGCGTCAGGAACTTGGCGCCGGCCTTATGTGCTACTTTGCTGGCATGGGAAAGAAGGTTGGGGCCGCGCCCCTTTTCGATTATACGATACAGATTATCATCACCGGCAAATAAATCCTGTACGGAGACGTCCTGCTCCATCTGCCCGCCAAACAATTCGGAAGCGTGGGGTGACCGTGACGCCTGATCAAACACATTTTTAGTTTCGGTATCGATTTCCATCTTCGTCATCCAATTGAGAGGTCGAATTGTCCTTTTTCAGACCTTTCGACGGGGCGCAATACGCCATCACGTTCAAAGAGGAGCAACATCTGTGCCATGAATGAATTTCCTGTCTTGCTAATGCGGATACAGGCGTCAAATAGCCTCTCAAGCGGTTCAGGGGAAGGGGATGTAAGCTATTGAGAATGCGAAAACAAGACGATGATTGTACGGAAGATTGACGGGTGTGTACTTGTTAGACATTACGTGGTGCTGTATTTCAGGAATTAGACAGTATAGAAAGATAGAGGACTGAATCAGGCTGTTACGGATTCGGTTATTTTGTCGGGCTCTGTGATTTCGTATTGCTTGACCTTGGCGTAGAGTGTTGCTCGAGTTATACCCAAAAGGGCCGCGGCACGAGTTTTTTGCCAGCCCGCTTGCTGGAGGGCTCGCTTGACCAATTCCTTTTCAGCTCGTTCCAGTGAAAAGTCTTTCAATCCGACAAACGGCGAAGATGTCTCGGCTTCCATGCCATTTTCCGGATGGATTATCAGGTTGTCGACCGCAATTTTATCTTTGGTTTCCAACAAAATGGCCCGTTCGATCACATTTTTCAGCTCACGAACATTGCCAGGCCAATGATGTTTGAGAAGAGATTGCTGGGCTAACTTGGTCATCCCGGAAATTCGACCGGCTTTTTCCGGGCAGATTGTGGAATTTTTGAGAAAATACTCGGCCAGTAACAGAATATCTTCGCATCGGTCCGGGGAACGCAGGGGAGAAAGGACAATAGGGCAGATGGAAAGACGATAGTACAGGTCTCTGCGGAATTTTTTTTCCTCGACGGATTTCCGCAGATTTTGATTGCTGGATGCAATAATCGTGGCCTTACATTCAATATCCTTCGTTCCGCCGACGCGTCGGAACGTCTTTTCCTGTACCACACGAAGCAGTTTTGCCTGCAAATCCGGCGGCATCTCACTGATCTCATCCAGAAAAATGCTTCCGTCCCCGGCCAGTTCCAGTAAGCCCACTTTATCACGATCAGCACTGGTAAAGGAGCCTTTAACATGTCCAAAGAGTTCACTTTCCAGTAGGGTAGCCGTCAGAGCGGCGCAGTTCAGAGCCACAAATGTACTGTTGGTTCCATGCCGCAGGATATGAATGGCCTTGGCTGCCAGTTCCTTGCCGGTACCGGTTTCCCCGATGATTAACACCGGATTACAGGTGCTTTTAGCCACAACCCGAATCATTCGCAAAGTCCGATCCGTTGCCTCGCTTCGTCCAACAATCGATACGGAAGAGGGACACTGACTGGAGAAAAATCGGGCGTCCGTATTCCCATCGATGCGGATTCGTTTGAGTTTGTCGATAATTTGTCCTATGCGATTGTGGTCTTTCTTTCCTTTTATATAGTCAAAGGCGCCAAGCTGAAGAAAAGATTCGGCATGCTCCTGGACATTCTCATGGCCCACAACGACGATTGGAGGCGTGTTTGTTTTCCGGCAGGCCATGGAAAGGAATTCGGTTACATCGGTGGTCGGAACATGCGGATCCAACAGGATCAGATGCGGGTCGACTGATTCGAGCATACCCCAGACATCTCTGGGTTCATCGGCCGCAAACAACTCTTTGGTGTAAGGCCGGAGCAGTTGATGGGTTTCCATGTCCTTGCCAACGACCAGAATCTTTTCCAATGCCATATACGCTTCTCATTCAAAGAAGAGGGAACTGTTGTTGAAGTCAATCGATTTTCATAGAACCCTGTTCGGCACAGAACCAAAGTTATCTTGAATTTTTTATAGGACGGTCCAATAAAGACCAAAGGTTTTTCAAAGAATCCGGAGGGCATTAAGATTTATCGGACGTAACAAGAAAATTTCTTTGAACTCCCCGGTTTTGGAAAGGCGGTTATGTAGCGATATCTTTTCCTGACGATGGGGAGATTTTATCCATCATGCAGGAGTGTTTGGCGCATTCGACACAATAATGATATTTATCCGTCATTCTATAAGTGTCTGTATGTAAAGTCTTTATATGCATTGGCTGGATTCGGTGTTTTACAATGGCATGTCAATTGCACACTAAGTGCATGAGATGGAATGGATTGATTGATCTTGGCATTCATAGGAAGGAACGTAGCCGATGGAAGGCGTAAGTGCGGCAAGTCAACAGCGATTGGATTTTATGACACTGCTGGTGGAGGAACTCCGTAATCAAAATCCTCTGGAACCAATGGATCATCAGCAGATGGCGGCTCAGCTTGCACAATTCTCGCAACTGGAAGAGAGCGAGAAAATGAACACTAATCTGGAAACCATCAACGAAACCATTGGAAATATGGATAGTAGTTTTCAGGCGGCGATGTATTTGGCGGAACTGGATTATGCCAGGAGTCTACTGGCCCAGGAAGTGAGTTTCTATAGCGACTACTATGATCAAATGCTCACCGGCCGAGTCGAGGAAATTAATTATGATAGCGGTTTACCCTCACTGGCAGTACAGGTAACCATGGTAAATGAAGAAGGCCAGAATGAACTTCGAGAGTTTGCCGTGGCACTGGAAGAGGTTAGCAGTATTAAAAACGAACAATAGGTTTTGGGATCCTGCGGGAAGTAAAAGGAGACACACATGGGCGCATTGGCAGCGGGTGTAACGGGTCTGAAGGCGCATCAGACAATGCTGGACGTGGCTGGTAACAACCTGGCGAACGTGAATACCATTGGGTATAAGTCCAGCAATGTAACATTTGCAGAGCTTCTCAGTCAGACATTGAAAAAGGCCAGTGGGCCGGTGGGTTCTTTGGGTGGGACAAATCCTCAGCAGATGGGAAGTGGCGTTGGAGTGGCGGCCATTGCCCGGAATATGAGCCAGGGCAATCTACTCTCAACGGGACAGGACCTGGATGTTGCAATTGATGGAGAGGGATACTTTGTCCTTAATGACGGCGACCAGAACGTCTACACCAGAATCGGTTCTTTCAGTGTGGATTCCGACAATACGCTGGTCGATCCGGCGACCGGCAATAAAGTACAGCGAATCGGAACGTATGGAGAAAGCGAGGGATTTCAGACCGCCGGAGACACGAGTATTCATATCCCGTGGGATGCTTCCATGCCCGCCCAGGCCACCACTTCCGTTACCATGAATGGGAATCTGCGCTCTTCTGCCTCGGCAACGGACGCCACCTATCATAAACTTACTTCCGATCTGGGATTTACGTACAATAGCGGAGCTAATGTTGCTTCTTTAACTACCGAACTGGATACACTGGATCAATTTACGGTGGCAGGCACCTATGGTACGATTTCGATTACCGGGCTGCAATCCGATGGGAGCACCGCACTGGCGGCCGGGGATTTTACAGTAACGGCGACAAGTACGGTACAGGACTTGCTCAGCTGGGTCAGCGGTAAGTTTCCCGATGCGACCGCAACGCTGAACTCCAGTGGACAGATTGAACTGACTGGTGATGATCGTGGCTATAGCCAGGCCATGATCACGGGGATGAGCTATACGCCCGGGGGGGGAGAAAGCTTTACGGTACCCACATTCTTCAACCTGACAACACCGGGGGGCAACGACAGTAAGAGTTTCAATATTACCGTTTATGATTCCACGGGGGAACCGCATGTTATGAGCGGGTATCTGGTCAAGACTGATACCACCAATGCATGGGATCTGGTGGTTCCCGCCGTTGGAGGGGAGACCAGCCCGACATGGAGCGGTTATGACATCACTTCTTCGACGTTTAATCGTCGCATCTCGGGGATTCAATTTAATTCCGATGGCTCGTATGCGGGATTGAGCAGTTCTACCGAAAGTTTGGCGGTTGGCGTACAGTTTTCCACCAATCCCGGGGTAACCCAGTCGATCACATTCGATTTGGGAACAGAGGGTGAATTTACCGGATTAACCCAGTTTTACAGTGAACAATCCAGTGCCAACGCCCTGAGTCAGGACGGTTATCAGGCCGGTGAACTGTCCGGCATTTCCATCGACCAGAGTGGTATGGTGGTAGGTACTTTTACAAACGGTGTAAAAAGGAATGTGGCTGCCATCCAGATTGCCACGTTCCAGAATCCCGGCGGCCTGGAAGCGATTGGAGATGGGTATTTTCTTACTTCGGCTAACAGTGGTTCGGCGGTGGCGACCATGGCAGCCACCGGCGGGGCCGGTACGTTGCGAGGGGGAAGCCTGGAAGGATCCAATGTGGATGTGGCGACGGAATTTGTAAACATGATGCAAGCCCAGAATGGATATCAGGCCAATGCCAGAACAATCCGGGTAGCCAATGACATCCTTCGAGAACTAACTAATCTGATTCGGTAATTTGGTTACGATAAGGCAGGGGTAATGCTGCTGTCAATACTTGCATTTTTGAAACCGATGTTGGAAACGGCTTTAACGCCGTACGACCGATTCCGCGCGATGAGGGAGATGCGATACGGCAGCGGTTGGGATGTGGCAGGCAACAAGTGGTTTGTTCTGGTTGGCGCCTCCCTGATTCTGATTTTAACAATTGTACTATTGGCCGTGCGTCGCTGGCGCCTGCAGCGCCAGCAACAGAATCAGGCCTTGGAGTTTGATGAGGAGTGTTATCGAAGGGGTTTGACCGCCGAAGAGCATGAGATTCTGACAGGGATTGTGGAGCGATCCGAACTGAAACGCAGGAATTCCATCTTTACGATGGTTGTGGCGTTTGACCGGGGGGCTTCCAAACTGATGCAAGAACAGTTTGCTCAGGGCAAGAGCATTGTCGAACGGAAGCGTTTGAGCACGACGGTCAATACCGTCAAGGATAAACTGGGATTGGCAGGTCGGGCGCGGAATTACGGAGTTCGACGAAGTCGTGGTGATAAGGGGCTCAGCAGTCGAACCATTCCGGAAGGGAAATTGGTAACGGTTACTTTGGCGGGTAAAGCGGAAAATCAGCGGATCGAAGGAGTGGTTGCGAAAAATGATGAATATGAAATTGTGATTCGTACGGCAATTCCCCTTTCCAGTAAACCCGGCCAGGTTTGGAATGTACGGTATCAGTTGGGTTCGGCCACATGGGAATTTGATGGATTGACGATGGCCTGTGGTCCGGAGGGTCTGGAATTGAGCCATTCGGACAATATCCATTTTCTGAATCGGCGTCGCTTTTTGCGGGCCAATGTGCGTCGGCATGCTTTAGTGTCGCGATTTCCAATGATTCTCAAAGATATAGATGGACAGGATATGGCGCCGGAGTTTGTCGAGGGAATAGTGACCGAGATTTCCGGACCGGGATTGCGAATCCGGTGTGACCTGGAGGTGAGGCATGGTGACCGGGTATTGGTTATCTTCGAATTGGAGAAGGGCAAGGTTATACAAGATATCGGGGAGGTGCGGGGAAGTCGAGACACAGCAGTTACCCGGTCTATCGGCGTGGAGTTGATCGGGCTCAGCGATGCGGGTGTCAACGAAATGGTGCGCGTGACGAATCGGATTGCCGTCCAACAAGGGGCGGACATGGAAGAAGGCAGTGAAGATTTGATCATGGCGGGAGGTCCGGCACATGGTTAATTCCACCGGTCCATTAGGTTCCAGCATTGACGCTCTGATGAAGGAATATCAGACAATTACGAATAATCTGGCCAATGTCAGTACGACCGGATACAAACGCCAGATCAATACGTTTAGCCGTCATCTACTCGACAAACTGGCCGATGCTCCGGCTTCCGATCCTCCCGTCGCGGAATTGGTGACCAAAGGGGGACTAGACTTTTCCCAGGGGACGCTTCTAGCGACGCAACGGACACTGGATGTGGCAATTGAAGGGAAGGGTTTTTTGGTCGTGGAGACGCCGGAAGGACCTCTTTATACACGAAATGGAGTATTACAGATCAATGCGCAGGGTAATCTGGTGGATTTGCAGGGTCGGATCGTTGCCGGGGCCGAAGGATTGATCATCATTCCTCCCAATGTCAACGAACAAGACATTACCATTTCCGAGGAGGGAGTTGTCTCAATGGGCCAGGCACAGTTTGGCAGGCTCAGAATCGTGGATTTCGGAGCGGATGAGAACCAGTTGGTTCCGGTGGGTTTCAATTCCTACAAAGCGCCGGACAACCTCCAATCCGCTGTCGCCACGAATGCCTCTGTAAAACAGGGTTTTCGTGAAAGTTCGAACGTCCAATTGATGGAGGAAATGGTGGACCTGATGACGGTTGCGCGAATGTATGAAACCAATATGGGACTGATGCAGCGTCGGCGCGAGTTGACGCGAACAATCATGGGTATAGCGAATGGATAATCCTGACCAGGGAGAAAGACAATGCTAAGGGCATTTTCCACAGCCGCGACGGGAATGGATGCACAACAAACAATGGTGGACACCATTGCCAATAATCTGGCCAATGTGAATACCAACGGATTCAAGACTTCGACGGTGAATTTCCAGGACCTGTTGTATGTAAAGCTTCGGGAGGCGGGCCGCGAGGTGGCATCGGGTATTACCGCTCCCAGCGGACTGGAGGTCGGCAGCGGTGTCCGATTGGCTTCGACAAACAAGATCTTTACGGTTGGAGAATTTCAAAATACGGGTAATGATTTACACATCGCCATTCAGGGAGACGGTTTTTTGCAGGTAACGTTGCCCAATGGAGATTTGCGATATACACGGGATGGAGCTCTGCAAATGGATGCCAACGGTCAACTGGTTACGGCATCGGGATTTGTAGTCAGTCCGACCATCACGATCCCGCAGGATTTTCAGACGGTCGATATTGCCGCGGATGGAACAGTCAGTGTGGAGACCTCCAGCGGCAATCAGGCGGTCGGGAACATCGAGTTGTATCGATTTCAAAATCCGTCCGGCCTGAGTTCGGAGGCCGGCAACCTCTATCGAGAGACCGAAGCCAGTGGATCCGCCACCTCCGGTACTCCGGGGGAGGATGGGTATGGCAGTATTCTTTCGAAATATCTGGAAAAATCCAACGTACAGATGGTCAGTGAATTGGTCAACCTGATTCAGGCGCAGCGAGGTTATGAGATCAACTCACGCTGTATCCGGGTGGGTGACAATATGTTACAACAGCTCAACACTCTGGTGCGGTAGTGACCGATGAGGAGTCTGGAAATATGAAATGGGCGGTCATTGCATGGATGGCGATTTGGATGGCAAGTGCCGGACCGGCCAAGGCGCAAGGGGATATGTTACGCATCTATCTGCCGCGCGAAATCGTCATACAGGAGGATGTGATTCGATTAGGACAGGTTGGCATTTTCCGAGGAGATGCATTGCTGCAAGCCAAGGCCGAATCGGTGGAACTGGGAAAATTTGCTTTGACCGGTCAACAGGTTATGTTGGACCGTGTTTCCATCTTGAGTCGACTGGCTTCCAGCGGTATCAAGGCGGATCAGGTTCTTTTAAGCGGGGCCCAGACAGTGCTTGTTCGACGGGACGAAAAGCAAATCCATCCGGATCGAATCGAAGCGGTTGCCCGTTTCTTTCTGGAAACGGTGATGGGATCCGACCGGCTTTGTGAACTGAAAGTTCTTCGTAAGCCCCGGGCTTGGGTTCTGCCGGATGGATCGGGAAATATAGACTTACGTCCACAGATGGGGCAATATCAGGTAAAAGGCACACGAAGGGTTTCCGTGGAGATCGTCAAGGATAACAAAGTGCTTGGACGTCGTGAGGTGGCGTTTTCATTGCGTTTTCGATGTCGTCGGGCGGTTGCTACGGAGGAGATACCGGCCGGGACCTTTCTGACCAATCAGAATATGAAGATTGAGACTGTAGAATCGGATACAGCCGAACCGACGGACTGGAAACCACCCTATGGTCAAGTTGCTCAGCGATTGGTTCGATCCGGGGATGTGATTCCGGATACACTGACTGCCCCAGCCGAACCAATCATCGTTGTCAAACGAAGGCAGATGGTCGTTGTGCGTCTGGAAAGCCCATTGTTGCAGTTATCCTGGGTCGGGGAAGCACTGTCCGATGGCCGGGTAGGGGAAATAATCAAAGTCAAGATGGGGGCCCTGCGGAACGGACGGATAATTACCGCTCGGGTCAAGGAAGATGGAACATTGGAACCGTATCGGGAAGGAATGAACATATGGGCGGCAAAAACTGGATCCTGACAATCCTGTTGTGCGGATGTGTGTTGTCGGCCTCTTGCCAGGCCGGATCCATCTGGGCTAAAAAAAACAAGAGTAAACCGAGTCTCTATTCGGACGACAAGGCCTGGCAGGTCGGAGATGTGCTGACGATCATCATCAATGAAGATCATAAGGTCGATAACAAGGTGGATCGCGATCTGGAAAAGACCACCACCCATAGTTTAGATTTTGATGGGGATGATTTTACCGTTGAACATCTCATTCCCAGTATTCCCAGCCTGAAAATTGAGGCGGAAAGCAGTAAATCTCTGGAAGGTAAGAGCGATTACAAGGATGAGCGAAGCATCGAAGACCGCATCACAGTGATTGTGGAGGATGTGCATCCCAACGGAAATCTGGTGGTGTTGGGTACACGAACCCGAGAGGTTACCGGGGACCGTCAAACGATTCAGGTCAGCGGTATTGTCCGGCCCAGCGACATTTTGATTGACAACACCGTACGGAGCGAACAGGTAGCCAATTTCATGTTGGTCTCCCTCAGCGATGGTGTGACAGCCGATTACAATGAGCCCGGCTGGCTTGCGAAAATATTCGATTTCATCTGGCCCTTCTAAAGGGAAATGCTGCACGGAGCGAAATGAATATGAGACGTATCAACCAAATGAACCTTATATTGCTTCTATGTATGGCAGCGATGGTTCCGGCCGCTCGGATCAAGGATATTGTGGAAGTGGATGGTGAGTGGCGCAACCTGTTGAGTGGCTGGGGTCTGGTGGTCGGTTTGAATGACACAGGTGACAGTTCACTGCCCAGTGCCCAGGTACTGTCGAGTCTGTTAAGGAACGAGGGGATTTCTCTGTCTCCGTCGTTGTTCACCAGCGGCAGCATCGCTCTGGTCAATGTAATGGCTGAGTTGCCGGCGTATGCCATGCAGGGTTCGACGATTCCGATTACCATCTCGACTGTGGGAGATGCTAAAAGTCTGCAAGGAGGGCAGCTTCTCCCTACCGAGCTTCGCGGTTTTGACGGGGAGGTCTATGCCGTCACCTTACGAACAGCCATCAGCACGGCTTCCTGGACGGCCGAGGGAAAAACCGGCAGCAGTATGACCAAAAATCATCCAACCGCGGGACGAATCGAAGATGGCGCCACAATCGTGCGTTCGGAGGTTTCCGAGATCATTCAAACGATTGCAGGACGGCGATACATGACGCTGAAACTTCGAAAAAGCGATGCGACTACAGCGGAGCATGTGAGGCAGGCTATCGAACAAGCGTTTCCCAACAGTGTATTTGTGGAAAGCGCCGGTACGATTCGAATTCGAGTGCCCGATACCGTAACCGAAAGCAATGTGAATCGGTTTCGCGCTCAGATTGAGCAATTGAATGTCGAGGTGGATATTCCCGCCGTGGTTGTGATCAATGAAAAGACCGGAACAATTGTTGTGGGAGGCAACGTCACGATTCTGGAAACGGCTGTTGCCCAGGGTAGCTTGGTCGTGAAGATCAAGGAGCAGCAATTTGTCTCACAGCCGATCGCACCATTCACCAGCGGCGCCACCACGGCGGTCGTGGATGACACATCCATGGGTGTGGAGGAAGAAGAAGGCTACCTGATTCGAGTGCCTCAAGTGGTTACGGTCTCGGAACTGGTAGAGGCGTTGAATGCCATCGGCGCGACGCCGCGGGATTTGATTGCTATATTCAACGCCCTGAAGGAAGCCGGGGCGCTGCAGGCTGAGATTCGGATGATGTAAGGATATTGGGAAGCGGGCGCCTGGAAACAGATTATGGAAAACAATGAATTTACAATCCGGGGACCGGCTGGTTTGGGGATTGAAAATCTGATCCGACCCGAAGTTCACTCTTCAACCGACAGGGTTGATCTGGAAGATGAGAAACGCAAACAGACAGCGCGAGATTTCGAGTCCATTTTCCTGCACAGGCTTTTCAGTGCAATGCAGCAGACTATCCCCGAGTCCGATCTGGAAGATTCTTCATCAGGACAGATCAAGAGTATGTATTGGTCATTCATGGCTCAGGCCGTGGCCGATCAGGGAGGATTGGGACTTTGGAAGCAGGTGTATGAGCAGATGCCGAAAACCGATGGAGCGTCCTCCCCGGAGAGCAATGAGGCCGAAACATGGAAACTGGATGAGAGCGTATGAAGACGAACAATATGAGTCTTGAATGTTTAGTGCAGGATCTGCTTGAAATCCTGGAAGCCGAGCAAAGGCGGATTGCACATACCTTGACGAGGCTGGATGAATTGCGCAGCGCTGTGATCAAACGTGATGAAAATATGCTGTTTACATTACAGGAAACGATTCGAACCGAACAGGAGCAGGCGGTCGATCTGGAATCGCGCAGGGAACTCGTTCGGGAAAAGATCGCCGGCATCCTGGGATGTTCGGTTGAGAAATTAAATCTCACGCGTTTGTGCCGATCACTCGATGGCGCACCGCTTCAAAAGGTGCATGCGATACAACGGTCCTTGAAAGAGTCTGTACGTGCGCTCAAAAACGAGCATTATGTTACAACGGTTCTCCTGCGCGATTGTGCCCGGATCAACCATGCCCTGCTGCGGTGTCTGTTGGGAGAAAGAGGTCAAACCCGATTGTACAACGCCAGAGGGACTTCCGCCCTGCATCTGGAGCGGGGTTTGATGAGCTTGAAGGCATAAATCGAAATGCCCCCCGGAGCAAGAGCAAGACATGAGCGGATATGAAATTGGAATCAGTGGCCTTCACGCCGCCCAAAACGCATTGGAGATTGTTGGGAACAATCTGGCCAATGCGGCGACCGAAGGATATCATCGCCAAAAGGTCGAGCTACGACCGCGGGATGAGGTCTATACAAACGGCCACCTGATCGGTCAGGGCGTGGATATGACCGGGATCAAACGGTTGGTCAACAAGCTGCTGGATGGCGAGATCGTCAACCAGGAATCGACGCTCGCGCAGCTTGAAAAGGAACTGGAAGCCCTGACGACCGTGGAAAGCGCTTTTGCGGAATTAACCACATCGGCGATGAGCACGGCAATGGATGATTTCTTTAATGCGATGCATTCCCTATCGGCCAATCCCAATGATGTAAATATGCAGAGTCTGGTCGGCAGCGGTGCGGAATCGTTGTGCAATCTGATGCGGAATCTGGGATCGGTTGTTACGGAACTGGAAGATCTGGCCTTGTCCGAGGCCCAGTCGACCATCGAAGATGTGAATGTGATTACAGAACAAATTGCCGAATTGAATGAAAAAATCAAGTCGCTTTCCGTCCGGGGGCATGATGTAAGCAACATGCTGGATCAGCGGGATCAGTTAATTACGGAATTGAGCCGCCTGATCGGCATTACGACGTATGAAAAGGACGACAATGTCGTCGATGTGGTTGTGGGCGACGTGACGGTGGTCCTGGGAAATCTGACAACGAATCTGGATGTCGGCCTGGTTGTCAATGGAAGCGATTATGATCTGGGCGTTACGGCGGCCGGTCAAAACATTTATAACACGAACCTGACCGGAGGGCGCATTGGTGGATTACTCTCCTTACGTAATTCGATAGTGCGTGATATAAGCACCAGTCTGGACACGCTGGCCTTGACAATCATCAAGGAAATCAATCATCTACACGTCCAGGGAGTGGGAACGGCCGGTTCGTTTGATCGCCTTACGGGCTGGACGATGACCGAGACCGATGTTGCCAATATGATTCCTCCGGTTACCGGCGGCAGTATTTTTATACGTGTGACGGATTCTACAGGGGCCGTGACACGGTATGAAGTCGCAGTTGACCAGGCTACTTCGACACTGTCCAGCGTGGCGGCCGATTTCGCGGCGATTCCGGGTCTTGATCTCAATACGGCAGTCAATTCAGGACGCCTGCAGATTGTGGCCAATCCCGGGTATACGTTTGATTTCCTGCCCGGCGCGCTGGCTGAGCCAAGCGGATATCCGGGTGGGCCGCTGGCCGGCGGCCCTGCCGGCGAAGCGCCCCCGAATATAACGATCACAGGGACATATACCGGGACTGCGAACCAGACCTATACCTGTACGGTAAACACAACGCCTCCGGGTGCGACCTGTGCGATAGGTTCGGACACGATGGAATTGACGATTGTGGACGGCAGTGGAGTCACTGTGGCTCGACTTAATATCGGCCAGGGGTATACTGGCGGAACAGGCGTGGATTCGATTTTGGCATTCGACAACGGATTGAAGATTTCCTTCAGCAGCAATGGTTCCAGCCCCGGTTATCTCAATGACGGAGAACAATTCGAGATTCAGGCCCTGGCCAACTCGGATACGTCCGGTTTTTTATCTGCTGTAGGAATCAATACATTCTTTTCCGGAGTGGACGCTACATCCATGGCTGTCAATGAGGATGTCCAACTCAGCGGAACAAAAATTGCCGTGTTTCGATCGGTGGAACAAAGTGTCGGAGCCAACGCCCTGGAGATGGCGAAACTGGGAGATACGACCCTGACGGATTTGGCGGGTATGGATCCCAAGTCCTACTATCGCGATTTGGCAACGGATGTGGGAAACGAGATTGCGGTAGCCAATGTCCGTTATGACAATGCGCATGGGGTCTGGCGGAGTCTTCTATCGCAGCGTAGCGATGTCAGTGGTGTGGATATGAATGACGAAGCGGCACAGATGCTGGTTTATGAGCGCATGTTTCAGGCGATGGCCAAGTACATGAATACTGTGACGGATACGTTAGATATGTTAATGAGCATTGCGTCCTGAAGCGGAAAAGCAAGGTAACGGGTAAGGTGTAAAATATGAGTTTCTCGCTGGAATCAATCTATAACGGGGCGGCATGGGCCATAGCGGTTCACAGCTCGGCTCTGGCCAAGTTACAGGAACAGGCGGCCACCGGTCAGGAAGTCAACCGCACCAGTGATGACCCGTATGAGGCCAACCGCATCCTGGACCTGCGAACGGAAAGCCGGTCCATGGAGCGGTTTGTCAACACCGTCAGTGATGTCGTCAGCATGCTGGAGTTCAGTGACTCGGTCATTCGACAAATGAGCGGTGACCAGGGGATTGCCGGGGTTCTGGAGACACTGACGTCGGCATTATCGCCGATCTACTCAGATCAATCGGTCCAAAATCAGAAGGCCGCCCAGATCAATGAGATCCTGGAAGATATCGTTTCACTGGCCAATAAACAACGGCTGAGCCAGCGTCTTTTTGCCGGGGCCGACAGCGATGCCGATCCATATCAGGTAACCCGCAATAGCGCAGGAGAGATTATTCGTGTGGAATATGTGGGTAGCCATGAAGAACAAAAAGTGGTCGTTGCGCCCGGTGTAGAGGTGTCCTCCGTGCTGGTGGGGGATGAACTGTTTCGGGCTGATGAGGTGGGTACGCCGGTGTTCTATGGTTCGACCAAGGCTGCTGCGGGCAGCGGTACCAGCAGCGTTCGCGGAGATGTCCAGTTAACGATAACAGGCACGACGGGGGCATGGGTTCTGAGTATCGATGGTGGCGCTACTACATTCACATCGGATGGCTCGCAAACCAATCTGCCAGTGGTCAATGGTACAACCGGAGAAGTGCTTTATGTCGATACTACTGCCATTGATCAGGCGGGAACCGCCTATGTTCGTGTGCCGGGAACGTATGACATTTTTAATATTTTGATCAACACACGTGATCTTTTGAAAAATGTTAATAATCTGCCTGAATCAATCCGGGGAGAATATATCGATGAAACCATTGCTTCCATGAGAGAAGTAGAGGAAAAACTAGTGCGGGCCTATCCGATTATCGGGGGGCGAATAACCACCTTAAACAACCTTCAGACCAGCCTGGAAGATATCAAAATGAATGCGGAGGAGGAAATCTCGCGGCGTCAGGATGCTGATATCACACAAGTAGCACTGGATCTGAGCAGGCACGAGGTGTTGTATGAAATGTCATTGGCGGTCTCGGCCAAGATGTTCAGCCTGTCACTGACAGACTTCATTTCTTAATAGGACCTTTCCGTTGACCGCTTTCGATATAGGAGCCTTTTCTTGTCACGTGCCGAATATCAGCATGCGTTAACCCTGGCCTCACAGGATCGCCATGATCAGGCCATTGTTTTCATGCGACAATATCTGGCCCAATACCCGGATGATACTGAAGCATGGAACGATGCCGGAGTGATCCTGTATCGCCTCGGGCGGTATCGGGAGGCGATTGCCTGTCTGGTACGTTCTCTCGATAGTGTAAAAGATCCGACACAGGCCTTTACGAATCTTTTGGAAGTGTATCTGGCGGCAGGAGAGGTTGTTTCTCTGGGAAGCCTGGCAGATCGAATGATTCGCAAGGGAGTACTTCATGACGCCTTTCTCCAGGATGTGTCTCGGGATTTGAAAGAACGAGGATATTTTGCTGCCGCCATTGAGATTCTATTGGCCGGGAGACGTAACGGCATCCCGGATCCTTTGGAAATCTATAAAGAATTGCTGTCCAAACAGCCCCAAATCGCCCTGTTTTGTGGGGGAGATGGGCCGACATTTCTTCAGGAGATTCAACGCTGGTTGGCAGATCGATACCCGGTACGAGTGTTTGAAGGAAATACAGTCGAACAGGTGCATCGGCTGATGAATTGGAGTGATATTTCCTGGTTTGAGTGGGCCACGGAACTGGCGGAAATCGGTTCTGAGGCGAGCGCCTTGTGCCGTAAAATCGTCCGATTGCATCGATATGAGGCGTATCTGGATTGGCCCGGCAAAATCCGATGGGAAAATGTTGATACGTTGATCACTGTGGGTAATCGATGTGTCCGTGAACAATTGCTGGCCCAGGTTCCAGACCTGGAGCGCCGGACACGATGGGTAACGATTCCCAATGGCATAAACTTGGTAAAATTACCTTTTTCAGATCGGCAACGCGGTAAAAAGCTGGCGTTTGTCGGAAACATGCGGATGGTGAAAAATCCCATGTTACTGCTGCAATGCTTCAAGCGGCTCATAGAAATTGATCCGGAATACCACCTGTTTTGGGCCGGGAAGGAGCAAGATGCCGTCGTTGAACAATATGTACGACACATGATCAACACACTTGAAATGAAGAAAAACGTACATTTTCAGGGCTGGCAGGCGGATATTCCCTCCTGGCTGACAGATAAGCACTACATTGTCTGTACCAGTGTGATTGAAAGTCAGGGGATGGGAGTGCTGGAAGCCATGGCGATGGGGCTCAAGCCGGTAATACACAATTTTCCCGGTGCCGAGCAGATATTTGGTAAAGAATGGCTGTTTGATACGCTTGAACAATTTTGTGCTCTGGTTCTTGCCCCACAGTACGAATCGCGACGTTATCGACAGTTTGTCGAAAAGCATTATTCCCTGCAACAGCAACTTTCACGAATTGGGAAGGTGCTTTCCAGCCTGGAGACACCCGTTTCGCGATCCATCTATCCCCGCAAAGCAGTACTCGCTCAGCCGTAAGATCCTAGCGATGAAGTGTACGGTTTTTATACACAGAGAAAACCGGATGGACAGACAGGCGGGTAATCCAATATAAATTCGATATTTTCCGTTTCGGCACATGTTTTGCTAAACGTCCATTGTATAAAACTATAGTCACATTGCGGACAGTAATGGGAGATGAGCAATGGGAATGGATTCCGGAACAGATCGATATGAACAGGCGTTGAAACTGGCCGAAACAGGCCGGCATGAGAAAGCTCTTTCTCTCTTGGAAGAGCACTTACGGGAAAATCCATCTGACGCCCAAGGCTGGAATGACGCCGGAGCGATCCTGTTCTGTCTCAGGCGTGTAGAAGACGCTATTAAATATTTTGAAAAAGCGATCAAACTCAGCGGGCCACAAGCGGCCGGGGAGATCTACTGGAACCTCTGTGAGGCATATCTGGATGGGGGATATCCGGGTATGGCCGCCCGATTGTTTGATCAGATGGAATCTTTGAAAATTCTCAGTCCCGACACTCTGAATCGTACCGCGGATGTGTTTCTCAAGGAAGAAAATCTGGGTGGGGCTTTGGAGATGTTGCTGTATTCCCTCCGGTTGGCGCCTGAGCAGGAAGTGCTCGAACCGATGATCGAAGTCATTCGAAGCAAACGCTCCAACGTTGCCATTTTTGCCGTCAAACAGACTAAAACGACGCAAAGGTTGTATGATTTCATGGATAAACGGTTCCAGACAAAACTAAATGTCGGGAAATCCATGGATGAAATAAGCACGATTCTGGAATGGAGTCATATTTCCTGGTTTGAGGGGTGCGATGAATTGCTTTCGGCCATCTCGCGACGGAATAAAATATGCCGAACGGTTGTAAGGCTTGATGCCCGGGATGTCTATGATGCCCCGATCGAAGAGGTGAACTGGGACAATATCGATGTCGTCATTATCAATGGCGGATTGCTGGAAAAGCAGACATTGCTGTCGCGTATGGAGGATCTTGAGAAGCGAACCCGCGTCATAACGACGTTTGAAGGAGTAGACCTGAGCAGGGTACGATTCCAGTCCCGTTGCCGGGGAAAGAAACTGGTGTGGATGGGGGATTTAGATGCGCAATCCAATCCAATACTGCTTTTACAGTGTATGCAAAAGTTGAATTATATCGACAAAGACTATCGTTTGTACATCGCAGGAAGATGTGTCGACACTGGGATGGAACAATATCTCCGCTATATGGTGGATAAGCTGAATCTTTCCAGTGCGGTTGTGTTTGAACCGGAGGTTAAAAACCTCAATCAGTATCTGCTTGACAAGCACTTCATCGTCTCCACGGCCATCGATTTGTCCGGTTTGTCGAGCGTACTAACGGCAATGGCCTGTGGACTTAAGCCGGTAGTACATGATTTCCCCGGTGCTGAGCAGTGGATTGACAGTTCTTATCTATTTGGGATTTCCGAACAATTCTGTAATCTGGTCCTTTCCGATGACTATCGACCACAGCATTATCGTCAAATAGTGGAGCAGCAGTATCGGTTGCGCCACTGGACTCGACCAATCAACGATGTGTTATATAAGCTGGAAAAAAATCCTGTTGCAAAAACAACAATGCCGACATTTGTTCCGATGCAGTCACAGGTATTTCCTGTTCAAACGGAAGCCTCATGTCAGTCACATAAGGGACAAACACCCTATGTTCCCGCCGCCATATCGGAGCCCAGGACGATTCCGATTACACCGATGAATACGGCCAATATGGATATCCCTGTACGGAGCGATTCCGTTCGGATTGGACCATCACCATCGGAAGAGATTTCGCCGCCAGTCTCCTCTTCGGAAAAACCGGGAAATAAGTCCTATTCCGAAATGGGACGCCAGCGGATTACCGAACGAATGGCCAGAGAAGCGTTAGAAGCGACCCGGGCTTTGGAGGAACTGGCCAGAAGGGACAACAAGATTCCTGGAGATAATCAATGGCAGGATAATTCAGTCTCTCCGGAGAGTTGGTCCTCAAGCGGTTTCAGTTCAATCGATGCCATGACACAGGAAGACCGGGTTCAGAAGATGGCCGGTGAATTCTCCGGCATACCCAGCCCTGTAATTGAACCTGTGGAAAATATCAGCATTGTCGGGGAACCCCACGTCCCTTTTACGAAATAGACAATTCGGCGGGCGAGACGGCCGGGCTGGAAAAATCCCAACCGTTTGCCAATCCTTCGGATCCTGCGGAACCACTGCGAAAGGTTCTGATCGAAATCGAAGGTAATCTGGCCGAAGCGGTCTGTGCCGAACCGGCTATTCGAGCCTTCAAGGCCAGCCATTTCGGTCAGGTGGAGGTAACGGTGTGTTGTCAGTGTTGTGATCTGTTTCGAAATCATCCCAGTGTGGTCAATTTCACCGCAGAAAGCAGCGAAACGCTAGCCGGCGATTTTGATGTATGTTATGAATTAACAGGATTTGTCCAGGCCCAACAACAGGGAATTCATCCAGTGGATTGGTATGCCAGACAGTTGGATGTACAACTGCCTGATCGAACGCCGTGGGTGTGTTTGGACAGCTTTGACTATGTACGTATGCAGCGGTTTGATATTGAAGGGCTGGAGCATCCTCGAATCGCTATTGCTGCCGGCAGTGATTGTCCCGATGGACAGTGGACACAGGAGAAATGGAACGCTCTGAGCGAGATACTGGAAGAAAAGCTTCAGGCTTCGGTGGTTCAACTTTCCGGCAAGGATGATCAGCCGACGGAGACAGGTTTGAATCTGATCGATCGCCTCTCACCTCGAGAAGCCGCCACGGTGTTAAGTTGTTGCGATCTTCTGATCTGTGGGGACAACGGTTATCTCGATCTGGCCGCAGCCGTGCAGACGCCTTATCTGGTCCTGTTGCATCATGCCGATCCATGGGTGCGACTCCATATTGAAGGCGGACATTACATCCAGGAGAAGAACCGATCCGTGGAGGAAATACCAGTCCAATCTGTAATGGAAGGGATTCTTCAACTTTGCCAATCGGAACCAAAAGACAAATAATAAGATCCGATTATGACCAATGACAGCCAGAGCCACTGACAACTCAAATCCACTGGTAACAGTGCTGCTCAGCACCTACAATCGGCCTATGTATTTACGTCAGGCCCTGAAGAGCATTCTTGCTCAGACCTATCGGAATCTGCAGATTATTCTCGTGCGGGACGGCGGCGAGCCGGTCCGATCGGTTGTCGAACCTTATCTGACCGATCCTCGACTGACCTTTATTGATCGTCATGAGAATTGGGGTCTGCCCCGTTCCTTTAATCAAGCCCTCGGGCAGGCCAGGGGCAAGTATATATGTTATCTCGGCGACGACGACCTGTTTTATCCGCATCATGTTCAGACGCTGGTCGAGGCGCTGGAAGGGCAATATGAATATGAGGCGGCCTACACCGATTTATATAAAGTGCATTGTCGAATTGAGCCGGATGGAAAACGCACGGTACTTGCAAAAAATATCGAGATCAGCCGGGATTATGACCGTACCAGCCTGCTGCAGTTCAGCCATATCCTGCATGTGAGCCTGATGCATACCCGAAAAATTCTGGAGCGAACCGGGCCGTACAATGAGAATGTTCATGTACTGATCGATTACGATTTGATTCGTCGAATGGCCTTTTTTACCGATTTCAAGCACATTCCCAAGGTTACCGGCGAATTCTATGCGGCGATTGAAAAAGACCAGGACAAGTGCTCTCGCATCAGTAACCGCAAACGCAAGGATCGTACGGGCTATATCTTGAATCTGTTGCGGATTTACAGCTCTCGTCCACCCAAGCCATGGACGAAGATGCAGGATACCTCTCTGGTGCTGCTGGCCGATACAGTTGACGATACTCTTTTGATTGCCCTGGAACAGATCTGGTCCCACACGTTTTTCCCCTTCCAGATTTATTTACCCTTGCCGGAATCTCAATTGCGGCAGCTCAAAACAATTGTCCCTAATATCCTTGGGGTTCCGGTTTCGCCCGGAGCGAACATGGAAGAACGGTTAGATACTGTATTGGCTTGTTGTGACGGAGATTATATTGGAATTGTTCCCTATACCTGGCGAATCCGATACAACGAAGTGGCCTGGATTGAAAAATCTCTATACGCGCTGATGCATTGTGAAGATCCGAATCAGGCGTTTGAGCTTGTAGGATCGCGTTCAGAGCGATGGGCGGCGGTATTTCGACGGCAACAACTCGCAACGGCACGCCGATTGCACAAGAGTCTTCCGTTACTGGATTCGATTCGGGAGGCGGGGATTCTGGTCCGGCCTCCGCGACAGGACGAATGGCCGTTCCAGTTTGAGAACATGACGACAAGCGGCCAAATGCTGGAAAAACAGGGTATGTGGTCCGAGGCCGCCCGGCTCTTTGAGATGACACAACGGCAGTATGGCAATGACCTTTGGATGATGACAAGGAGAGCCGATGACCTGTATCATGCCGGGCGGCTTAGGCAGGCCGCACAATTGGCCCGACAGGTGAATTCGATTCGGTCTTCTCCGGCAACGTTGCTGATTGAGGCGAGGGCACGGCGGAAAGTGGAAGGGAACCTGGAGGCGATTGGGCTGTTGAGACAAGCGGAAATGATACTGGAAGGAAGTGAGCTGACCCATGCAGGATAGAGAGCAGGAACAACCCAGCCAGATTACCGACGGAGTGGATACCCCGACGGGACAGATCTGGCCGGAGGAAATCACCGGAACGCCGATTCCTGATCTGGGCTGGACGCAGCACTATGATGTGGTCAAAGAACTGGCAGACTGCTATGCCGGTGTGGGGGACTTCCAATCGGCGCTGCATTATTACGATAAGGCCGCCAATCTGGGGCCTGATGAGCCCGGTCCGTATGTGGGAATGGGCGTAATAGCCTTACAGCAAAATCGGCCCGACGATGCGGAAACAGCCTTTCGAGTGGCATGCCGGCTGGATCCGAAATGCAGTAAAGGCTATTGCGGCCGGGCTATGGTGGCCGAACAGAAAAATGACTGGCCGCAGGCGTTCGAATGGTATCTTAAAAGCCTTGAATTGAACGGTGATGACCTGACCGCACTGCTGGGACTGTTTCAGATGTCTTGTCGAATAGGATCTTTTGAAAAAGTGATCTACTATTTGCAGATGTATCTGAATATGCATCCCGGTGACACGTCGGTTATGTTTTGTCTGGCTACTCTGTTGCTTCGCGAAGGTCAACCCGGCTCGGCCCGGCAATTGCTCAGGGATTTGCTGGTATTGCAGCCGGACCACCTGGATGCGGTTCATTTGCTCGAAGAAGTGGAAAATAAACTTACCCAACCTGTTTGCCAGGAGTCTTGATCCATGAATACCTACAATCAACCTGTGACAACCGATGTCGAAAACCTGGCGGCCGCCAGTTTTACACAGATGATTGATTATCTGGAAAACCTGCTGATCCGCCAGTTGGAAAAGATTCGCAAGTATGATCTGGATGCCGCGGTTGTACTGGCCGAAGAGGCCAACACGGTTGCAATGACGCTGGCACGAGAAAAGGTACTGGACCAGCCTGCGTATTTGGAGCATCGCCGCAGGATACAGAAGTTATACCGTGATATCAGTCTGGTACTCTCCGCTGAACGGGCCGAAGTGGCTCAGAAATTATCCGCCATTCGAAAGGGAATCAAGGTCTTGGGAATGTCCCGATAAAAGGATACGAACGAAAAGCTTGGACAAAAAAATCCTGGTGTTTTATAGATGATGAAAAAAATCATCATTCCGGACGAGTACGATTATGTGGGAGTGTTTCTTACCGAAGCATGCCACTTATCCTGCGCGTATTGTATTACGCGACACCATGGAGCATCCTATGGCGCCAATCAGTATAAACCGCTTTCTCCTCAACAGTGGATTCGGGGATTGAATCGCCTGGATTTGCCTTCCGATGTGCCCATAACCCTTCAGGGGGGAGAACCGTTTTTATACAAAGGTATATGGCAAATTCTGGAGAATATCCGCCATAAGGTAGATATCCTGACCGCCCTGCCTCCGTATCTTACCAAAGAGCACTTTCTGGGGCTGCGCACACTGGAATGGAATCGCCGAGAGGCGCCCTATCCATTGATCCGAGTGAGTTATCATGGTGGGCAGAATGACTACAAAAAGCTGATCGAACGAATCGCCGATTTGCAGGAGATCCTGAGTATCGGTTTGTTTTATCTGGATTATCCGGCCACAGCGCACGAGGAAACAGAGCAAATAAGGGAATTTGCACAGCGATATGGGGTCGAGGTTCGAAGTAAGGAATTTCTTGGTTGGTGGCAGGGCCGACAGTATGGAACGATTCTTTATGATCGAGCCTGTGAGGGAACACCAGTGGGTATTCCCGTTCTTTGCCGAAACAGTGTGGTGCCGATAGCACCGGATGGGACGATTTTTCGTTGTCATTCGGATCTGTATTTCCACCGCATTTCGGGAGCTATAGGACATATTCTGGACGAACACATCGAACTGCCAACCGAGCATTCCATATGCCATCACTTTGGACTTTGCAGTGAGTGTGATGTTAAGGTCAAGACCAATCGCTATCAAGTCTATGGATACACGTCGGCGGACATCCGATTTACCGGGCAAGGAACGGCATGTGAATTCGAAAAAACAAAAAGTGCTGATCATTAAAGTCGGCTACTCCGAAACACTGGATCCGGAGATCAGTAACATCACCAGCTATGGCGATGTGATGCGGACAACAGTCCTGTTGCATTTGTATCAAGACGATCATGTAACCTGGCTGGTGGATGAAAAGGCGTATCCGATCCTGAAGAATAATCCTTATATCGATCGCATCCTTATCTATGATCTGACCTCTGTGCTGCAGCTTCAGGCCGAGCATTTTGATACGGTGATCAATCTGGAGAAAGTCCCCGGTTTGTGTGCACTGGCCGATCAGGTAACGGCCTGGCGACGATACGGATTTCGCTTTGATGTGAAAACCGGCCAGGCTGAAGCTTATGACGGCACAGAGAAGGCGCTGTCTATCTGTACCAATGAGAAACAAAAGATAAATCAGAAACGATTCTGGCAGGAATACCTCTTTGAAATGGTAGGCGCCACCTGGCAAGGGCAGGAATATATTCTGGGCTATGAACCGACGGAAGAGGAAAAGTATGACGTCGGTTTCAATTACAAGGTTGGCAATAAATGGCCGTCCAAGGCCTGGTCCATGGAAAACTGGTGCCAACTGGAAGAGATGCTGACGCCGGATTGTACTGTGTCCTGGCAGGAAGGCCTCGATGATATGGAGGAATACTTTGAATGGATTAATAGTTGCCGTGTCCTGGTGACCAATGACAGCTTCGGATTGCACCTTGCATTGGCGCTGAACAAGAGAGTTGTTGCATTATTTTCTTCTTCCCACTGGAAGGAAACATGTTTCTATGGTCTGGGCCGGGCCTTGACAAAAACCGATTGTGCCTGTCCCTACCAGCCCTGTCATATGCCCCAGTGCCGTTTGCGGCATAAGACGTGTGATGTGGATGTGGACCAAGTCTATGCTGAGGTCTGTGCACAGCTTCATATCGCCATGGAAGTCCCGACAGGAAGAAAAATTTCGGATATCAACGAGTCCCGGCGTAGAGTGATCCGATCCAGAGTGGGAATACCTATGCCGGTAGAGACAATATAAAAAAGGACGAATGGATAAATACCGAATCGATTCACATAAGCTGGGTTTCCATGTCGGCCGTGTAAACGACTGGCTGGAGGGACAGACCGTCTATCCGATTTACATGGAGATCAGTCCTTCCGGCACATGTAACCATCGTTGTACGTACTGTGCCCTGGACTTTATGGAGTACCAGAGACGGTTTCTGGAAACAGATCGTTTGGGGGATTGTCTTTGTGAATTGGGCCGTCTTGGCATCAAGAGCATTATGTATGCCGGAGAGGGCGAACCCTTGCTGCATCCTCAGATGGCCGAGATCGTACAGGATACTTGGAACAATGGAATTCATGCCGCCCTGACGACGAATGGTGTCTTATTGAATGAGCAAATCGTGGAAACGATCCTTCCGGTAACGGAGTGGATTAAGGTGAGCATCAATGCCGGAACCGCCGCCACTTATTCGCAGATTCATCGCTGTCGAGAGCAGGATTTTGATAAAGTGATTGCCAATCTGTCCCGAACGGTCGAGATTAAGCGAGATCATGGATACAAGTGCACACTGGGAATGCAGATTGTCTTACTTCCTGAAAACCAGGAAGAAGTAACTTTACTAGCCGGAATTGCACGTGATATCGGAATGGATTATCTGGTGGTCAAGCCCTATTCTCAACATCCCCAGAGTAAGACCGACCAATATCGTTCGATCCATTATGGAAGCAATCAACGTCTTATGGAACAACTTGAAAGTTTCAATACGGAACAATTTCAGGTTATATTTCGTGCTCATACAATGAGCAAGTGGGATGAAAAAACAAAACCGTATCACCGCTGTATGGCGCTGCCGTTCTGGTCTTATATGGATGCCGGGGGCAATGTGTGGGGCTGCAGCATGTTTTTGGGGGATGAGCGTTTTCTGTATGGCAACATCTATGAGGAATCTTTCGAGCAGATTTGGACCGGTTCCAGACGAGCCGAATCGCTGCAATGGGTCGAGCAATGTCTTGATCCGGAGAACTGTCGTGTAAATTGCCGGATGGATGAGATCAATCGATACCTGTGGAGCTTAAGACATCCCCCGGCCCATGTAAATTTTATTTAAACTTGAGAACTCATCTTTATGTTGTGTGAGTCTTCGACAATTCAATCAGCCGCCACGGCCCGGGCGATACGTCGTCGAATTATCGATGTCGCCTGTGCCTCGCGCTGTCCTCATGTCGGATGCGCCTTGTCCTGTGTGGACATCCTGACGACATTATACTTCGGTGTCTTGCGATTAGAGCCCTGGGAGCTGCGGGATATCGCGATTCTAAGCAAAGGTCACGCCTCTCTTGCCTTGTGTTGTACTTTGGCCGAACGGGGAATTCTGAGTGAGGAAATGCTGGCCGGGTATTTCCGCGACAAAGGGACTCTACCGGCCCATCTGGATCGCTTCTCTGCGCAGGGGATTGAAGTGTCAACCGGGGCGCTGGGACACGGCTTCAATATCGGATTGGGCATGGCCTTCGGATTTCGAAAGCGGAAGTCGGACCGAAAAGTGTTCTGTGTCATCGGAGACGGAGAATCCCAGGAAGGATCGATTTGGGAAGGAGCCATGTTCGGCGCCAAACTGCAGTTGGATAACTTTACGGCAATCCTGGATTACAACAACCTGCAGGGGTATGGCCGGCCGAAGGATCTTTGCTGTTATGAGCCCATCGTGGACAAATGGATAGCATTCGGGTGGCAGGTTGTCGAGGTGGACGGGCATGACATTGTCGCTCTGACCGAGGCTCTTGCCATGTCATCTGAAAACAAACCGAAGATCGTCATTGCCCATACCCTAAAGGGCAGGGGAGTTTCTTTTATGGAAGATCGGCTTGAGTGGCATTATTACCTTGTAACCGAAGACATTAAAGAAAAAGCCCTGCAGGAGCTGGTGTGAGAAATACGTTTGCCAATACATTCATTCATGCCTGCGACAATCGCCGGGATGTCTTCATCTGCAGCGGGGATGCGGGGCTTGGCGTATTTGACGATTTTCAAACCACACATCCGGACCGCTATCTGAACATGGGAGTTGCCGAGCAGAACATGATCGGTTTTTCCGCCGGGCTGGCCATGACCGGTTTCAAGGTGTTTTGCTACAACATTATTCCCTTTGTCCTGTACCGTTGCTATGAGCAGGTCCGCAATGATATCTGTTACCAGCGGTTGCCCGTTGTGCTGGCCGGTATTGGCAGCGGCGTGGCCTATGCCCCGGCAGGGATGACGCATTATGCCGTGGAAGATATCGGCATCGCACGGACGCTGCCCAACCTGACGGTGCTGTCGCCGATCGATCCGGTCGAAGCCGAGCATTGTGCCAAATATGCCCTGGCTGCAACCGAGCCGGTCTATGTGCGACTGGCCAAACGGGGTGAGCCAACGATTCATAAGGACGAACAGATAGATATCACCTTACCCTGTGTTCTTCGGCAGGGACAGGAAATTGCCGTCGTCACCCATGGCGCTATTGCGGCCGAAGTCCTTGCCGCTGCCGATCTCCTTAAGGAGCAAAACATTCATCCCCGTGTCATTTCTTTGACACGGATCCAGCCGTTGAATCTGGAAGCCCTTATATCCGTATTGCAGGGGATCAGGATCATCGTGACAGTGGAAGAACATTTTGCCGGCAGCGGTCTGGGCAGCCTTCTCGCCGGTGCCTGGGCCGAAAAAAAAGACACTCCAAAGCTGATCACTTGGGGGATTCCCGATGCGTTCATTCATGCCATCCGAGCCGGGGACCGGATGCGGGAGGAATTTGGCTTGTCCGCCCTGCAGATCGCCGACCGCATCAGGATGCTGATTGAGAAGGAGTGTGAATGATGGGGCAATTGCTGAAAATTGTAACGCCTTTACACAAGCGAACCCCGCGGGACTACGTCGGCCGGATGACCGACGACAAGGTCCATTGTATGGAAACAGCACGGCGATACGATGAACAATTCTGGGATGGCGACCGCCGATACGGCTATGGCGGCTACCATTACGATGGTCGATGGTCCATCGTCGCTCGATCCCTGATCACCCAGTACGACCTGCCCCCCAATGCCAAAATCCTCGATGTCGGCTGCGGCAAGGGCTTTCTGTTGTATGAGTTTTCACAGTTACTGCCTCAGGCAACTGTCACCGGTTTCGATATCTCCTCCTATGCGATAGAAAACGCTAAACTGGAAATCCGTGACCAACTCTTTATCCAAGAGGCCCAGCAGGTTTTACCTTATGAGGATAAGCAATTCGACCTGGTCATTTCGCTGGGCACTCTGCACAACCTGCCGATTCAGGATCTGGCTCTCGCCCTGGGTGAGATCGAAAGGGTAGGCAGGAACAAATATATCATGGTCGAAAGCTACCGAAACGAGAGAGAATTGTTTAACTTGCAATGCTGGGCCCTGACCTGCGAATCCTTCTTCCGACCGGAAAGCTGGATCTGGCTGTTCGGCCGCTTTGGCTATACCGGCGATTATGAATTCATCTATTTTGAGTAAAACAGAAACCGGATATGGGACAGGTTTATACACAATTAAAAATTTTTCATTTTCTAGAAAAGGTCGATTCCCTCCCCATTGAGGTGGACACGATCCTACCGCCGGTCCATATACGGATCAAGCCGACCAATGTCTGTAACCATCGATGCTCCTATTGTGCCTATCGAGCCCGCGATCTGCAGCTTGGCAAGGACATGAACGAACGGGACACCATCCCCCATGAAAAGATGCTGGAAATCATCGATGATCTGGTCGAGATGGACGTCAAAGCCGTGACCTTCAGCGGTGGGGGAGAGCCCTTCTGTTATCTTCATCTGCTGGAGACCGCTCGCAAGCTTACCGATTCGTCGATTCGCTTTGCGGCTTTAACTAACGGTTCGCGGATCACCGGAGAAGTGGCCGAGGTCTTTGCCCATCATGCCACCTGGCTGCGGGTCAGTATCGACGGCTGGGATGATGCAAGCTATGCCCGATATCGCGGTGTTCCGGAAGGAGAGTTCTCAAAAGTGCTGAACAATCTGCGAAATTTCAAGCAGTTGCAGGGTTCGTGTTTTACCGGGGCTTCGGTCATCGTGGATCACGACAATGCCGGCCATATCCTCGAGTTGATCGGGAAACTTTGTGATACCGGAATCGACAGCGTCAAGGTTTCCCCATGCGTCGTAAGCAATTCCGGCAGTAAGAACAATACCTATCATGAGCCGATTTTCGAACAGGTTAAGGACCAGCTTAGCCGGGCCCGGCAGAAATATGCAGGCGATGATTTTGAGATTTATGATGCCTACCATCGCCAGTTGGATTCGTTTGCCAAGACCTATACCTGGTGTCCCTACCAGCAGATTCTGCCGGTCATCGGGGCGGACCTGAATGTGTACTCCTGCCAGGACAAGGCCTACAATCTCGAAGAAGGTCTTCTCGGCTCTATCCGTGACGTGCGGTTTCATGACTTCTGGTTTTCAGAGAAAAGCCGGTTTTTCCGAATCAATCCGTCCCAATGGTGCAATCATCACTGTGTGGCCGACGGCAAGAATCGGATGATTCTCGAATATCTTATAGCGGATCATGAACACATAGGATTTGTATAACAGTAAAGAACAAAGGAGTTCCTGTATAATCCTGGAATAATGACCTCGATTTATGAAGCATAATACTTGTCCAATTTGTTTAAGTCAGAATTTTGAACGTCTGATTGATTTCAGCAGGGTGCCGATATCCGGAACGTATCTGCATCGCAAGGACGAGGAATTTTGTCAGAGATCTCTGTCTTTTGAATTCTGCACAACCTGCAGTACCATTCGAAGAGTTATGCTTCAGGATTTCCTGTTGGATTATCATGATGTAGAAAGGACAACCGGACATCGATGGTTACCATATATTGAATCTGGTATTGTTGAGCCATTGAAGAAAGAAACGTCTCCGGAAGACCTGATTATCGAAGTCGGTGCCAATGATGGGGCGTTTTTGGATCTTCTCTCGCAACGAGGATATACCAATCTTATCGCTATAGAACCGTCGGTTCCCTGTGCGGAAATCATTGGACACAAAGGATATCGTTGTGTGTGTGCTCCCCTGGATAAATCGACAGCGGAGACGATACGAAGTACATACGGGCCGGCCAAAGCGATTCTTTGCCGACATACTCTCGAACATGTGATAGAACCGGATCAATTTATTTTGGCCATGAAACACTGTCTTGCAGAAGATGGTTTGCTCTTTATTGAAGTACCGGATGCAACCCGTATAACGGACGATTTGCAGGGGTATCTGTTATGGGATGAGCATATTTATTCCTTCTTTGAACGTTCTCTCCGGCATATGCTTTTGCGATTGGGTTTCGATATTTTGTCTTTCACCCTGGGGCAGTATGGCCCTGTCCGTACATTATTGTATTGGTCGTGTCTTGCTGAGAAATCCGAGAAAGAGATACAATTTGAAATAGAGTTTTCTCAGGTTGAACGATGTAGAAGTTTTGATAATCACTGGAAATCCTTTGCATTGCAATTGCAAACTGCCGCTGAACAGTGGACCGGTCCGATTCTGTGCTTGGGTGCTTCACATCCACAATCGAACTTCCTTTTATTCACAAAACTTGGTCCATATGTTTCCTATCTTGTCGATGACGATCCTCAAAAAGTTGGACGATATGTACCAATTCCGAATCCGGTAAAAGTAATTTCCACGGATGAATTGTTCAAAATGAAAGAGATTAAAACAATTGTTTGTACGGCATTTGGTTGTCATAATTGGATAGATCAAATTAGCCGGCATTTGCAGAGAACCAATACATGCTTTGTGGATCCATATGCAGATCTTAAGACAAAGTTGTATATGATGAACCAACCGGCATTAAAACAGTAAAAAATGTGTTATGGAGATGAATGAAGATTGATTTTTCACAATCTGCGGATCGAACAATGACTCAACAATTGGCCATCGAAGGGGGAGATAAGGTCCGATCACAACCCATGCCTTATCGCCGGCAATTCGGTCAGGCCGAATTGGATATGGTGACGCAGGTCTTCCATGACAGTTGGCAAAAAGGCGTTGATTTTGGATTTCAGGACATCTATGAACGCCGTTATACGGAAGCGTTCTGTACATTGCAGGGAGGCGGCTATGCCGATGCGGTTAGCTCCGGGTCAGTTGCGATATATTTGGCCATAAAGGCTCTGGACCTGCCGCCCGGATCCGATGTGATCGTCTCCCCTGTAACCGATCCGGGTTGCGTTTCCGCGATTCTCTTGCAGGGATTCAAGCTGGTGATAGCCGATTCAGAGCCGGATAGTTTCAATGCCGGGCCCGAACAGTTTGAAAAAGCAATCACTGAGCGGACACAAGCCGCTGTTTTAACCCATCTGGGTGGACATCCGGTGGAGATGGATCCGATCCGGCAGATCGCATCCCGACATGGCATACGATTGATCGAAGATTGCTCTCAGGCGCACGGGGCTCTTTACCAAGGGAAACGCGTGGGACGATTCGGGCATATAGCGGCTTTTTCCACGATGTTTTCAAAGAGTCATGCCAGTGGCGGCTGCGGAGGATTGGTCTATACGGAAAACGAAGAGCTCTACTGGAGAGTCCGTTCTCTGGCGGATCGTGGAAAGCCGTTTCATGATCCGAATTACGATCCAAAGAATCCTTGTGAATTTCTTTTCCCGTCCTTGAATTATAACCTGGATGAGTTGTCTTGTGCTATTGGTCTTTCAACATTATCCCGTCTGGAAGAGACAATATCTCGACGCTTGGAGATTGCACATCTCATAAACGAAGGTTTAGCACAGTGCAAGGCGGTTCATCCATGTTCCGCTCGGCCGAATCAACTTCCTTCCCTGTTTTTCCATACGGTTCAAGTGGATATCGACAAACTTCAATGTTCGAAGGAAGAATTTGCCCGTGCGATCGCCGCCGAAGGAATTTCCATCAATCCTCATTATCGATATGTGCTTGCCGAATGGCCGTGGGTGCGACCGTATTGTGTCCAAGCCGCACAAACTCCCAACGCCGTCTCATTTAGAGATCGAACGTTTAATATTCTTTTTCATGAGCGGTATACGGAGGATGATATAGCCGATGTCATTGCAAGCATTCAAAAAGTGGAACGTTTTCTGGTGGAGTGTTAAGGTCCATGGCAAACTATGAAAGTACAAGTGTGTATATCCCTTTGACAGAGACGGATTGTCCCGATCCGCGCGAAGTCAATTTGTTTGAAGTGGAATTAAAAGAACGAGACTATCCGGAGAAAATCGAACAGCAACAACGGGAGGCTATGTTTCAGTATGGCCGGGAGTATTATGACGACGCTGCCTATCCGGGATTTCGCGGATATCGATATAATGGAAGCTGGCGTTCGATAGCGGCGTCCATCTTCCGTTATTTTAAACTGCCACCTGATGCCCGCATCCTCGATGTCGGCTGTGCGAAAGGGTTTCTTTTATACGATTTTAAAGAAGTTCAGCCGGCTTGTCGAGTATCCGGCGTGGACATATCCAGCTATGCCATTGAACACGCCCTGCCGGAAGTGAAAGAGAATCTGATCTGTACCTCATGTACGGAATTGCCGTTTGAGGATGGAGCATTCGATCTTGTCGTGTGTCTTGACACATTGCACAATTTGACGGATGACGATTGCCGCAAAGCGGTTCGAGAAATCCGTCGTGTCGGCAGGAAGCATCAATTCATAATGGTACATTCGTACTATACCGAGCAGCAGAGAAAGAATCTGCTCCGATGGGAAGTAACAATTCAGCAGGTATTGAGTGTACAGGAATGGAAAAACCTCTACAGGGAAGAAGGATACCAGGGCCTGTATTACTGGAAAATATTCATCTAAGGAATAAAACTGCTGGGCATAATGGATAGTACACATAATATGTCGGAGTTGAGTGAGAAACCGCCAATCTTTGTCTTGGGTTGTGATCGCTCAGGAACGTCGCTTTTGCGCCGGATCTTCAATGCCCATCGGAATCTGGCCTGCCCGACAGAAACCAAATTTATTTTTCAATTCGTCAAGGTCTATGAGACCTATCAATCTCTGCAAGGATTGAAAAACATGGGATATTCGGAGCGGGATGTACTGGATGAAATGAGAACATTTATTTGTCGGTTTCTTGACGGCTATGCGGAGAAACACAAAAAGAAGCGATGGGTGGAGAAAACAACGCATAATGTCAATTGTGCGGAAATCCTGGACAAGATATTCGACGGTAAAGTGTTATATGTGGCTATTGTCCGGCATGGACTGGATGTGGCTCATTCCTTTGAAACGCTGACCCATGACAAGTTTACGGTGATCGATAAATATCGAACCGATGGCGCCGGCGATGCCTTGGCCGGCCTTCGGCATTGGGTGGTAATGAATCGAAAGATTATTGCTTTCAAAGAACATGTCAACAATCGACTCTGTTTGGTCAAATATGAGGATCTGACTACTCGATCGGAAGAAGTGCTCCGTGAAATATGCCGTTTTATCGATGAACCCTGGGATCCGAATATGTTGCGATATAATCAGCAGGAACACGATGCCGGATGGGAGGATCCCAATGCTCGATCCTTCGAGGAGATCATTCCAAATTCCGGAAAGTATAAATATTGGCCCCAAACAGTGCAGCGGAGATTGTTTGAAGAGGGCAGGGAGATCTTTGCGTACTATGGGTACGAACTGTAACTGCCCGACCGGTAGAAAACCGAAAATGAAACTTTTATAATACGGTTGTAAGAAATGAAACCGCGAAAACAGAAAGTCTACTATGTCATGCGGGCGATTGAAACAATTGGCCAGTTGGCCAGTGAAATATGGTGGCTTCGAAACCTGTATGAGCGTTCAGGGATCGATATTACGGTGATTACCCCTCCACCTAAATCCCGTCCCAAAACGAATCTTGCCGTATATGAACTCGTAATGCGAGGAATCAACGTTCTCTGGGATGAATTCCCCACTTGGATCGGATATGAGAATGGATACTCCAACGAGGTGATCACAAAGCGAGATCCGGATTGTGATAGCACGTATTTATTCATGAACGGTAGAAAACTGAAAGCCGAGTTTGTCAGGCTCGTTGGTCAAAAAGGGCCGAGATACTTCCAGTTGAATTCCTCCGATCTGGAACAGGGACAACGGCTTCGCAGGGCATTTGGAATTCCTGAACAGGCGCCGATTGTTACACTCCATGTACGTCAATCATCCACAAAACCGGGGCTGACATATCATAATTACCGTGACGCTGATATAAACAATTATCTATCGGCAATCGAGTACTTGATACAAAGGGGATATTATGTCGTCCGCCTGGGTGATAAAAGCATGACACCACTGGCAATCCGTTCGTGCCAGGTGATTGATGCCGTTTTCCATCCGGCCTGTAATCATTGGGTAGAACCCTATTTCATTGGAACCAGTCGATTTTATCTGGGTGTACCATCCGGTCCCTATTCGATTGCGCTTGCGATGGGAATCCCCACCGTATTAACCAATGCTACGATAACCCAGGATGACTGGGGAAATCCGCGAGATATTTTTGTTCCCAAAAAACATTTTTCGCGGGATTTAAACCGGCCGCTGATGTATCAGGAGGTAGTCTGCTCCGAGGTGGTTCTATATGACAGGACAGAACTGTTTGAGCGAGCAAAACTGAATTTACTGGAAAACACTCCCGAAGAGATAACCTCGGCTGTGAGGGAAATGGACCAGCGGCTTGATGGAAAATATCTGCTCTCCGGATCAGAATATGAAAATAGCATTTCCCGTCGTTTGAAATACATACAAGCACAATCCAGCCAATGGTTCAAAAATAACTGCAAAGAACCTTTCTATTTTCTTATGAATTTCTCAAAGTCCCAAATCAGCACAGAGTATGTACAGGAAAATCCACAATATCTTGGCCTCCCATCCTCGCCATCCTGCCATCAAAATAAGCTCTATCCAGCGATATCGAACGTCCAATTTTCCGGCGCATAAAAGTTTTTTTACGTGATTATTTGCACTAAAACAGCCATTGAGAAGACCGAAAGCCGCTTTTTTAATCTCCTACACTCACTTTGGGTTTAATGGCACGTTTCTTGCTAACTCTCTAATGGATTACCCACTTACTTGCCGTACTCAAGACGATAATATAGCAGATCAGGATTTGGTCGTTGTAACCGAAGGGGACGGAGTGTGGACCGCGCGTGACTTCAGAGAGTGAAAATAGGGTATTTATCACCGCCGAAGTGGCTCAGGCCCACGACGGCAGCCTGGGGATTCTGCATTCCTACATCGATGCGATTGCTCCGACAGGTGTGGATGCGATCAAATTCCAGGTGCATATCGCCGAAGCGGAAAGCTCTCCTGATGAACCCTTTCGGGTTCACTTCAGTTGCCAGGACAAGACACGACAGGACTACTGGCGGCGGGTAAGCTTTTCGCGGGAGCAATGGGCCCGGATCAAGAAGCATTGCGAAGAGGTTGGACTGGAATTTCTGGCCTCGCCCTTCTCCATCCAGGCGGCTCAGTGGCTTGCGTCATTGAGTGTAAAACGGTTTAAAATCGCCTCGGGTGAGATCGATAACTTTTTGATGCTGGATTTCATTCGTCGTACCGGCAAGGAAATATGGATTTCCACCGGTATGAGCTCTTTTTCTGACATTGACCGTACACTGGAATTTCTTCACGATAGCCTCGACCGGATCGTGCTGTTCCAATGCACAACCGCCTATCCGACCGATCCGACTGAGATCGGTCTTAATGTCATTACGGAATTGCAGCAACGATATGGGTTGCCGGTTGGCTTTTCGGATCATTCCGGCACACTCTGGCCGTCTCTGGCGGCTGTGGTGACAGGAGTTCGGTATGTCGAAAGCCATCTGGTCTTTGATAAACGGATGTTCGGTCCCGATACGGCCGGCTCATTGACGGTCGATCAATTTACTGAACTGGTCAAAGGAATTCGGTTCCTGGAACAAGCCTTAGCACATCCGGTAGATAAAAACGATACTGCCAGGTTCACCGAATTGAGAACCATGTTTGGAAAGAGCCTGGCCGTGCGCCATCCCGTCAATGCCGGACACCGATTGACGATCCAGGACCTGGAAACCAAAAAGCCCGCCGGTAAAGGAGTGTCGGCAGGCCAATATACCTCGGTTCTGGGTCGGGCAATCCGTTGTGATCTGCCGGCATACAGCTTTATTCGGGGGGACGATCTCTGTGAGTGAAATACGAAAAGTCTGTGTCGTCGTTGCCAGCCGGGCCAATTATGCCCGCATCAAATATTTCATGAAGGCCGTTCGTGTTCATCCCCGGTTGCAACTGCAGATTATCGCCGGAGCATCTGCTCTTCTGTATAAATTCGGCATGGTGACCAATATCATGGAGGCCGACGGTTTTGAGCCGGATTGGCGAATTCATTATCTGATCGAAGGTGAGAATCTGACAACCCAGGCGAAAAGCACCGGTATGGGGATTATTGAGCTGTCCACAGCGTTCCAGGAATTAAAACCCGATGTCGTGGTTACTGTCGCGGACCGATACGAGACCATGGCTACCGCAGTAGCCGCCAGTTACATGAATATCCCGGTAGCCCATGTCCAGGGAGGGGAAATTTCCGGCAATATTGACGACAGCGTGCGTCATGCCGTCACCAAACTGTCCCATCTGCATTACCCCTCAACCCGCCGAAGTGCCGAACGAATCATCCAAATGGGGGAAGAAGACTGGCGCGTCCATTTTACAGGATGTCCTTCCATCGACATTTTGATCCATTCGGACCTGACTCCGCCGGATGCCGACTATTTCAAGGATCGTGGTACGGGTATCCCGTTTGATCCGGCTCAACCCTATGTCATGATTGTCCAGCATCCGGTGACCACCTCTTTCGGACGAGGCGCCGAGCAGATCACCGAGACATTGCTGTCTATGATGGATCTGCCTATGACCAAGGTCGTACTCTGGCCCAATGCGGATGCCGGAAGCGATGACGTAGCCAAAGCCATTCGTGCGTTTCAATTTGAACATCGTAATGCGAACTACACGTATCATATTAATTTTACCCCGGAGATATATGCCTCCCTTCTGGCCCATGCCCGATGCTTGATTGGTAACAGCAGTTCCTTCATTCGGGAAGGGGCCTTTCTGGGAACGCCCGCTGTGATTGTGGGGGATCGCCAGCAGGGACGGGAACATGGAGTGAATGTGCGATTCTGTGGGTATAACCGTTATGAGATTCTCTCAAAGGTGCGATGGCAGATAGCCCATGGACCCTATCCATCCGAAACGATCTTCGGAACAGGGAATGCCGGTGAGCAGATTGCCGCGCATCTGGCCATAGCTCAATTGGATATCCGAAAACGGCTGATTCTTAAAGAGCCGATGCAAGCACCGATAGAACTGGCAGAACAACAGGTGTAAAGTAAGAAGCGAAATGGAAGTACTTGCCATCATTCCGGCTCGAGCAGGTTCCAAGGGAATCCCCGGAAAGAACAGCAAACTGCTGGCCGGCCGTCCTCTGATCGAGTACACGTTTGATATGGCTTTACAATGCGGCTCCCTTACGCGCATCGTGGTCAGTACGGATAGTGAATCCATCGCCAGGCTGGCACGAGAACGAGGTGTTGAAGTGCCGTTTCTTCGTCCGGCTCAATTCGCAGGGGATAATTCTCCCGCGACCGAATATATTGGCCATTGTTTGAGTGCCCTAGCTCGACAGGAACAATATCGCCCGGATATTGTTGTACTGTTGCAGCCGACCACTCCTTTCCGAGCCCCGGAAGATGTAGCCCAATGTATAAAAATGCTTATTCATTCCAAGGCGGATTCTATTGTCAGTGTCTGTGAGCTGCCTGTAAAATATCATCCTCAATGGCAATTCATTTTAGACCACGATAGACACTTACTTCGTTTTAATAGTGGTTCTTTTGGCCGGATTGTCTCTGCGCGGCAGCAACTCGAGCCTACCTATACCCGGAATGGAGCGGTGTACGCCTTTTGGCGACATACCTTTGAGAATACCGGTACTATTTACGGAAACCATGTGTTGGGTTTTCCTATGTCCGCTGAACGGTCAATCAATATCGATGACATGGAGGACTGGCAAAAGGCCGAAGAAATGCTTTGTAATCCAATCACAGGAGATCCGAATGTCCGTACGGACCGAACCCATCCTGGAAGCGAAATACGGCTTACCCTCTGAGGTCAGATTCTGCAGAAAATGTGTTTTGAGTAACCAACGACCTCAGCCGACCGGGGAGTTCAAGTTTCAAAAAAACTCCGCCAAGGAAACCACATTTTTTGATGAAGAGGGGATCTGCACTGCCTGCCGGTATGCGGAACTGAAGGACAACGAAATCGACTGGCGGCAACGGGAAAAAGAGCTGATCGAACTTTGTGATCAGCATCGTTCCAGGGATGGCTCGTACGATTGTATTGTGCCGGGCAGCGGCGGCAAGGACAGCGGCTTTACCGCGCATGTCCTCAAACACAAATACGGCATGCATCCCCTGACCGTCACCTGGGCGCCGCATACGTATACCGAAATCGGCTGGAAAAATTTCCAAAGCTGGATCCACAACGGATTTGACAATTTCCTGATTACGCCTAACGGCCGGGTGCATCGGCTGCTTACAAAGCTGGCGTTCGAAAACCTGCTGCATCCGTTTCAGCCATTCGTTCTGGGACAGCGTTTTGCGGGTTTGCGCATGGCCATGAAATTCAATATTCCTCTGGTCTTCCACGGCGAAAGTCCCTTCGAATATGGCAGTAAAACACTCGAAGAAGCCAAGCAACGCGGATTCCAGAAACGCTACTTTTGTTCCGATGGCAATTTGGATACAACCTATTTAAGCGGAGTGAGCGTGCCGGATCTGCTTGGGATGTATGGATTGGATCGAAGCGATTTGTCATTATACCTTCCGGTTACCGAGGAAGAATTACAAGACTTCCCGCTGGAATATCACTTCCTTGGCTATTATATCAAATGGGATCCCCAGGAAATCTATTATTATGCCGTGGAACATACCGGCTTCGAAGCCAATCCTGAACGGACCGAAGGAACCTATTCCAAGTATGCCAGTCTGGACGATCGGATTGACGGATTTAACTTCTATACCAGCTTTATCAAATTTGGACTCGGTAGGGCTACCATGGATGCGGCCCATGAAATCCGAAACCACAAGATAACACGCCCCGAAGGTGTCGCTCTGGTAAAACGATACGATGGTGAATTTCCCCGGAAATATTTTAAAGAGATGCTTGAGTACATGGAGATTAGCGAGTCTCGTTTCTGGGAATGCATCGATACGGCCCGTTCGCCGCATCTCTGGAAACAAGAAGTGGGCGAATGGAAGCTTCGCCATGCCGTGCATTACGAACAGGATCAGCTCTGATTTATCGCAGGTAGCAGGAAAGGAATCGATCATGCAGAATATTCTCGAAGTGGGCGAAGGCATCGCCGCCGGCAATGCCTCCTGGACATTTGGTGCCGACACTCCAAAGCATTTCACTGAACATGTCAAACGATCGGTTCCTTTTTATGAGACAGGTCACGACCTTGTGGTGCAATTGAGCGATTTTTTCGTCAAAGCCGAAAGCGTTTGTTATGAATTGGGTGTCTCCACAGGGGCTTTGATTCGCAAGCTGGCCCTTCGACATCCCAAGACCGTACGATGGATCGGAATTGACATTGAGCCCAACATGATTAAGCAGGCAAAGCAGGAATTACGACCATTGGGTACTCGAGCTCGCAACGTCGAGCTTCATGTCGGCGATATCAACCTGTTCGAGTACGAGCCCGCGGACCTGATCGTAGCCTATTACACGATCCAATTTGTCCCACCCCGACTTCGGCAGGATCTGATTAACACGATATATCGAACTCTCAACTGGGGAGGGGCCTTTCTCCTGTTCGAAAAGGTCCGTGGGCCGGATGCCCGCTTTCAGGATATCTCTACCAGTCTGTACACGGACTATAAACTCCAGCAGCAATACACCCCGGAGGAAATCATTGCCAAGTCGCGAAGCCTCAAGGGCGTACTCGAACCCTTCAGCACCCAGGGTAATCTGGATCTGCTCCAGCGGGCCGGATTTGTAGATATTATGACGATTTTTAAGTACGTCTGTTTTGAGGGATTTCTATGCATCAAGTAACAGAAAAGATGGCAACGCCGGAATATATCCGGACCTATCTGGCCCATCTTGGGATGGAGGATCGATATCGTAGCGAGACAATACCCTGCGAAATCTGCGGTTTCGAAGAAAGTACGACCATTCGTGAAATCATTGATCTCGGTAGAGACTGTTTCGGTAAACTACCGGTGGTGGCATGTAACCGCTGCGGCTGTCTATTTCAGAATCCACGATTCGAACGGCAATTCTATGAGGACTACTATAGCAAACATTATCGCGATGTCGTTTGCGGTAATTCCCGCCCGTCACAGGAATTCATCGATGACCAGATTCAGCGAGGCCGTTTGTTACGGGAATCTCTCCGGGACTATTTGCCCAAAACCGGCCGACTTCTGGATGTCGGCTGCTCGGCAGGCGGAATGATGGTTCCTTTTCAGGAAGCGGGCTGGCAGGTCTTTGGAACTGATCCGGATATAGGATATGTCCGGTATGGCAGAGAGGAACTGGGACTGCCTCTCGAGACAGTCAGTGCCGAAGATATGACTCTCGAACCAGGGACCTATGATCTGATCATGATCATGGGCTCGCTGGAACATGTATTCGATCCTAATCAAACTCTGGCAATCTGCCGCCAAGCGGCAAAATCCCGGAGTTTGCTCTTGCTGGAAGGGCGGGGGAATCCGCAAGGGCACAGTAGAAAGTATTTCAATCATAACCATCATCGATATTTCTCACTGACGTCCTTCGAGCTAATGATGATCAAACATGGCTGGGAGCCTGTTTATTCAACTGAAAAGGCTATCACCGGCCCGACCCGCCCTGGGGCCATTTATTGTCTCGGACATGCGCGGGAAGCGGCAGGGGTTGGGCTATTGTTACAGGCTATCGAACAAGGAAAACGTGAGACTCCGGAAAAAATCCTTACTCGTTTTGACCGGATCGATCGAGATTATGAGGCAGAGCAGCCGGATGTATTCCAATGACAATAATGCAACCACTTCAAACAAAAATAGTATCAAAACGGATGGATCGTCAAGTTACAGTTGAATGTATCGATTCCGATATTTCCTACTCGAATTCCTGCAGGGAGCTGATTCATAGTGCCCATGCACTTGTTTCTATGCCCTTTGTGTGGTCCCTTAAAACCTTGATCTGTTATGACCTGTTTCATGCGACCGAAAAGATTCTTACCAGAGATGAAGATCCTGTTCCGGATTTTATCTCGATTGTAGAGGATAGTACTAACCTATTAAAATCCGCAGCATTTCGTATGGAACCATTTTCTCAGATCGATCCACAGACTTTTGAGAGTCTGGAGCAGGAAACCGGTTCGCATTATGGAAATCTCTTTAATAAGTTCGATGAAGAACACTATTTTCATGAATCCCTCCGTCTGTTACGCACCCGACTGGAACGGAATCAGTTTGATTTTTCCTTCATGAAAGGAAAGCGTGCGCTGGATGCTGGCTGCGGGGCAGGACGATACGCGTTTGCACTGCGAAATCTTGGCTTTGAGGAAGTGATCGGTTTGGACTGCTCCGTAGAAGGAATTTCCCATGCACAGGAGACCGCTAAGTCTTTTCCGAGGAAAGGCGTTTCTTTTACACAAGGATCTGTACTCGACATCCCATTTGACGATGCCTCCTTTGATTTCGTCTTTTCCAATGGTGTCCTGCATCATACCCGAGACATGGAACGGGGCGTTGAGGAATTACTGCGCGTGTTAAAACCGGGGGGGAAAGGTTTTCTTTACCTGATCGAATCACCCGGAGGGATCTTCTGGGATTGCATCGAAGTGCTTCGAGCCCTGATGCGGGATGTCCCTTATGAAGTGGCCCGACAGCAGTTTGCACTTATGGGCGTTCCTTCCCATCGCTGTTTTTATATCCTGGACCATATCATGGTCCCTATCAATATTCGCTCCCGTCCGGAACAGGTGGAACAAATGCTTCGTGAAGCGGGTGCAGTTTCCATTCGACGATTAAGACGGGGTACGGATTTTGATCGAATCGAACGAATACATTGGCAAACACCTTTCTGTGATATTAAATATGGAGTAGGAGAAAACCGGTATTTCTTTGAAAAGTCTTGAACGAAAAATGACACGACAATACATCCTCCTTTTCTTTGACCGGAGGATCGGCTGAATGTGCGGTTTTGTAGGGATCTACTCTCGATCCGGTCAAGGTTTGGACACGCAGCAAATCAGACAGGCCGGTCGGATATTGTCACATCGTGGACCGGATGACCAGGGATTCTATGCGGATAATCGCTGGGCGGTGAGCTTTCAACGGCTCAGTATCCTGGACACAAGCTCCAGAGGGCGGCAGCCCATGCAATCCGATGATGGTCGGTTTGTTCTGGTTTTTAACGGAGAAATCTACAACTTCCGTGAACTCCGAGGCGAACTGAGACAACAGGGACATGTGTTTCGCGGGAAATCTGATACTGAAGTGCTGCTGCGAGCCTTTGAACAATGGGGACAGGATTGTCTTTCGCGACTGCGAGGTATGTTCGCTTTCGCAATCTGGGATTCGATAACGAGTCAATTGTTTGTCGCCCGTGATCGGCTGGGGATCAAGCCTCTGTACTGGTACCGAGATGAAAATCGGATGATTCTGGCATCCGAAATCAAAGGGATTTTGGCCTGTCTGGACCACAGCCCAGAACTGGATCACAGATCGATCTTCAAATATCTGGCACGCTGTTGGGTGGATGATACGCAGGATACCTTCTATTCCTCCATCAAGTCTGTTCCTCCGGGACACTATCTTGTGATTCAGGAGAATCGTTCTTCTCTCCAACGGTATTGGAGCGTCCCATCCCTTGGTCAGGCTTCATTTAACCGGGAAGAGTTTCAGGAAGAATTCGGTCGAACGATTAATCTCCATCTCCGAAGCGATGTACCTTTGGCCTGTACGCTCAGCGGGGGGATGGATTCTTCCTCGATTGTGGTTACAGCGGCAACACAAGTCTCCACACCGCAGCAGGTCCAGGCGTTCAGTGTAATTCCTCCTCAAACGATAAACGAGGCCAAGTGGATCGATGCCGTTGTGAAAAAAAGTCATATTCGACACTCCTATCTGCCTTTGGAATTGGAAAACATCGCCGAAGTGACGGACCAGGCCCTGCAGTATCACGATGAACCGTTTCAGTCCAGCAGTTGCATCTATCAGTTTCTGCTTCGCCGGAAGATCGCAGAACAGGGCATTAAGGTATTGCTTGTGGGCGAAGGGGGAGATGAGATCTTGGCGGGCTATCGTCGATTGTTGTATCCTTATTTATATTGCCTGAAAAAAGCAGGTCGCCTGACCGAGTTCGATCAAACCCTGACAGGAGCCGTATCCTTCATGGAAATGGACCAAGATGTTATAATAAAGCTTCTTGATCAGTATATCCGAACTATTTCTTCCGGTACCGGCGGGCAGGAAAATCAGACGGCATATACTCTGATAAATCCCGACTTTATTACAGCCTATCAAGATGTTGTTTTACAACCACAATATCCCAAGGATATCCCAGATCCCGGTGAGCCATTTTCCGGTCATCTCCGACAGCATCTGACACAATGGGATATTCCGTATGTCCTGCGGATGGAAGATCGAAACAGCATGGCATATGGGATCGAGGCCAGAGTGCCTTTTCTTGACCATACTTTTCTGGAATATGTGTTTTCACACGACTATGGGGAGTTTATGAAGGCCGGCCGGAACAAGGCCATGTTGCGGAAGGCCATGCAGCCCCTCCTTCCCCAGTCTGTCCTCGAACGCCGCAGCAAGAGCCCCCGCCCCGGCAATAACGCTCACTTCATCTACCATCTTTTATGTGAGCCTATGCTGGATCTGCTTGGCTCTCCTCGGACACTACTGGACACTTTTCTTAATCCCGGTGTTGCCCGACTTTTTGAGGCGGATCGGCAAAAGAAAGATACTCAACGGGCGGAAAGTTGGTTTCGAGTCTATCTTCTGGTGCGATGGCTGGAGCTCAATCAAGGTATTTATCAGAGAACGTATCTCAAAACGGTTTTATAAATCACATAAGGAATCCAAATGAAGAGCGACGTCCACGATGAGCAAATGACACAGGTATACGGGCACATCTATGAGGACCTCTATGATTGGAAGCCGGCGGCAATGGACCAGGCCCGTCAGATCATTCATAAAAACCTGATCGAAAGCGAAATTCAACCGGATCAGCTTGCCGATATGAACGTGCTGAATATCGGTACAGGGCGCGAAACGATGGTTTTTCACGAGTTTGGTGCTCGAAATGTATATCATTTTGATGTGTCACCTAAATCGGTTTATAATCTGACTGAATTAGCCCGGCGAGACGACCAATTTTCAAACATTCACAGTTGCCGGCTGGACATCTGTGAAACCGAAAATCTTGGCGTTTCCGAGGGCATTGATTTTGTCTACCTCAGTGGCGTGCTGCATCATCTGCATGATCCGGCTCATGCCATGCAAACCATTTTTAACGTTCTCAATCCCGATGCCCGTCTGTTCTTCAGGATTTATCGCAGCGGCTGTCTGGCGTTTTTTGTCGTAGATTTTATTCGTCGTTTCATCTGTTTTGATGATGCGGAACAGGTGGATTCCCTTTTTTATGGGTTATTGGAAGACAAGTCAGACGCGGGACTTCTGCATCAGGATTTGTATGATGATTTTTTTGTGCCTGTACTGCGATTATTTGATCCTGAACAAGTCAATCGCTGGTTTCGGACTCATGGATTTGAGCCGATTTTAGAGCAATCGTTTCCTCTGTACGATCATTCCGATACGAGTTCGGCCGGTCAAGGCTGGTCGCTCAATTATCAGTGGACAGATCCTTCCATGACGAAACGAACCTTCCTGCCGTTCCCTTCGCATGTGGATCAAATGTCTAATATTCCGTATGTCGAATCATATATCCGCCTGACTGTGAAACAAATGCGTCAATTTCTTGGACAGGCCGACAAAATAGATCCAGGCACCAAGATTCGAGTGGCCCTACAACTATATCAGGTAAGTCAATTATATCGACAAAAAGATACGGTTGAGGCCGCCGCTAAACATCTTGAAATTCAAAACATCATTCAAGAAGTTTTACCGGATATCCCTTAAGTGGAAATCCGAATACAGCAAAACAAAAACCAACGGTTGATCAAACCATGGGTATTTTTCGACGATTAAAATTCTGGTATACAGCAGACCGGATCGGTCCCGATATTCCCTTGACGCATTGGATGCTGCATTTCAAAGCGATGATGCGTTTCTTATGTACACATAGATTCGACAACTTCGGAGAGCAGTCCGAGTTCCGACCCTACGCCTTTGCGGTTGCATGCTCTAATATTCGAATCGGTAGCCGTGTGGTCATCCGTCCTGGCTCTTTCTTAATCACCGAACCAAAGGATTGCGGTACGGGTATAACCATCGAAGATGATGTCCTGATGGGAAACAATGTGCATATTTACACGGCCAATCATAATTTTGATAGAATCGATATACCGATCATCGATCAGGGCCATTACCAGTCCAGAGGTGTCGTTCTCAAAAAAGGATGCTGGATTGGGGCCAATAGTGTTATTTTACCGGGAGTAACAATCGGGCAGAACTGCGTGGTCGGCGCCGGCAGTGTCGTTACAAAAAGTTTCTCTAACAATTGTGTTGTGGCGGGAAATCCTGCCCGAATGATTCGTTCCATTCCATCGACAACAAATAAACCTGAAATTAAAGAGACAGCGGAGTCTGCAGTAATATCATGTGCGGTTTTACAGGCACATTCCAGGGCTTAGTACCTAAAGTACAGACAATGCCCCCTCTTTTGCATCGAGGGCCCGACTCAACAGGGCAAATCCGACAAAACGATTTGTATATGCGCCATTGGCGGCTGGCCATTCTGGGCGAGGAACCGGCAGCGCATCAGCCAATGGTTTCAGACGATGAATCGGTCGTCCTCGTGTTCAATGGAGAGATCTACAATTACCGGGAAATCGCCGAACAAATGGGACAAACCAATCTGAGCGATTACGGAGATACACGGGTTCTGGTCGAATTTCTGGCTCGATATCATCTAAGTCGGTTGGATATGCTTAACGGCATGTTTGCCATCGCTGTCTGGTTTCGTAAAGAGGACAGACTCTATTTGATTCGTGACCGCTTTGGTATCAAGCCGCTGTATTATGCTCTGGCCGACGGGGGGATCTATTTCGCCTCTGAAATTAAATGTTTTTCCGGTTTGTTCGATTTACATCTGGATCCGCAGCGGATTGCCGAGTATCTGGATGGCGGCCGTTATCCTTCCGGAGAACATACCTTTTACGAACATGTTCGGCAGGTCCGCCCCAGTCATTGGATTCAATTTGACCGATGCGGTATCCAAGACCGATGCTATTATGACCTAATGCAAACCTGTCGGGACCTGATGGAGTGCCCTCTTTCTGTCGAAGAGTATGAACATCGTTTTGCCGAATCAGTCCGACTGCGGTTGCGAAGCGATGTGCCGATTTCTCTGCATTATAGCGGTGGCGCGGACAGTACCGCCGTCCTCTTAAAAACCAAGGAAGTCTGGGGTTGGAACTATCCTCTGGTAACATACACGATGGCTTACCACGATCAACAATTTGATGAGTCCTGTTTTGTCCAGGACTATTGCCGGAGAATCGGAGTCGAGAACCACAAGGTTTTCCTCACTCCTGAAGAAGTACCGGCGCTGGCCGAGCGGCTTCATTTGTTCGAGGATGAACCGTTCGGAGGAATCCCTGTAATTTCCTATTACAAAATGAATCAGGTTCAGCGGACCAATGGAACCATCGTCTCTATTGAAGGCCAGGGCGGCGATGAAACATTCGGCGGATACCTGAGCCATGCCTATATGGCGATGTACGATTTGTATCGATCCGGCAGGGAACCGGAATTGCTGGACAAACTCCTGCTCTCCTGTTGCACCGATATTCACACCGTCGTAACGACAGCCGAAGCCCTTGTCGCTTCAGGGTTCCAGGCCCATATGGATCTGACGGATATGCGTATCGGTTCGACCTCTTCGGCCGGAAAAGAGATCGATTGGCTGCGAACCATCCAACGACACGATATCCTGGTGAACAAAATTCCACGAACCCTGCGATTCCACGATCGTGCCTCCATGGCTTGTGGGCGAGAAGTGCGTTTCCCTCTTTTAGATCACAACGTGCTGACTTACGGTCTGGCATTCGACCACAAAACCAAATATGCCGATGGCCTGAACAAGGCCCCTTTGCGCGCTATTGTCCGCCGTCACCTGCCCGGTGTTTACGATATCCCCAAGCGTTCCGTCGTGACTCCCCAGACTGCCTGGTTTCATAACGAATTAAAAGACTGGGTATGGGACCGGGTCGGTGTTTTACAACGAGCAGGAATCCTGGAACCGAGATATTTTGACCGATTTGAACGTTTCTACCGGGATGAAGAGACTGGAAACTCCTTCTACATCTGGCAATTGGTCAATCTGTCCTTCTATTGCGATTTACCCATCCGGCATTCCAACTCGCTTACGACCTCATGTACAAGCCTCGAATCATAGCCCGTTTGGATATTAAAGGTCCCAACGTTGTAAAGGGAATCCGATATGACGGCTTGCGCATCATGGGAAAACCACAGGATCTGGCCACACGCTATTACATGCAGGGAGCTGACGAACTGATTTATATTGATACTGTCGCCAGCCTCTATGGCCGCGACAACCTGACCGAGATCGTACAGCAGGCTGCCTCCGAGATCTTCATTCCGATGACTGTTGGCGGCGGAGTGCGAAGTGTCGAGGATGCGGTCGCCTTATTGCGAAGCGGTGCCGACCGTGTCGCCGTTAATACCGCCGCCGTAAAACATCCGCAGCTCATAAAAGAAATCGCCGCAGTCCTCGGTTCCCAGGGAGTCGTCGCTTCGCTCCAGATTAAGAGCCGTTCGGACAACCGATGGGAAATCTTCGTGGATAACGGACGAGAAAAGACGGGTATCGATGCCATGGACTGGCTCAAACAGGTCGAACAGCTTGGCGCAGGTGAGGTGCTGGTCACCTCCGTCGACCGTGATGGTGCAGGCAACGGATTCGAAATCGATTTTATCCGGCAGGCGTTACAGGTGGTGACGATTCCGATCATTGCAGGGGGTGGTGCCAAAGTCCCGGCGGATGTCGTCGAGCTGATTTCCCATACTCGGTGTGATGCCGTCGCGGTAGCTTCGATGCTGCATTACAATCGGGCGACGATTACTGATATCAAAGAAGCCCTGACACAAAATGGAATTTACGCCACATGTCATTGAAGCAACAGGTAACAGTAATTGACTATTTCGCTGGCAACACTTACAGCGTAACCAAGGCGTTTGAGCATTTTGACTGTCAGGTCGATCTTGTCTCGCAGCCGAATTTGATCGCAGATTCCGACATCCTTGTACTGCCCGGTGTCGGAGCCTTTGGGGATGGCATGGAAACGCTTAGACAGCGCCGGCTTATTGAACCGATTCTGGCTCATGTGGAACGCGGGCGACCTTTCCTGGGAATCTGTCTGGGTATGCAGCTTTTGCTCGGAAGCAGTGAAGAATTGGGGGTACATGACGGACTGGGTATCATTCCCGGCAAAGTGCGGAGACTTCCTGATGAACCCGGGTCAAAAGTGCCCCATGTAGGATGGGCCGGACTCCACATTCCCGAAGAGCAAGATAGTTCGTATTGGAAGGATACAATTTTGCGGGATGTCCCGGTGGATCGGGATATGTACTTTGTACATTCCTTTGCCGCTGTTCCGGACCATACCGAACATATCATGAGCCGGACCGGTTTCGGCACGCATTGGTTTTGCAGCAGTGTTCGAAAAGGCAATGTATACGGTTGCCAGTTCCACCCGGAAAAAAGCGGCCCTGCAGGTTTGCAGATCATTGAAAATTTCCTTCGTCTCTAAAATAGGAAACAAAATTTTTCGCAGGATGAGTATGATGCGAATTCTCTTGGTTGTCTACGATAACGGTTCTTATGTCCACTGGTTTCCGGAAGGATTTGGCTATATTTCCGCCGTTCTCCAACAGGCCGGCCATGATGTCGTCATTTATAACCAGGATGTACACCATTGGCCCGATGAACACCTTACCGAGTATCTGGATCAGAATCACTTTGACATAGTTGGAGTCAGCGTTGTTGGGGGGTACTATCAATATCGAAGATTATTGGGGCTTTCAAATGCGATCAATCGGTCCGGACAGCGTCCTTTTTATGTGATCGGTGGGCATGGCCCCAGTCCCGAACCGGAGTTTTTCCTGCAAAAAACCCAGGCTGATGCCGTTGTAATCGGGGAAGGCGAGGAGACGATACTCGATCTGCTTGATGCTGTTTCAGGATACAAATCCTTTGCCGATGTGCTCGGAATTGCCTATCGTGAGGGGCAAGAAGTGACCGTCAATCCCCGGCGTCCTCTGATCGAGGATCTCGACAGCATCCCGTTTCCTGCTTATGAACTGTTTCCAATGCAGTATTATCGTCTGCTTCGTCAACCCCATGCCGGTCCGACCGATTTTGTGGTGCCGGTCCTGGCGGGCCGAGGGTGCAAGTTCAACTGCAATTTCTGTTATCGGATGGATGAAGGACTGCGCCTGCGAAGTCCGGAAAATGTCATTGAGCAGATCCGTTTCCTGCAGAAAGAGTACGGTGTCACATATGTCGCCTTTTCCGGGGAGCTGTTGATGGCTTCAAAGGAACAGACGATGACGCTCTGCGAAGCTATGATCAAGGCCGATCTGGGCATCAAGTGGGACTGTGACGGACGGCTCAATTATGCTACACCCGAGGTCATGCGAATCATGAAGCAAGCCGGCTGCGTCTATGTCAACTTCGGTATCGAGGCCATGGATGATGAAATGCTTCGGACCATGAAAAAGGGACTGACCGTCAAAATGGTGATCGACGGCATCAAGGCCACATTGGAAGCGGGCATCAGCCCCGGATACAACATCATCTTTGGCAATATTGGTGAAACCCGGGAAATTCTTAATAAGGGAGTCGAGTTCCTGCTACAGTACGATAATTGTGCCGAGCTGCGAACTGTCCGACCCGTGACGCCCTATCCCGGTTGTCCTCTGTATTATTATGCCATCGAACAGGGCCTGCTCAAGGATTGCGAAGATTTCTACGAAAACAAACACCTCAATTCGGACCTGCTGGCCGTTAATTTCACTGACATGACGGATGAGGAAGTGTATCAGGCCTTGCTCGAAGCAAATATAAAACTGATTGACAATTATTTTGCTACCCAGGCTCGGCGGGTAAAAGCACAGGCTCAGCATCTGTATCTGCACCGGGATGTAACCTTTCGCGGTTTTCGACAATTGTAAATCTCTGACAATTTGGAAATACGGCAGTGATTGAAATAGACTCTTCCTTACATAAAATGCAGACCATTGTTGATGTATTGATCATCCTACAGCCGCGTCATGATCCTCAGTACTTTTACAAAGCCAACGCCCCGGAAGAGAAGCCCTGGTTCGAGGAGAAATCCTCTATTTCTCCGGAAGATCTTCTTAAACAAAGTCAACAACCCGGCTGGCAACCCGTACAAAGAAAAACATGCGACATTCGTCTCAAGCTGGCACGAAAATATAATGAAATCCAGGCGGCAAGAATTGCCGGCCGGCGATTGACGGACATCCTGATGTTCGACAATATTTCCTTATGGCAATTCGTCCCCGCCGCATGCTATTTCAGTGCCCCATCCATCCGTCAGACCCTCGAATGGATAGAATATGGTACGGAACTGATCAATAGGTATCGTCCCGGAAGCCTTCGCGTAGTCGGTATGCTCCAGGACTATCACCTGCGAATTCTGGAACAGATGCGGCGCCTTTACCAGATACCGATTGTTGCTCGTTCAGTTCCGCACGCTTCCCCATCTACAAGCTCTCCGACCAGTAGCGAACCAACCGATCCTCTGTTACAGCGTGTCGAAAAAGGGCACTCCTTTGCCGTTGCCGCCTATGCTCAAACCATACGCAAACCTTTTTCTGTTTTTTCTCCCAACCGGGATAGAGCCATCCTAATGTCCGTTCCCAACGCTTGGACCAGTGGAAAGAATGGGCAGGATAAGATCGATCAGTATTTTCATATCTTCAAGGATTTCCTAAGTCAATATAACCTGCAGGGGATTCGACTGGAACCACCGAATTACTTTAATATCCCAGGCAGCAAGAAGGAGTACATCGACTGGGCTCTGTCTGCGCCGCAGGGTGGATATTCCACCTTGTTTTGGGATGAGTTCTACGATCCTGCATTTTTCCACACCGCGCAGCAATGGGGTCCGGAATTGCTGAAAAGATTTGAATATCTCTCCACGCATCCCGACTTTCTCTCAGCCTTTGATTGGAATCGGATCAATGGATTTACCGTGCTCAAATCCTTCTGGCAGGAAACTTTCGTTACGCACTTGGTCGATACCTGTATTCCGGCCCTCCTGACGGCTCGCAATATGCTTGCACAAGTCCGACCGAAAGTGATCCTGGTTGCTTGTGAAGCCTCTGTCTTTGCACGGGCGGTCACCATAGAAGCCCGACGGGCTGGTATCTCCACAATTGCTCTGCAGCACGGTACCATTCATCCGGAACATGATTACTACCTCCATGATGAAATGTCGGATATACCGGATTTGACGAAACCGTTCAGTGGTTTTGTAACCCCGCGATCCACATTAGTCTATGGTGATTTTTTTGCCAACGTACTGACCCAAATCGGCTGCTATCCTGCCCGAGCAGTTTGTTCACTCGGTTGTGACTGGCGTATCTTCAACCAGACAGGATCCGAGTCGTACGGGAAAAAGGCAGAGGAACTCCGATCTTGCTGGTTTCGACTTGACAAGAAAGTAGCTCTCTTGGCCACCCGTCCCTTCATGGAACAGAAAATTATTGAAAAAATCGCCCAAAAACTGAATCCGCAAACCCACGTCCTTCTCATAAAACTCCACCCGGGGGACCAGGATGAGGACCTGTATCGAAGAATCTTCACACGTTATGGATTTGAAATCAGGATCGAGCGAAATCACCTTTATGAAGCCATCCGAATGTCTGATCTTGTGATCAGCTCTATTTATACTACGGTGATCGCTGATTGTCTGGCCCAGGGAAAACGAGTCTATCGATTCCGTCAGTATGATATGGGCTACACTCTGCCATGGACGGAGCATACAATTGACTTGGACACGGTGGATCGGCTGGAAGGGGGGAGCATATCGGGAGATGAAAGAGCCAAACTGGACAAGTTTCTTCGGTCGATCGGTCATAATCCGGACATGACTCTGAATGATATCTATGCAAAGCTCCATTCCCTTTTTGCTCGCCTCGGACTTATACCGTCCCAACAAGTGGAAGAATTACCGTTGACCCGGCAAAAACATCCCTATACGTCCCAGCCAGCCCGTTGGTAAATCCTTCCCTTGTGCCTTGTTTAGGCCCAATCTGTACGATATTTGTACAACGCAGGTTAATCCCACCCTGTTTTTTTACCAATCTCCAATTTCCATTCCCCGGCACACCATTTGCTCAAAAGAGTTGTGAGGTAGTCTCGGTATGGCCTTGAACAGGGCATATAGTGCGCTTGTGGGAGCAGAAAATGAGTAAGGTCGCGTCAGTCAACCAAACTATTGCGGAAAATGTAAGTCAGCGGATTTCCAGGCTGCAGCCCGATGAAAATCCCTTCTGCTGCACCGAGCATGTCTATCTGGAATTATCCAATGAATGCAATTATGCCGATGTTCATAAGGCCTGCCCGGTAGCCCGCTTGCGCCAAAACAAAGATATTCTGCCTACCCGCATTGTGTGTGAGGTTCTGGATACTCTGGGCGATTACAATTTCACCGGTCGGATTGCCTTCCACACCTACAATGAACCGTTAATGGACCCGCGCCTCTTCACTTTCATCGCTTATGCTCGTCGGATATGTCCACAGTCTGAAATATTCATCTGTACCAATGGCTACTACCTCCACCAGGAGATGGCTGAGAAACTCGTTCAAACAGGTGTCACTAATATCTATGTCTCGGCCTATTCGGATTCCGAATACGACCGGCTCAGCCGGATACAGGTTCCGATTCCTTACAGAGTGGAACGGCAAAAACTCGACCAACGGCTCGACAGTTATAATCGCCCGCCTACAGGAGATACCCGACCCTGTTACAATCCCCTGTATCAACTCACGATTACCGCCTCCGGAAAGATTTGCTTGTGCTGTATTGACTGGAAACGCCAGTATACCTTTGCAGACCTTCATACTCAGCCTTTTGAACAGGCCATGCGAAATCCCGAGATGTGGAGAATCTATGATCGACTTTCTCAGGGTGACCGCTGTCTGGATCTGTGCAAGAGTTGCCGATTTGCCCGTGGTCCCGCCGGTCCCGAGAAATCTTCGGGTGCTACTAATACTTTTCACAAGAACCCTACAGTTTCGTTGAATACAACACCAATTCCTTTTGGCCCCCGACAGATTTTTAAGTACGATACCTCCAACGGCGATCTGCTTATTCGACAAGCCAGAGAAGCATTCGAAAAGATAAATTACGCTGTCGCCTTTGATATATATGAGCAGTTATCCGAGGCTTTTCTTGCCCAGTCCGTTCAAGTTCTGGCCGAGGCATATGACCAGTATCAGCGCATTCCGGACCGTGACCGATATATTATGTATCAGTCACGACATTTCCATTTCGGTATTCGATCCGGGGATACAGTACTCGATGTCGGCAGTGGAGACACACCCTTCCGCTATGCGACCCATCTGGTGGACTTGACTGTCGGTGATGACTTCCAAGGACATGATGAGATGCCCTGTAAGCATCTTGAAGGAAAGCCGGTCTACGAGTGCAATATTGAAAATATGCCATTTGAAGATCATCAATTTGATTTTGTGTATTGCTCCCATGTCCTCGAACGAGTAAAACAGCCTGAAAAGGCCTGCCGTGAGCTTATGCGGATTGCCAGACGCGGCTACATTGAAACGCCGACACCCGCTAAAGATCTTTGCATGGATACGACAGGCGTCAGCCATCACCGTTGGGGCATCGAAAACCGAGACGGGAAACTCATCTTTACTCCCTACAACGCGGTGCAGATCAATGGCTTGGGCAGCAGCATCCTGCGCGATATGGCCTGTGCTCCTCAAACGCCTCGAGAAAAGGCGTTTGCCGCCCTGGTCTATCTCAAAGCGCCATTGTTTAACACCATGCTTTTGTGGAATGAATCGTTTGATTTCGAGGTGCGACCGTTTGAAACCCCGGCTACTGTCGGCTCAGGATAAAATAACAAGGGAGGATTGTACGCGTGAACAGGGCATGTCCGACAAACAACTCGTTGACAAAGACACAAGATCAACCACGATTCAGCTTTATCATGATCGTGCTCAACGGCATGCCGCTGATTGAATATAGTTTACGAGCTGTGTATGAATTCGCCCACGAGATCATCGTTGTCGAAGGGGCGGTTGAAGATGCCATGTTTGCCGCCAATCCGGACGGGAGCAGCAAGGATGGAACCGTCCGGTTCCTGCAGTCCTTTCCCGATCCCGCTCATAAAGTCCGTGTTCTCCGCGGACGCTGGCCGGAGAAATGCCGGATGCAGAATGCAGCTCTCTCATATGTGACTGGCGATTATGTCTGGCTGATCGATTCCGATGAACTCTATCGCAAGACCGATCTGCAGAAAATCGCCGCTATTGTCCAACAGAATCCTGGTGTTACCCAGATAAACTTTATTCCTTTCAATTTCTGGAAGGGCCTGGAATATATTCTCGACTGCCCCGTTTTTCATGAACCGGGTGGCCACTATCGCCGCATCTTCAAATACGTCAAGGGTGCACAATTCACCACCCACCGGCCCCCGACGATGGTCTGGCCCGGACAAACGCGAACCACCGAACAGATCAGGCTCATCGACGGTAAAACCACACGAAACATGGGCATCCACATGTATCATTACAGTTACGTCCTCGATCAACAGGTTGCCCAGAAGACCGAGTATTACGCCCGCCGCGGACCGCGCATCGTCAACGGTTTGGACCGGACTGAATGGTATGACCAATGCTACAAACAATGGACACCCGACAATCGAGCATCAATCGAGGCCAGATACCCTGTCTGGATCGGTGATCGTCGCTCTTATATAGAACCATTTGCTGGCGAGCATCCTGAGGTCATGGCCGAATTTGCACAAAAACATCTGCAGAACGATATGAGGACCAAATCCGCACCTGCGATGGCAGAAAAAAGACGGGCTGATCCAACTCCCAAACAGGCCCTGGTCTCCTATATTACCGCGCCCCTGCGAATGGGACCGGACTATCATCCGCACAAGTTCAGCAATCCCGGCATCGCCCGCGGCCTTATCCGTGTCCTTACCCAGATGGGTTACACGGTCGATCTGATCGATTATGACTGCATGGATTTCCAATCCCAAAAGAAATACGATCTATTCATCGGTCATGGCGGATTCAACTGGGAATATCTCAGTCGAAATGTAATCGGTGACGCTGTTCGAATCTATTTTTCTACCGGGACGTACTGGAAAGAACACAACCGCCGCGAAAAACAAAGATTTGACGATCTGCAACAGCGTACAGGCCGTCGACTTCCCTATGACCGTCTTGTCAAAATCAGCGAAGACTTTGCCTGTCACGAGACCGACGGTATTCTGTGTCTGGGCAATCGTGATTGCGCCGATACCTATCGTCATTTCGATCAGGTAATCCATCTTGATAATGCTGTCTACCAAGACGACCGCTACGATCCGGATAAAAAAGATTTCGCCGCCGGCCGCTCACATTTTCTCTATTTCGGCTCGACCGGCAATGTCCACAAGGGGCTGGATCGGCTCATCGAAGCCTTCCAACAAACACCTCAGGCACATTTATGGATTGCCGGTCCTCTCGAACAATCCTTTGCTGAATACTTCGGCCCGACAATCGAACAATGTCCTAACCTGCATTATGTTGGCTTCATCGAACTGCGTTCACCTCAATTTTACCAACTCATGGATCGCTGCAACGTCACAATCCTTGCTTCCTGCGCCGAAGGCTCCCCCGGTGGCGTCATCGAATGCATCCATCGGGGACTGATCCCCATCCTTACCCGCGGCTGCCATATCGACGTTGGCGATTATGGTCTTCTCCTGGCCGATGACAGCATCGAAACAATCCAGTCAACCATCCAAAACGTGATGAATCTGTCTATTGAATGGCATCGATCCCGTTCGATACAGGCTCGAAAGGATTCCCTGGCCCGATATTCCGAACAACGGTTTTGCGAAAACCTTTACCGAGGCGTCGATCAAATAGTAAAAAGAAGTTCGAAAATCCGAACCGTTCGAAATCACGCTTCTGCCGTAGTCTGCCAGGACGTCGATCAATACATCACCCGTTATGCCGACCATCTCGGTTTTCTTCTTCGGGCTGCCGCCCATCTCACAATGGATCAGCGGTCCGATGACGCTGCCAAAGTGTTGCATCAGGCCGTTCTGGTTGAGCCGACCTGTGTAACTGCAATCTGCGAACTGGCTATATATTGGGCCAGACAGAAAAACCTGCCCCAGGCCAAACGATTGATCATGCAAGCTCTCAGACTTTGCCCCAATGATTCACGATGCCGGCTCATTTCTCAGACAATAGATCGTTACCTGGCCGATTCCAAATCTCCTGTCCGTCAGCCTGTTGGTGATACGTCCAGTTCGCAATCCGCTTCTCGGATTCTGAAACCGACTGCTCCCAGAATTGCGGCCGATCATGATCTTCATGGCGCGAGCATAAAAACCGAATCCTCTTTCGCCGACAACATACGTGACCTCTTTTCGCGCATTCGACCGCGAAAAGTTATCGAAACCGGTACGTTTCTTGGCACCGGCACGACGACCGTCATCGCCCGGACCCTTCGCTCTCTCGGTCTGGACGACGCCGTCTTTTTTACCATTGAAGTCAATCCCGTAAATCATTACCGAGCCCGACAAAACCTGGCTGCTTCGGGTTTGGAGGCACACTGTCTCAACGGCCTGTCCGTCCCGCGGGCCATGCTGCCGGGAAAGGACGACATCCGTCGTCGCACGGTTACCCATCTGCCTGATAATGAAATTTTTGTTGACCACAAAGAGGAAAAACGCGTCGATCTCTATTATGCGGAAACTGATTTCCCCAATGTACCGGAAAACCTGCTGTACAAATGTCTGCAGGCCTTTGATTTCCAGCCCGACTTTGTTTTGCTCGACAGCGCCGGCCACATGGGTAATGTCGAATTCAATTACCTCATCGAGAATCTTAAAGGCCCATGCTATATTGCTCTGGATGACATTTATCATGTCAAACACCATAAAAGCTTGGAACAGATACAGGCCGATCCCCGCTTTGAAATCATCGTAGCGTCCCGTGAGAAATTTGGCTTCTGCATCGTACGTTTCACTCCTGTATCTATACTTGCACGACGAAACATTCAAAAGCTCCTCTGGCTGCGAACCGACTCTATTGGTGACTCGATTCTTGCCTCTTCCATGCTGCCGCACATCGCCGCCGCCTTCAGACAAAGTGAAATCTCAGTCGTCTGTCAGCAACATATTGCCGAACTCTACCAGGCATGCCCGTTTGTAAAAAATATCCTTACTGTACCTTCCGAACACAAGTGGCAAAACACCGAACAGTACGCCTCTCTCCTCCGCCGGATACAACAGATCGGCCCCGATCTTCTGCTGAATAGTACCTGGGCCATGCATGGTATGGCTGACCTACGCGGACTCGAATTCATCCCCACACGCATCGCGTTCCGAAATGCCAATGGTGTCTCTTATACCCAATGCATCCGCTCCGAAGGCCGTTGGAAACCGGAACTCGAACGGCATCGGGATTTTCTCCGTGGTTTGGGTATCCATGTAGCTCACCTCCAGCCTCAGGTTTGGACTACGCCTGAGGATCATGCCTTTGCTGAGCGTGTTTTCATAGAGAACAATCTCCATCCGGAAAAAACGATCGTTCTCTTTGCAGGTAGCCGAACCCATCATCGTTTATTCCATCAATATGGACAAGCCTTGCGGGATCTTTGTACAAACCATAATCTGTCTCTGATCGCACTTGGATCGGCAACCGACTGGCAAGTTAATCAGCAGAATTTGATTGAAGCCGGTGTGCCCCGGATCAATCTGTCCGGCCGGTGCACCCTCCGACAAAGTGCAGCCATTCTCCAGCGAGCCCGGCTGGCAGTCGGCGCTGAAACCGGCCTGGCCCACATGGCCTGTGCCGTTGGAACGGCCAATGTTATCCTGCTGGGCGGCGGCCATTTCGGCCGGTTTATGCCGTATTCGCCCTTGACGACAATTGCCGCTCTGCCGATGTCTTGCTATGGCTGCGACTGGCAATGTCGTTACGAACAAGTCCGCTGCATTATGGATCTGACTCCAAAAGTCCTGACACAAGCCCTTGAGCAAAGTCTGGCCGGTTCGACTTCGCATGTGCGTATCTTTATTCCGGATAATCGCTCTTCCGCGGATTTGTCGGCCATGCAGAACCTTCTGGCTGATTTATCTTCCGAAAACTTCCGTCTTATCACGGTTGCCCAGGATAAAAGGCAGGCTGCCGCTTCGTATACCACTGTAAAACGGCAGGAGCAACTGATATGAAAGCGCCGGTCCGATGAATACCCAAACGAATCCATACAAAGTTGATGTCAGCATTGTCCTTGGCACAAAAGACCGAGCTCCATTGCTCGATCAGATGCTTACCAGTCTCAAAGAGGCTATCGGGACGATTCGTTGCGAGGTGATCATTATTGAAGGCAATTCCTCCGACAATACACGTCAAGTTCTGGCCAGGCATGGAATCCGGCAGATCTTCGACGAGCGGCAGATCCTGGGCCCCGGTAAACATAGCTGGGCGCAAATTTGCAATTTCGGTTTTTCCCAGGCTTGCGGCCGATGGGGCATGTACGGTAGCGATGACATCCTCTTCAGCCGCAATTGTCTCGAAAACGCGGTCCGTACCCTTAAAACGAAAGGAGACGAAATCGCTGGCGGCCTGTTCTTTTATAAAAATGTCAATACCCGCCCCGACTGGGACCGGTTCGGGATTGATTTTACATATGGCCAGAAGCTTTTAATGAATTACGGCATCTTCTGTCTGGACCACTTTCGGCAGGTCGGGGGACTCAGTGAACGCTACAAATTCTATTGCAGCGATGGTGACATGTGCTATCGGTTTTACAATACCGGTCGCCAATTTTTAGTCATCCCGAATGCCTTCATCATTCATAACAATGTGCTCGATTGCCATAAAGCCGAACATGCCGATATCAGCCAGGATGATATCACACTCTACAAACGACAATGGAAACATTTTGTTTCCATGGAGCCTACCGATCCCCAAAGACTCCTCTGGCATGAGGATTATATTCCGGCATACACCATACCCGCCGGCTTTGCCCGTGTGCCGGACTCGACCGAGTTTTACTGGCATGGACTGTCGTACTTCCAGTACGGCCAATGGACAAAGGCCCTGGAAAAATTCCAGCAGGCCCTGGCCGGTGGCTTGGATCATCCCATGATTCATGGATTCATCCGGGACTGTGAAAAACACGGTGTAACGAATCGCCCGGTTCACATTTCCCAAACGATTGTGGAAAAAGAACAGACAGCGACAAAACCAAAAACCTCACTCGATCAGATTCAGGCAAAAGGCCTTTGGCAATCCGGATCGCCCTTGCGCTTGCATTTGGGCTGTGGTCAATGGCGGTTCGATGGGTATGTCAATATCGACTATCCACCCGCTGAGCATACGACGGTCAAACAGCTTGGAGCCGACCTCCATACCGACATTACGACATTGAGCTTTCCGCCACAAATCGTCGATGAAATCCGTCTCCATCATGTCTTTGAGCATTTCAATCGCGTTACGGCCCTGGCTCTGCTGATACGCTGGGCCGACTGGCTTAAGATCGGCGGTATGCTTCACATTGAAACACCCGACCTGATAGGCAGCGCTCGAACTTTACTTTCCGATGCCTCCTGGCAGACGAAGATGGCCGCCGTCAGACACCTGGCCGGCGACCAGGCAGCCCAATGGGCCTATCACGTCGATCACTGGTTCGCTGATCGTTTCACACATACGCTCGACAAACTTGGCTTCGATCAGATACGAACGAAAAATAGTACATGGCCTCATGAGCCATACCTGTCCAATGTCGAAGTGACGGCAATAAAAACAGTGCATCAAACAACAGACCGGCAGATTCGTGCAGCCGATGAGCTGCTTTGGGAAAGTACAGTTTCTCCGAAAGAACGTCCCATGTGGGACATCTGGCGAGCACGGCTTCGAGACATGTTGAGTGTTTCATCTGCATCAGATACTACGCCAATCTCCATGCAAGAGCCGGTCATAGCAGGATAGGAGCAGGTGGATGGAAACAAAACAAAAAACAAAGATAACAGGCCTGATCTTTAGCAAGGACCGGGCCATGCAGCTTCAGGCGACCATCGAGTCCTTTCTTCTGTATGGTCGCGATGCCCGATCTCTGTCTCTTTATGTGCTCTATAAAGCCTCGAACTCTTTACATCGCATACAATATGATCGACTTCGTCGAAAGTTTGACGCCATTACTTTTATTGAAGAGACGGACTTTCGTTCCCAGGTCCTTCAGATCGTGCAGCAGGCCGACCACATCCTCTTTCTGGTCGATGATAATATCTTCGTTCGGCCCTTCATCTTGAACGAAATTCTTCAATCACTTGCTGTCTGTCCGGATGCCGTCGGTTTCTCACTCCGCCTCGGTACGAACATCTGTTATAACTATATGCGAAATGAACCGACCGTTCCACCGACTTTTACACGAGTAAACGATCATGTCCTCTCTTTCGATTGGACGATTGCCCAACACGACTTCAGTTATCCCCTCGAGCTGTCCAGTAGCATATATCGCAGCGCTGATCTCCTTGGGCTGCTCCGGCAACTTCCATTTGAAAATCCCAATCTGCTGGAGGGCCGTCTTGCCGCCAACGCGTCGTTGTTTCGACAGGCCAGACCCAACCTGCTCTGTTTCGAACTGTCGGTCACATTCTGTAATCCTGTAAATATTGTGCAATCCGTATGGAACAACCGTTGCGGACAGGAGCATCAATACGATGCCGAACAGCTGGCCTTGCTCTTTGAAAAAGGCCGGTCCGTCGATATTGCTCAATACAATGATTTCACACCCCGGTCCTGTCACCAGGAAGTCCGGCTTCACTTGCGCAATTCCACTCTTTCATTTACGATGCATTCCCCTCTGATTAGTATCGAGATGGTCACGTACAATACCGAACAGCATATCGGCCGAGCCATCGAATCGGTCTTGGCTCAGTCGTATGAAAACTTCGAGTTGCTCATCGTTGACGATGGAAGCACCGACAATACGGAACACGTCGTTAGAGCCTTTTTTGATCCACGCATCCGCTATTTCCGTCGGAATCATCAGAATGCCGCCGCCGCTCGCAATCATGCGATAAGCCAGGTCAAAAGCGACTCTATTCTGGTCGTCGATTCGGACGATTGGCTTTCCCCCGACTATCTGGCCGATGTCGTCCAGTTTGCCCGTCTGCATTCGGCAGCCGATTTTCTCTACCCCTCTCGTCTTACCTTGGTTGACGGCAACGGTCGAGCCACAGGCATGGAATGGACCTATCCGGACTTTACCGACAGCAGGATTCTCCCCGGGCTGCTGCTTCAGATCGGTAAAAGTCCCATCCCCAATCCCGGCAGTCTCATCCGTCGCAGTCTGTATGATCGCATCGGAACGTATGAACATCTTGACACCGTCGAAGATTTTGTTTTTCTCTGTCACCATGCCCTGCAGATTCGGTTCAAACGGATCGATACCCACGGCCCGTATTATTACCGTACCGGCTCGACCGGTCTGTCTCATCAATTCAAGGGCCGCAACGAAATTACCGCTCGCATCCTCAACGATATGGTCTCGACGTATCCTCCGGAAATGCTCTATCCCGGACTGGAGGATATTCCCGATCCTACCCGTCGAATCCAGGCCTACTATGAATATCTGATGATGACCTTCTACGGCCTGGCCCAGACCAATCAGGGACGCTGTCCCGAGCCGTTCTACTATCTCGGCGACCAATATCGAGCTCGCTTTGTAGAGTCAATTCCCATGAATCCCAAACCGTACCGTTCAGTTTGGGCAATGACCGGATCGGAACGAATCCAAGGGATGCTGCGGCAGGGAATCGACTGTCTTAAAACGCAGAAGCCCGATCAGTCTCTGGTCTATCTGGAGCAAGTCCGACAGGATCATGACGATCTGCCCGGCCTCCATTACGGCAGGGCTCTGGCCTTCCTGCAACTGGGGCGGGCCGATCAGGCTCTGCAGGCATGCCGGGATGAGTTGGAGCGAAATCCAAACCATACCAAGGCCCGAAGCCTTTTGAGTCGATTTCAAGAGCAAAGCCTTCTGCATTTGTGAAACAGGGCAATCTAAAGAAAACAAGACAAACAACCGATGACCTGAATATGAAAAAGAAAAGTCCGATAAACAAATCGGGCGAAATTAGAAAAGGATACAAACATGGGTGAAATCCAACTGCCCGGTTTGGCGACCGGAATTGACACAAGTTCCATCATTGCCCAACTGATGGAAGTAAACCGACGTCGCCTGTATATGTATCAGGAAAACCTGCAGAAAACGCAGGAAAAAAAGGATGCGATGGACGAATTGGAGAGCAAGCTATCCAGCTTCCACTCCGCTATTAAGGCCCTGTCGAATGCCAGCCAGCTAAAGTCCTATAACGCAGCTACAAGCGATTCGGATGTCATAACGGCCACAGCCAATTCCAATGCCTTTGAAGGAAATCACTCCGTCGAAATCAATCAACTGGCCACCAGTGAAAGGTGGGTGCATTCGGGATTTTCCAATTCGACCACCTACGTCGGCGCCGGTACAATCTTTTTTTCCTATAACAACCAGGAGCTCCGCATCCAGACCACCGCCGAAACCACCCTCGACGATCTGGTCGGTTTGATAAACAACGACCAGGACAATCCCGGCATCAACGCCAGCCTGCTCAAATACGATGATGGTTCCGGCAATGCCTTTCACCTCGTTCTCAGCGGAAAAGACAGCGGGGGAGACTATCAAATCACCGTTAATACAAGCAATACCGAACTCTGGACGGCCGACAGTACCTTGCTCTATGGAGGCGAAAGCGCTGCTGTCACCACAAAGCTTGCTGATCTGGACAGTTTCAGCGGCACAATGGAAAGCGGCTCCACGGCCGACAGGATCCACATTACCGGAGATCAGCACGATGGGACACCCGTTGATGTCTACTTCGATGTCACCGCCTATACCACAATCGAAGATATGCTCCGGGAAATCGAGGATGCTTTCGGCGATACGGTAAAAGCCACGTACAAAGATGGTGAAATCACGATTACCGATACCATATCCGGCACGAGCAGTATGACCGTTGCTCTGAGTTTTGTGCCCGGTACCGGGTCCAGCGCCTCTTTAACCCTGCCGACCCTCAGCCAGGTTACCGCCGGCGGCAGCGAATCGTCCACCCTTACCAGTCTTCTTCCCGCCGAATGGATCGAAAGCCAGGATGCACAGGACAGCCTGCTTCGAGTGGACGGCTATCCGGCCGGGGATTGGATCAGCCGAAGCTCTAATACCATCGACGACGTTATCTCCGGCGTTACACTGAATCTGCACGATACCACCGACGGAACGCCCGTTGAAGTCAACCTTACACGCGACACCGAGACCCTCAAGGAGCAAGTGCAGGAAATGGTGACCCAGTACAACACCGTGGTCATGTATATTCAGGAAAAGACAGCCTTCTCTGCCGACGGTAAAACACGCGGTATCTTCGCCACAAATTACTTCGTTTCAACCATCTGGAACCAGATTAAACTCCCCTTCAACAGTGCGGTCGCCGGATTTGATAGTGACGACAGTTTTCTCCATCCGGAGGATATCGGTTTGGACATCGGCGCCGACGGGATGCTCGAGCTGGATGAGACCGCATTTGACGAGGCGATCGTCGATGATTATCTTGGCGTCCTGTCCCTCATGGGCGCCCTGAAGACAGGCGATTCGGACAGCACCGAGATCAAGTTCTACAGTGCCGCCACCTCCACCGTCGCCGGCAGCTATCATGTCAAGGTGGAAATCGACGGCGCCGGGACCATCATCTCGGCCAAGATTTGGTCCGAGGGCCAAACGGAAGCCGATGCGCGGGACGCCACCATCGACAACGATAACGATACGATCACCGGAAGCATCGCCCTGACCGGCAATAACAAATACCTCTACGATGAGAACAACCTGCAGTTTACCGTGGACACCACCAACGTCGGTCAGACCCTGACCTCGACCATCGACGTCAAGCAGGGCTTTGCCGGTGCTCTCTATGACATCGTCGAAACCATGCTCAACTCCGTCAACGGCTCGGTGCCTGTTTCCCAGGATGCTCTGCAGGACTCGATCGATAACCATAACAACCGAATTGAGCGGGAAGAAACCCGACTCGAAAAGATAGAAGAACGGCTCGTTGCCCAGTATGCCCGTCTCGAGAGAAACCTCTCGCTCATCAACCAGCAACTGGCCGGCCTCCAGAACCTGTAAAAAACTGAGACAGGTATGTTCATCTGCCGGGACGGTTGTACCTGTCTTTGTTTCTTCAGGTATAACGACACGTTATTCCAACTCGATTGGGACCGGCGTATTGTCCTTGACGTACCAGACGCGGTCATCCCTGACGATGTATCCATGGGCGTGCCTTTCGCTGTCCATTCCTACAGGATACACTACGATCCTTTGCTTTTGGATTTCCGCAAATTTTTCCATCATCTTCTCTTTGTCCTTGGTCATGACTGTCCCCTTTCACGTGAGTGGAGTGTAAAAAAAGACGCTTTCCCAAAACGCGGATCATTATAACCTTGGAAAAATCAATGGGAAAATTATAGGTGTCATCCCCGCGCTCCCGTGGGCATGATAGAATCCATACGGTTTTTGATAACCTCACTCCGTCCAGTACCAGACCGTCACGACGCCCTTCTTATGATTCTCGGAGTGGGAAATGTTGATCAACCGGTCTTTGCCGATCTTCGTGGCAAAGTCACAGGCCTGCTGAAACAACTCTTCCCAACTGATAAATATGCCCCCGAATTTTACGAAAGCTACCCGCATGACAATCCTCCTTACAAAGTTGTTTTATTTTCCGCTGTCTCCCGGCTTGTAAAACCGAAAGAAATCCCCTTTCAGATCGATCACGGGCGATCCGTCAAACGCGTCGATCTCTTTAATCTCAATCACGTTATCCCGAACCGCCACGATGTCGCACCGGCTGATGGCGATCAGATTCGGGCGAACCGGTGAATGCGTCGCGAATACGCCCGTCAGTGGATTGGCCGAATCCCCCCTCGGATGCACCTGCAGGATCGCCCGTTTCTCGGGTGTGTCGTTTTTGTCGAACCAGTATACCACGTGCACATACTCATGCGTCTCGAGCCCCTTGAGCCCCGCCTCGTACTGCTTGTCCAGGACAATATACGTCCGTCCGCCGTCCCGCTGGATCGTACCGATGGGATACACTTGATATGCCGCTTGATCCAAACCGGATTCCTCACTTTGTTTAGCCATATGACATCCTCCCAGTATGCACAACATACTCAAACTTAAAATAAAGATATGACTTCTCATATTGTCCCTTTCGTACATTAAAATGGAATGGCCCGTATATCTATTCGTCCAATAACTGAATGGAAGAAACCGGGCTCTCTCTGAGAACTTTTCTCAGGGCTGTCAGTATCTCACTAGATAATCGATTCTTGCAGAGAATAAATATAGGTGTTTTCTCTTGTAAGCCGACAATATACTCTTTTGTTTCACTTATTTTGGTAAACTTCTTCCAACTGTGGAACACCTCCGTTAGTTCTGTTTTAGATCTTACCCCCTCACTTTCAAAGAAAACCTCTCTCTTTCCTTCACGTTCCGTCTTCTTCCAGAGTCTTCTTGTTCTCCCTAATCCGACTATGACTGGAGCAGCCAATAGAAGGATAATAATCAGAACAAGTTCCTGATAATCACCCTCTGTATATTCACCCCATTTGGAAGTAGCCTTATAAACTCCATAAAGAAGAATCGCAAAGGAATACAATGCTAAGAGCCATGAACGCGATAATCCCCATAACATAATTTTGTTTAGGTCGCGAAGATCAGTATTAATTTCTATTTGCAAATTTACCATGATCCATTCTCATTATTGGCACCAAAAACCAATGTATCATAAAATCCGTGCAGACACAATTCATGAAAAAGGGAGCCAGCCCTCTTGTTCTTATGGATACCTGATCTTCGATAAAGTGACGGCAAATACAGTCCAGCTTGATATCCAGAAAGAATTTTTTTTAAAAATGACTGCATTCCGCTAAAGTCCTCGGCCGATCCCGCCGATATAACTTTTTCCGAAAATCCCTCCTCCCCCTTGCCATCTGCCCCTGAGATGCAATGGGCATGGTGATTATCGGGCATTCGATACGGTGGACAAAATCGAAACACAGAACACGGAGGTAACGGATGAAAGCGGCATCGGAAACGATCCAGAACGCCTGGAACGAATTCTCCCGAAAAAAAGACAAGCACAATCGTAATCTCCTTCTCCATCACTATCTTCCGATCGTCAAATACACCGCCCAGCGTATCAGCGCCAATCTGCCTTCCACTGTGGAGCTGGACGACCTTGTCAGTACTGGCATCCTGGGTCTGATGGATGCCATTGACAAATTCGATCTGGATCGCGGTATCATGTTCGAAACATATTGCGCCCAGCGCATCCGTGGGGCTATCCTGGACGGGCTTCGAAAAACGGACTGGATTCCCCGGCTGGTCCGGGACCGCGCCCGCAAGCTGAACCGGGCCATGCAGAAACTCCAGGCCTACCTGGGCCGAATCCCCACGGATCAGGAGCTGGCCCGGGAACTGAAACTGGATCCGGAGGAATTTCACCGGTTTCAGCGGGATGCCAATGCGATCTCCCTGGTCTCGTTACAGGACAACCTCGGCCAATCCGACCGGGAGGACGAGTTTCAGGAATTCCAGATCCTCGAGAATCAGAAAAGCAGGGATCCCTTTTACGAGGTGCAGAAGCGGGATTTGAAGGAGTTCGCCACCAGGGGCTTTTCCCGGGAGGAAAAGCTGATTATCACCCTGTATTATTTCGAGGAGATGACGATGAAGGAGATCGGAAGGACCCTCGGTATTTCCGAGTCCCGCGTCTGCCAGATCCATTCCTCGATCATATCCCGGCTCAAAGGCCACCTCGAAAAGGCCTGCCTGCGGGAATATCTGGAAGTCTCGTAGGATAAGATGCTCTTTGCCACTCCGGCCTGTCACGTCGGAATATAGTGAAGACGGAAGCCGGACTCCAGTTTCTCCTTCCCTCTAAATAATCAAGCATCAATCATCGATGATCAGTGAATATTCCCTGTTAAAATAGGCAGGATTTTCGCACAAACGCGCTTGCACTATCTTGCTGTTCGTGGTTTTTCGAAAATTTTTTATCTCCTTCTCTCACATCGATTTACACACTTGGCCCACGTCAAAAACGTCGAAATTTCGCACAAAATGCGCAAGTTCGCCCAAGGGTAGAGGGACAGCTAGCCGCTGCTGTCATAGGAAAAGGGGCCACTGGTATAGTTCGCCCGTTAGGGCGGTTGTACCTGTCCCCTTTTTCCTGAGCGAAGCCGAGGGAAGCCGGGATCCAGTCTCGTAGAGTGGGCCGTGCCCACGCGGTTCTCGGTGCCCCCACGGGCATCGGATGGAGGAAAAAAAAGGAGCGTCAGGAGTGATGGAAAGGTCTTGTCAGGCGTGTTCGCGCAGCGAATGGGCTTTTGCCGAGCCGCGCAGGATCCTTCTCTGCCGCCACAAGCCCGGCGCGGTAGGCGCCCTTTCCGTGGTCAGTCCCCGCGCCCGATGCCTGCACTTCAAGGCCCCGGCCTCCCCCCGTACCGACCTCGCTCCCCCTCCCGCCTCCGACAGCGCCCGGCTGATCCCCCTGACCCAGGCCAAATTCGCCTCCGTCGATGCCGATGACTATGACTGGCTCAACAGCTACAAATGGTACGCAACCCACCACACCGGCATCTGGTACGCCTTTTCCCGCCGCCGTGGATTGGGCTACACATCGATGCATCGCCTCATCGCTCGGCCCCCTGACGGCATGGTCGTCGATCACATCGACCACAACGGCCTCAACAATACCCGCGCCAACCTCCGCGTCTGCACACCCCAGCAGAACTCCCGCAATCGCCGCTCCCAGTCCGGCCGCTCAAAATACAAAGGCATAAGTTACGACAAAAGATACAAACGGTGGAAGGCTCGCATTCGATTCCAGAACAAATACATCCATATCGGCACCTTCAGGGACGAAGCCCGGGCCGCCCGCGCCTATGATGCCAAAGCTGCCGAACTTTTCGGTGAGTTTGCTTGTCTCAACTTCCCTCCGTCCTGAACCGTTCGAAGGATCTGCCATTGTCATTCCCGCGAAGGCGGGAATCCAGAAGGGTAGCATGGCTTCGTTTTTTGAACCCATGCGGTTTCTGTGAGATTAAATTTCCTGGACTTGGAAACAGGGTTTATATAGCATTATGGATGCCACAGGGAGTCAATTGTGCCTTTTACATGTAGTAATGGGAAATGTCAAACTGACCCATTACCCAACTTGTTCGTCCCGATCGTTTCAGTCTTTCCGCTGTCTCGATTGGTTGAACGGCAGAATATGGGAGAAACACTTGGTAACGGAAAAGCCTGTCCTGAAAGAGCCGGACCAGTATCCGACGGAAGATGTAATCTATTCCTGCATTGGAAAAAAGAAAGCACTCTGGATATCGTTTTTTAATACCCTTCATGAACAGCATCCCGATTTTTCCAAAGAATGGAGATATTATAACGACGGCAAGAACTGGCTCATGAAAGTGACCCGGAAATCCAAGACAATCTTCTGGCTTTCCGTGTGGAAGAATGCGTTCAAAATCACATTCTACTTATCGGATAAGGCCGAAGAATCCGTTAGTCGCAGTGATCTTCCGGATGCTCTGAAGAAAGATTTTAAAAATGGCAAGCGGTATGGAAAGATACGCGGCTTGACAATCGCTTTCAGCAAAAAGAAGGATATTGAATACGCCGAGTCATTGATCGCCATCAGATGTAAGAATTGAATCTAGATCCCGTAGGGCCGATCGTGCCCACACGGTTTTCTATTCTTTCATACATTTGGAGAACAATCAACCAAACTTGCAATTCAGGATTATTAATAATTTGTTCCTTTGTGGATTAAGGCCTTTACAGTCTCATTATTCACATTAAAATGACATTTGTTTTTTGTAACCGGTCTACTCTATAGATTATAAATTATAGATATGATGTACTGTTGAGTATATTCTCCAAAGATGGATATGCGGAGGTCCTAAATGACTAGGGTAGCTATTAGTCCTACTGTTCTTCAATGGGCCCTAGATCGTTCTCGATTATCACTTGATGACCTAACATCCAGGTTTCCAAAAATCAAACAATGGGCAGTTGGTAAACAACACCCTACTTTGCGGCAATTAGAAGTATTGGCGCGTGTAACATCAACACCTTTCGGTTTTTTTTTCCTTCCTGAACCTCCAGAGGAACAGTTACCTGTACCTTATTTTCGAACTCTTAGTGATGAGGCCCAAGAACGACCAAGTCCGGACCTTATAGATAGTATTCAAATGATGCAGAAACGACAAGGATGGATGCGAGAGTTCTTGATTGATGAAGGTTATGAGCCTTTACCATTCGTTGAATCAGTACGTATCAGTGATAGGCATATAAATATCGCTGACCGTATCCGGAACGCTTTAAACTTTGATGAGCTTTGGGCCTCTCGTCATAGGACTTGGACAGATGCGCTTGATGCTCTTAAAGAAGCCATAGATGGCATAGGGATTCTTGTAGTTACAAATGGAATTGTTGGTAACAATACACATCGTAAGCTTGATGTAGAGGAATTTCGTGGTTTTGTCCTTGTTGACAAATATGCACCCTTGGTTTTTGTGAATGGTGCCGACGGTAAAGCAGCACAAATGTTTACTCTTGCCCATGAATTAGCACATGTTTTCCTTGGAAGCAGCGCCGCTTTTGATCTTCGACAACTTATGCCTGCGCCAGATGATACCGAACTTGCATGTAATGCAATCGCAGCTGAGTTACTTGTCCCAGAACAACAACTTCGTAGTATATGGTCTTCTTTCTCAGAGCAGCCAGGACGTTATCAAGACATTGCACGACAGTTTAAGGTTAGTCAAATAGTGGCGGCGCGTAGACTATTGGATTTGAACTTAATTGATAAACAAGAATTTTTGGAATTCTATCGGAGTTATCAAAAGGAGGAACGCCAAGCAATCGAACATCGTTCTCCTGGGGGTGATTTTTATGCTACTCAGAATTCTCGTATTGGCCCACGTTTTGCTTCTGCGGTAGTTCGGGCAGTTAATGAAGGTAGGGTGCTCTATTCAGAAGCATATCGCTTGACGGGCCTGCATGGGAAAACTTTCGAAGCCTATGCCGCATCCCTTGGACTGCGAGGGCCAAAACGATGAATGCTTCATCATATCTTCTTGATGCAAATGTATTCATTGAAGCGGCCCGTCGTTACTATGCCTTTGATATAGCTCCCAGATTCTGGGATAGTCTTTGTGAACATGCAGGAACAGGTCGTGTTTTAAGTATTGATCGTGTTAAAGATGAATTAGGACGGGGGAATGATGAACTTTCTGAATGGATTACGTCACATTTCGATGATGCATTTGCTTCAACTGATAACCAAGATATAATCAATATATATCGTGAGATTGTGATCTGGATACAAAACCAGGATCAATTTTTAGATGCAGCGAAAGCTGAGTTTGCCCGAAATGCTGATGGTTGGTTAGTGGCATTCGCAAAAGTTAATGATTGCATTTTAGTTACTCATGAAGTCTTGGCTATAGACGCACGAAAGAAGATTCCAATACCAAATATATGCCAGGCCTTTGAAGTCCCTTGGACGGATACTTTTTCTATGTTACGTAACATTGGAGTTCGATTTTTGTAAGATGTTCCACGACATCATAGGATTATCTCCTTTAGTTTCATAGGATGAGTTCGTTTTAAATCCATCCTGTTTCTACTGGTCGATTGTCCTTCTGCCTCGCGAAATAACCACAAATCCTACCATCTGGTCTCGTAGGATTGGCTGAGTCTACGTTGCTCTTATTCCACCGCCTCGGAAGGGCTGGGAAACATTGCCAGCACACCCTCATCCAGATCCCGGCACAGGCCCTGAATCTCTTCCATGTCCTCAACTCCATGCCCGAACGCCACCACACGCCCGCAATCCTGTAGGGCCGGTTGTGCCCACGCGGTACTCTGCGGCGCATAGATCAGTACATGCCCGCACGCCTTCTGTGTCTCGGTCACCGCTTGTTGCACGGAATTCGCATCCCCCATCCAGACGGCAATATTTTCAATGCAGCTCGATACCAGCCCCGCCTGTTTGCCCTTGCCCGACACATCAAACACCTCGGCCACAGCCTTGCGCTCAGTATCCAGATCGATCAGTCCGATCCGCTGTCCCCGCCGGGCCAACTGGATCGCGACATTGACCATAACCGTCACAGGCAGCGAC
>JAFGPC010000052.1 GCA_016926155.1 Sedimentisphaerales bacterium
ATGGACGAAGGTATTACAAAGCCTACCTTGCCGACACACTTGACGGCGATTGGAAACCACTGGCGGCAACACGTGAAAAGCCGTTTGCTTCACCTGTAAACACCCGTCAGGTCGAACACTGGACGGATTCGTTCAGCCATGGCGAACTGATACGGGCCGGATATGATGAGACATTAACTGTCGATCCGATAACCAATCTTCGTTTCCTTTTCCAGGGAGTCAGCGGTCAGGATATGTCAGGAAAACCATATGGTCGGATTCCATGGAAGCTGGGATTGCTCGTCTTTTGGAAATAAATACCGACAATCAGGAAAACATCATGCGAGTAGGTTTCTTTATGCGATATGCAGCATTAACTTTTTTCATGTTTTGTTCTTCTTCCATTGTGTTCGCTGCCTCGTTAGAACCGATCTACCTCTATGACATCCGCTATGCCATGCGGATTAATGCCAACGACACAGCGCAGGTTAAAATAGCCTGGGATCATTGCCATGCAGTTGCCGCCCTGCAGGGCCTGGTCAATCGGGATGCCCCAAGGCTGTATCTGCTCGCCATCGATTCTCAGCATCAACGAGGTCGGTGTGTCGATCAGTATTGGCTTGATTATCTGCAAGCTCAAAACAACTGGCAGCAGAATCGACCAACGCAACCAATTCAAAACATGGAAGAACTCATCAAAACCTTCCGCTCCCATATCCAGGGCGTCGTCGTGTATGATCCCAAAGTGGCATCAACCAGTAACGTAGCCTCCACCATAACCGGAACGGAGAGCCTTCTGCCTGTTCGTTATGACACCGAGCCGGACAGTCTTTATACCAAACTGGTTCTAAACGGACCGAAATTGCCCGTCAAGATGTGGCTTCTCAAATCTGATGGTTCGAGTTTGTTCACAGGGGAGGGCATGATCCCCGGCACAAATCGAAAGAGCACAGGCTCGGCTAAATGCGATGCCTATCTTTGGATGAAACAGCATTATATGGATAACGGCAAATGTAACGGCTCATTCGGAGCCTATTATCTCGATCAATACTGGATTGGCAGGCCCCGTCTTGCACCGCTCAATCATCACTGTCTGACCAATCACGACTATTTCATCGCCAACAAGGCCTTTTTCTTCGATCTGGGTGTCTGGGCCGACGAGGTCCCTGTCGACGATCCCCAGCAAACACCGGGAACTGACCTGGAAACATTGAAAGAATTGTTATTGTCGGCCTATTATCACGGTGGACGAGACAATATGATCCATATCGGAGGCTTTGTCCCGTGGGCCCACAAATATACCACGCATGGCGCTGCGGGCGGCACGCATGACCCGGTTCCCAGTGAATGGGAGTACGGCAGGGTAATCAGCGCTTATAACGGTTACATGGACGCGGATGCCATCGGCTATGGCGCCATGGCTAATGCTTCCTTCTATATGCATTTTCCGCTCAAGGAGCAATACCCGCAGAAATGGACCTCACAAGTCGAGTTAATGGTCAAAGGGTATCTGACAAACGATGGCAAGGTCGATTTCAAGGGACGGGATTTTATCATTTTCTATGTAGGAGATTACGACTGTGCCGCCTGGCTGTACCAGCGGATGATGGATATCTGGGATGATCCCAATCGCGGCAAGGTCCCGATGATGTGGGCCATCGGTCCGCATCTGGCACGCCGGGCCCCTATGGCCATGCACTTTATACGGACAACGGCTACACTCGACGACTATTTCGTGGCCGCCGATAACGGTTCGGGCTATTGTGAACCGGGTATGCTCCAGGAACCGCGAGGTATCTCCGGCCTGCCATCCGGTCTGGATGCCTGGGCAAGGCATTGCAAACGGGATTACTCTCAGTGGGATCTGACCGTGACTGGTTTTATCATCTACGGTAACGGTCCAAAATTGAATCAAGCCGGCCTGGATTGTTATGCCTCGTTTAGCCCCAACGGAATCGTACCATCCGGTGGATATGCCGAACTGCTGCATGGAAACATGCCTGTCCTGCGATTCGACCACGATGTTATGGAGTCCAATCCCGCCGATGCGGCACGGCACGTCTTACAGCGAATAGAATTCCGCCGCAAACACGGCCATCCCCCTTTTCACTGGTTCCGCAACATCCTCAAAACACCCACTTGGTATGGAAACGTAAACGACGAATTGAAAAAGCAGAATCCTAACGTGGAACTGCTCGATGCCCCGACTTTTTTTGAACTCTACCGCATTTTCCTACAGAATCATACTGAATTTGCCAAAGGAAAACCATGAACAGGAGTCGAACCGAGTGTAAAATTTAACTCCAAATTACATACCTATTTTACATTAGAAGTTTTCTGGTTTTTAAGTGGTATTTCGAAGTATCGTCTCCACACCTCATACGCCGGTCGGGCTTTTCCATCTTGGTCTAATAGCCCGCAATCCCGCCATGCCATGAATACCTCCGGTGAAAAGGATTTGATCTTCTCCCACATGGCATCGTAGTCCCGATGCAGAAAAGTGATCACAAATACAAATCGACGCTGTTGTGCAAATGCCAGCAAGGTTTCATAATAGGCTCTCTGTTTGGCCGCTGTCCCATCCACAACCTGGCCGGTACTGGGGAACACCAATCGTTCGGCTGCCTCGCCTGTCTCGGCAATGGCATATGCTTTTTCATATTTATCAAAGTGTTTGGCCAGCCATTGCAGCGATCCGGCAATATCCGTCGTCCCGGCTGCAATAAACGGATAATAACTGACAGCGATCAGGTCATTGCATTCCATGATTTCATCGAACGCCTCGAGCATATTCTTCTGTGCCTGTCCTTGAACGGTGAGCATGTTATGCAGCGTAAACGAGGCGAACACTTTCAATTCAGGGTGTTCTGTCTTGATCCGTTGATATATGTAGCGATGCAGTCGGACATACTGATCCCAGATTTGGGGACTCTTCTGATATATTTCATTTACCTCAATGCCGATCGCAAGATAGTCCGGCTCAAAAAAAGCGATAGCCCGTCGACAGTAATTTAAATAAGCCTTTTTAACCAATTCGTCGTCATACGGCTTGTCCTTAAGCTCGTCCGGCAAAGGTATCGCCTTTTCAGCCACCTTCAAATCCCCCCGTCCCGGTGAGATCGCCAGATACACCTTCCCACCCGCCGGTTTGGCTTCCTTTTTACCTTTCCACTCTTCCATCATATCTTTAGAAAACTCCTTGTCATACAATGCTTCCGCCCAAGGCACTCCTTCTATATGATGGGCCAGAATATCGGCATTCTCTCGTGAAAATTTCCGGGTCTCAAGAACCGCTTCTAAAGTTATATCATAAGGAAATCCTGTAAAGCCCATCCTAAAATAACGTACCTGATTCTTCCTGGTTGGATTCGTCGAATCAGCTTCACTTAAAGAGCCCGAAGTACAATCCACAAACAGGATTATGCTCACCGATACCCATAGTAAAAGTAACACAGATGCATTTTTCTGATATAACATCGTTTTGTCCTTACACCCTGGTTCACTCAACCAATATTGATTTGCGGAACTCCCTTCTAGCATATATGATTTTCCATAAAGGTTGCAAGAGCAAAAGCTTGGCACTGTTGAGGTGTACATGAGCAACAATCCTTTGATTCGATCTCTGGATTCCCTATCCGAAGCCGACCGCCCCTTCGTAGGTTCCAAAGCAACCAATCTGGCACGAATGATCCATACCTCTCTGCCAGTGCCCTCCGGCTTTGTCATATCCACAGAAGTATTTCGTGTACATATTCCCGTTTCCATTCTGGAAGAGGATCCTGCTGTGATTCGTACCCGAATCGAAGGAATGACCTTATCCGACGATCTCTTACAACAAATCGAATTACATTATCATGCTCTTGGAGAAACGACTGTTGCCGTACGTTCCTCAGCAACCGACGAAGACTTGCCGGGGCATTCTTTTGCAGGCCAGTACGAATCCTTCCTGAATATTTCTACCGCGGAGGAGTGTATCGAAGCGGTTAAAAAGTGTTGGGCATCTCTCTGGTCCGATCGTGCTGTGGAATATCGTCGGCAAAATGGAATTGATCCTGGAACAATCGCCATGGCCGTAATCGTACAGGAAATGATCGATGCGGATGTCTCGGGCCTGGTGTTTACGGCCGATCCGGTAACCGGGGATCGTCAAAACATCGTCGTGGAAGCAGCCCCGGGACTTGGTGAAAATATTGTCCAGGGCAGGGTAGAACCGCAGCGATTTACACTCAATAGAAATGATTTTACTGTTTTGAATCGCCAGTTGCCTTCTCCGGATACACTTGCCTGCCTTGATGAACATCAGCTACGACAATTGGCACAGAAGGCAATCAAAGTCGAAGGTTTATTTAAAAATCCACAGGACATTGAATGGTCTATAAAAGACGGGCAAATCTGGCTATTGCAGGCCCGGCCTATCACGTCTCTGTCCAATACTAAAGATGCAGATTGGGATACCCATCAGATCTGGACCAATGTCAATGCCGGAGAAGTCATTCCCGACGTTGTCACTCCCATGACTGACTCCATCCTCCGACCGAATGTGGTCAAGCTCCTTCAGGCATTTTTGGATATAGGGGGAATCGACATGGATCCGTCTCTTCTAATAGGATGTATCGCGGGTCGATATTACTTCAATGTCAATGCCGTTCTTTCCTTGATCCGGCACTTCCCCGGAACGAAGGACAAAGACCTTTCGAAACTACTGGGCGGCAGGGAAGATGAATTTTCTCAAATGGGTGTTAATGAAATTAATCCGGCTTACATACCTCCCAGCAGAAAACGACTGGGGCAATCTTTACGGAGCCTCATACAATTTATTCCGTGTCTGCTTCCGACTGTTTACGGACGTGCCCAACGAGGCCTCAATGTTGTTACTTCAAATACGGAACGAATTGTAAAATTAGACTACTCTTGTATGACTGACCGGGAAATCGCACAAACGATCACGGAAATTGTTTCCGATGCCCTCAACCTTGGCCAGGCAGGACCACTCATAGCCATAACCATGTTTTATTCGACTATTCTTTTCGAACTGTGCTATCGCTGGTTCGATGACAAGAATCACCGGATCGGTAATCAATTGATGTCGGGTGTGGGAGGATTAAACGATGCCCAGTCAGGATTTGATCTGTATGATCTGGCGGCCCTTGCTACACAAGATCCTTTTGTTAAAGAGGTCGTAACATCCGGAGAACCTTTTGAGACCATCCGTTCAAGGCTTGAATCGCAGGATGCCGGGCAGATTTTTCTTGCTCAGTGGGAACGTTTCCTGCACAAGCACGGTCATCATGCAAGAGGGGAAATCGAGGTTACCAATGTTCGTTGGGCCGAACAGCCGGACAGGATTCTGGAAATGGTCCGTAATCATCTGCCCGGTCCGAATACGATAGATCCAAAAGATACTCTCCAGCATCTGAGACAACAGTCACAGGAAACTCTCAGACAATGCCGCAAGAAACTCAATCCCTTAAAACGCTGGATTTTTTCCGCTGTCGTCTCGAGAGCCCGCCTGGGCAGCCAAATTCGCGAAAACGTGAAAAATGAATTTGCCCGTCGTGTCGCCACAACTCGATGGATGTTACTGGAACTGGGTAAACGACTTACTCAGAAAGGAATCTTCAACAAACCAGAGGATGTTTTCTTTGTACACTATGACGAATTGTCGCAGATTCTGGATGAAACACTTCACGGCCAAATCCATGATCGGATTCGACAGCGCAGGGCCGAGTATGAGTACAATTGCTCCCTTCATCCGCCTCCGATTGTGGTAGGCAGATTTAATCCTTCTCATTATATTGAAAGGAAACCGGATAAAAACAGGAAAATCCTTACTGGTCTGGCTGTCAGCCCGGGCGTTGTAACGGGTCTGGCACGTGTCATCCTGCATGCCAGCGATGACCTGGTCCGGCCGGGTGAAATCCTCGTCGTTCCGGTGACCGATCCGGCCTGGACCCCTTATTTTATCAATGCCGCCGGAATTGTGATGGATACCGGCGGACTGCTCAGTCACGGCAGCATTGTCGCCCGTGAGTTCGGCAAACCCTGTGTGGTCAACGCCGGTCCGGCCACCAAAATCATACAAACCGGACAAATGCTCCGAGTCGATGGGGACCAGGGGATTGTTACTATCCTGGATTGAAAAGCCGTCTCTACTTCGTCTGTGTTTCAATCATATACTGCAGGGCCTTCCAGCCGGCAAGCTGCTCGTGTGTGAGGGTGGCTGGACGATCGTTCGCCAGATGATGCTCGACGGCACGAAGCCGACGGCGTGTTTTTCTAGGCAGTGCCACTTTATGATTAACCACCAGACCGGTCACCTTCTGACACTGGTGCTTTCGTCGGATATTGAGCTTTCGCTTGGTGTGGATTTGATACCCGTATTCGAACAGAATCCTTTTTGTCATCCGTATCGTCTGGTGTATCACGTAAGAGCTTTTCGACTTATCCTTAATATGCTCCAGTATTTTGGAATTCTGTCCTGTCAAGGTCTGTTTGATTTCTGCGAAATTGAACGAAAATGTGATATCATCGGCATACCGAGTATATCGAGCGCCGATCTTCTGAGCGTACCCATCCAGCCGGGCATCCAACTCAAAGTTGACCAGATTGCTCAACCGGGGACTGGTCGGCGCACCCTGGGGCAATCCCCTTTCATATGTACACAGGCGAACAAGTACATCCGTCGCCTCTTTGCCCCAGTCAATCCCGTAAAAATAAGCCCGCACACGATTCGTTACGGTAGCTCCGAAGAAATCTCGTATATCCATCCGCACGACAACATCGGCCCCGACATGATACGCGGCATTAGTGGCAATCGACTGGCCTGGCTCAAAGCCCATGGCCGCTGGATGCGTCTGCAACCGCCCAAGTAATCTTCGTAAAATCCGTCTCTGCATCTCCTTGAGTTCCGGGTTCGGCACCGAAATTGTACGGAATCCATTACCGGAACGCTTGGGTATGGAAAATTGACGATAACTTACCTGCACTGCATGAAGTTGATCTACAGAAAAATCCAGTCGCTTTGCCAATTCCTCCAGTTTTTTTCCGTCGACCGGTGGTGTCAGATCAGGCTTTCGCTCCTGTGGACCAGGTCCTTGTAACAACTGTCGTAGCCAGTCCCAAAATCCCATTTGATGACCTTTATTAGAGAAGGGCACAGATCAAATACCTGTGCCCGCTGCCTTGCCAAAGGATGCGATCCTTTGCATCCAACTTTAAAGAGGTTCTATCTCAACCTGGCTGACGAATCATCAGCCTGCGCTCTGCATTGGAGCACCGCCAAGACATTAATAGAAATGCTAATTCGGCTTGCATCTACTGTCAAGGATTGTGTTAGAAATCGATTATTGCAAAGCCGGGGGTAGAATGGTCATACCATGCTGTTGGGCGTATTGTTCATCCGTGCCATAGGATCCGTAGAAAGGCACATTCGCATCCAGCCAGAGATAGAGCCTGCGGCGTTCACTCCCATCAAGCTTTACATGCCCGGCGTGAGTCCGGTTAGTGAGGATCTCTATGAGGGGACTTTCATCAGCCCCGATGCGACCCGGGCGGGTAATGATCGGCTCAATGCTGGCACCGCCCCACTCATACCAGCGGACAAATGGTTTAAGGCTCTCATACGATCTGGTAAATCGCCCCAATGGAGTGCCGGTCAATAACAGTTTGCTCTTGTCGTTTCCCTCGCTACCATCATGACACCGAACACAGTGTCTATCCAGGATCGGTTGCATAAGAATCGGAAAGCTGAACGGATGCGTTCCCTCCGGGCCCGGTTCAATCACCGATGGCTCACGCTGTATTGCGACAGGCCTTGCCTGATTGCCTTTGACATTGCCAACCGGCTCATGACATCCGACACAACTTCTACGCTCACCAGGCTGCAGGTATACTACCGAACGCATAGACTGCACCGCCCTTCCCGTCTCATCGACGGCTTGAAAATAGAGCGGTTTGCCTGCCGGAACGCGGAAATAAGCCGATCCATCCGATTCGACAGGAACCGTTCCCAGCAACATGCGGGCGCTTTCGGCATTCGCATGGCCGATCCGAGGTTGATTGGCAACATGGGTACGCGATTTGGGCAATACCTGATAGATACGAAGATGCGCAACATGCCGATCCAAAGGCATGGCAAAATGGCTTGCGGTTACATCACTGACAACAAATTCGCCTTCATTCCCCAGTTTCTCATCGACCATGCTGGGCACAACGGGGGGCACCGGACGGGGTGCCAACGGAATCGGATACATACAACTGATTCCCTTGTCCCGATAGAGCAGCTCCATATTGCCAAAGCGGTCAAAATAATACAATCCCGTCTCGGTATCCCGTTTCTTTTCACGAGCACTCATACCCGGCAGCGGATCAAAACTGAACGCTACCAGATACACATCCTCGGATAAAGGCCAGGGACTGTGAAAGTAACTTTCCGGCCAGCCCGTCGATTCGGGATAACAAACTTCCGGTGTAAGCTTTTCGATCGCGTCAAAACGATCCTGCCCGGTTTTCGCATCCAGCCCCACGGCACTTGGATCCAGCAGCACCATTGAGCCACCCACATCGGCATGATGCGCCCCGGCAATAAAAACAATCTTCTCCGAACCCGGCACTGCCCGAGGCTGATAACATGCATTGATATGCATCGTATAGTTACCAAATAATGCTCTTGTCGCCGTGCCGTCCGGACAGGTCATCCACAGTCCATGGAAATTAGCCGCCGAGCGATCTACATAATCCCAGCGGATATATACAATCCGTCCATCGTGAAGTACTGAGGGATGCCATTCACTGGTCTCATGGTATGATAGTGTCTGTCGTTTCCGCCATGTCGGATCCAGCCGATGCAGAGTATGAGCCGGCAGCGGTTCCCATGGATTATTACACCGTGTAAACCCACCCCGTGCGGACGACATGAATGCAATCCCCCCGTCCGGCAGAGGACACGGATCGAAATCATCGTCCGGACCAAATGTAATCTGTCGCAGATTCGATCCATCGGCGTTCATCGCATAAATGTGGAAACACCGCCGCTCGGTCGAATAGAAATCAGGCTTATCACCATCTGCTCGCCGGGCAAAGGCGAAGTATATCGTTTTGGCGTCATACGAAAGAGAAAGTGTTGTGAAGTTGCCCCGTTTCAAGCATACTCCTGTCAAATCCTGCACAGCAAGCGAATATCCCGGCTTTTCAAGCACAAACACGCCGCCGCCTTCGATATCTGCATAATCATAATAATACCCCAGATACTCATGCAGCATCTGACAGACAAACCGCCGTCGCTTCATGAACACAAGAGATTTGCCGGCAATCAATGGATTCTTCAATGCTGCGCTGTGGATCGCCCAACGCAGTTCCTGATATAATGATGTTCGCTCCGCCTGCCCCATTGAATCAAGTTGGAGGGCTCTTTTCGAAAGAGATTCAAAGGCAGATTTCTCGCCGTGAACGTCGACTCTGAAATCGGACAGTGCCGAGAATAATTTCTGTCCGGATTGTACCACCGCGGCAATGGCCTGCGGATCATCGCAACTTCGTCCTAATCTCTGCTCCTGGGCAATCCAGTCCATCTCCACCTGGGATCGAAGCGTAACATCTTCACAGCGAAACGATTCCGCCCGCCCTGACGTCATTACCGTCAATATCAACAGCCAGATCAGCATGGTTCGAGTCATCCGCTTTCTCCGAATTACCTCATTTATTTCGGCAGGTACTTAAACTTTTGCCCTCCAAGGGAGGCATCCACCATCAGACCGGCATCGGTCATGACAAATACCGCCAATCCATCCTTATAATCCGTCTTGGCGGCAACACCGGTTTCAGCCGCCACTGCCGTGGCTTGTGCACTGAAGGCAAATTGGCCCGACCGAAACCGATCCAGGGCCGCTTTGTCATTGAAGAAGATCACCTCACGGAAGAATTCCCCCCCGAACGAAAAACCTAGCGTCGCCTGCTTCATATCGCAGTATCCAACCATTTGGCCCTGTTCATATACCTCACCGCGACCATACGCCCCGCCGATCCAGATGGCTCCCTTAAATACCTTCGGCAACACCGCATAACCATAGGAAGTGTTGCGATATGTCTCAAAGGCCGGATATTGGGCTCTGAATAGAGCCATTGTCTCGTTTACCTCCGCGCTAAGCACTGCTTTAGATTCCGGTTTTTCCGGTGCCGTGGCACAACCCGTTAAAATTATTCCAATTCCCGCCAAAGTAAAAATGAAACTCCTTTTGTTCATGGTATGTACTCTTTACTTTATCTTATCCTGGTTACACCCAACACGATATAATTGTACACGAAATTAAACTCTATCTCAAGGATCCACTGTTGATGTCTTAAAAGCTAGATTATCATATTTTCTATCCGGTCAACAGATCGAATTCTTCCGGACTTAAACATTGACGCAGTTTTTGCAGGGCCTGCAGCTCGATCTGTCGTACACGTTCTTTACTCAAATTCAACTCTTCACCGATCTCTTTTAAAGTCCGCGGTTTGCGACGTATCAAACCCCCACTGAGCGCAAAATGATTTCGTACGATAAACTGTTCACGGTCGTTAAGATTGTTTTGAATCACATCTTCCAGACTGTGCCGTGCCCGTTCAATCGCATCAAAATCGATCATTTCTCCGACGCGTAGATCCTGCTGAATCTGGCTCATATCCGATGCTGTATGCCGATCCGGACGGGCGGCTTCGGCCGGGATATGACGTGCAAAGTCTTTCGTTATCGCCCACGTCGCATATGTGCTGAACCGGTATCCTCTCGTATAGTCAAATTTTTCCACGGCGCGCATTAGGGAAAGATTGCCTTCGCTAATCAGATCGGCCAGAACGGCGCCGGTCTGTAAATGCTTACTCGCAATACTTACCACCAATCGCAAATTGGCTTCGATAATAAGGTCCTTGATCTTCTCCGCTTCTATAAGATAACCCTCAATCCGCTTTAAACGTGCACTATTGGGATGTGTCAAATCGATCTTCGTTCGCTCCAGACACGCCAGGTATTTAAGAAAATTGTATCGACAAAATAATTTTGCTTCCTGATCTCTCCGCAATAACTGGTCGCGAGTTGTCCGGTTATCTCCGGATCCGAATACGACAGGCTCCGACAGGATTTGTTCTCGCGCATTCTCAACCAGAAAGTCACTGCTGTCCACATAGGCAATCTTCACCGCCAGCAGTTCCCGAGCACGATGCTTATTGATAATTCGATATATACTGCTGCGGCTGCGATGGAATCTCTCCATCAGTTCGGGAATCGAAACGCCCTGTGTATAAAGGCGGTAAATCTGGGTCACTTCCTTGGAACGGACCACTCCACGCCGCTTCTCAAACACTCGCTGATCGGGATTCTTCTGATCGTGCTCATTCACCACACAACGAACGGTTTCCCTTGCTCGCCCGACCTGTCCGGCTACCTGTGTAAACACTTGGGAAGGACTTACAGCGCCTTCCCGGGCCAGATCCCTGGCGAACTCTATAATCGTCTGTTTTTCTTTCACATCAAGCTGGCTGAATTCTCCTGCCCGCTCGACCAGCTTCTGATGTTCTGCAAGAAACTGTTCCACGTTCGACTCGGAAAAACCGATCCGCTTGCGATCGTCGCCAAAGGTATATAACCGCCCTTGTAATCCCTGTTTTTGCCATCGCTGTAAAGTACGACGAGACACACGAAAACGCTCCGCCAGCTCCTGTGCAGTGTAGATCTGCTCTGCCACATCACGAACCGATGATGCCAATTGATTGTCCAATCGCATGGCAAAAATCCGCAGATCATGCAGAAGCTCGCTCCCGGGAATGAGCACTCTGGATACATCCTGTTGCGGACGATATTCGGTAATACGAAAGAAGATAAACTCGAACGGATAATCTATATTTTTGTCGATCAGACTCACAAGCTGCTCGGCCGCAATCCGGTGCTTTTCCTTCTGGGATCGTGAGGCATACCGGAGCCCATCGAGCAGTTCACGTAACCATTTGTTCTGATATCTGGCCATTCTCAGGAATCCATTATCTCGTTTTTTGGTTGTCCGAACAAGGAGAAACAGTCGTTTTTCGCAAATACCAACTGTCTACACCCTCTTTATTTATGCCTCTTGATCTCCACAATACTTGACACTTCAAAGAATGAAGGGTAATATGAGACTATTGCAAAAGCCTTCTCTGGGGTGATTTTGGAGGAATACTACAATGCCTCGATTTCGAGCAGTTAATGGAGTGTTGTTGATTGTGGCTTGTATTCTGTCTACCCACAGCAACTTTGCACAAACAATCACTCCTTCCGATGACTGGAAAAATAGGATTACGATCCCAAACGATCCTTTCGAAGTCCGTTCCACTGCCTCGGATGGGATGGGCTGGACTAAATTTACTATTCTTCTTGATCCCTATGATCCCAATCTTGTCTATTACCAGGATAGTAAAAAATATTCTCTGCACTACACATTTGCCACCGAATGGCTTGATCCCTTTTTAGGTATCGCTCCGGAGGATTTCAATGCTGCCACCCTTTATCAGCAGGGCCAGCAGGCCATCCTGGGGGCCGTAATCACTCCCCCTAATGAAGGCTATCCCCCACAGCCTAAATTCCATGAATATGGCATCCAGTTCGTTCGATTCGATCCATATACCCCCGAACAGACTGCTCATATGTTTCATCTTGTTCGGGAGACAATTGACACCGATCCGGCAATGCAGGCTCTGTATTTTCCCAGTTATGAACAACGTCAGGTTGCCGAAAGTAATCGCGAATGGTTTGCCCAACAGGACATCATTGTCAGCTCCCCCGACCGCTGGCTTACAAACAATGTGATCTATTCTTCCGGCTGGAATACAGGCCTGCTTCGATTCGTTCCTTCCGATCAAATTGCATCGGCATACGCTCAGGGCAGTTTAAATCCAACCGACATCCTCCTGACCGATGCGGTTCCAGCCGATCTGCCGATCCTTGCCGGGATTATTACTCTCTCTCCTTCCACGCCTAACTCCCATGTGGCGATCCTGGCAAACACATACTCAATCCCCTTTGTCTATCTGGCTGAGCAAGAAGATACAGAATTGGCATGGGATCTTGTCGATCAAGATATTGTCTTTACGGCTCATAGCTACTATGAAACTACCAAAATCCGCCTGATTCAAACGGAAGGAGTTTTGACCGAGCAACAAATCGAGGAACTTTCCACATTGAAACAACCACCCACTCTGAATTTTACCCCGATTCAATCCTTCGGATCTTATAGCGCCCCTGTCGCCAATCTCATCTCGGACGACATCTGCTACTTTGGAGGCAAAGCAACCCATTACTCCATCCTGCTCCATTCTATCCCTGACAACTGTCGGATCGCCACCGCATTTTCCTTCGATTTGTGGAACGACTTTCTCGATCAGCCGATTGCCGTAGGAACGACCCTGCGTCAGTTCATCCGCTCCCGACTTTCCGGATATACCTACCCCCCTGCCAACATGGCCGGTTTGCTTCATGACCTGGATGACATTCGGGACATGATTCGAGATGCCGATCTGGTTCCCTTTACTCCTGCCATACAGCAAGCCGTTCTCGACACCTTGACCGATTCACGATACGGATTTGAACCTGTCGAAAAAATTCGCTTTCGCAGCAGCACAAATCTGGAAGACACCGAATATTTTACCGGTGCGGGCCTCTACGACAGCTACAGTGGTTGCCTCGCGGATGAGCTTGATGACGATGACGAGGGACCCAGTCAATGTGATCCCGATGAAAACAATGAACGGGGTGTTTTCCGTGCTATTCGTCGCGTTTTTGCCAGTTTCTATAACGATAATGCTTATCTTGAACGATTGCGTCACAACATTGATGAAGACCAGGTTGGTATGGCCATTCTCGTCCACCATTCCTTTCCCGATACCATCGAGTTAGCCAACGGTGTTGCCACGCTGGATAGAACCAGTACCTATTCCACGCGCATTAAACTTGTCACTCAGGACGGGGCTGTCTCAGTTGCTAATCCGGAACCGGGTGTCATCCCCGAAGAAGTAGAGGTTTACAAATATTCTTCCGGTACAATCTATGCCCTGCTGCAAACCCGTTCCAATCTGGTGCCCCTTGGCGCTACCGTCATGGATTGGAAGGATGATTACTTGGATCTTGCACAACTTCTCCTCAACGCGGCCGATCGGTTTGAGCTTGTAACCGGCAAGACCGGCTATCTGCTCGATTTCGAATACAAAAAGATCGCGCCTGAGGGCAAGCTTATTGTCAAGCAAATTCGACAGGTTCCAAAACCCTCACAGGAACAAAACATAACACCCATGCTGATCAACGAACCGACCTGTTTCTGCCTGTTTCAGGGGGAAGGCCAGGATGTCTTTGCCTATCATCGTCTCAAATCCCGCTGGAATCTCGAAACCCGAAGTCTTTGGCTGACAGAAGACAACCTCCGACAATCCATATTATCCAACATACAATTGGAATATAAAGACAGAGCACGAATTCGCGATCTGCAAGGCGATCCAACTGTCTGGCCTTATGCCTATCACAAATCCGAAATGAACGCATCGAAGGAAGCCGCTCTCCATGACGGCTGGCGAATGCACCATTTATCCAATCCCCGACAATATGAATTGTCCATCGAAGGTCTTCTTACACTTGTCTCCCCCGCCGACAGTCCTGTTATTACCTTGAAAGATTTCGCCCCGTATTCCTATCGCTCCCCGCGATTAAACGTTCAGGTTGAGTATGACAATCCAGTCGAAAAGTATGACTGGCAACTTCCTCCCGGCCAGTTAGGAACTACAACCACAAACTGGATTACTCTCTGGCCTTGTTTGACACCTCAAGAAGGCGACCTGCTGCAGGAACGAATGATTACCGATGAAAAAACAGGGACGATTCAAACCTCATTCTACTGGCCGCCACCGCCTACCGGGGCTATTGCAGGATATACTGCTCCACTCGTTCGTTGGGTTAAAACAATCATTACAGGCCTTACTAGCGAACCTATTGAATTACATGGATGGTATTCCCAGACCTATCTACCCGGACATCATAACTTCTTTGAGAGTTTTCTCTTTGAACCCTGGTTTGAACCGGATTTGTCGCCGAGTTTAATCGAAGAACTCAGAGCTAAAGACATCCGTCTTATCCATGTCTATGGCCCTGTCGGTCAGGATGGAATCATTAACGGACAGATCTTCACGTATGGATTCAAAGAAGAAACGTTTCAACCCGGCGATATCGACGGCGATAAGGACACCGACTCTCATGATCTGATCGAATTGTCCCATCGATGGCTTAACACGAGTTGCCACGAATGTGACGGCGCCGACCTGGACGGAGACGGACAGGTAAGCCTGAAAGACCTCACCGAAATAGCCCGGGCATATCTATCCCAACTCCCGTGACGAATTCATCAATGTCTATTGCTGTGCTTCCACCGGAGGAATGGCTTCTACAGGAGGAACGACCATCATCGGTGCTGGTTGTAGGACTCGCTCATTGAACGCATCCAGAATCTTTCGTTTGCTACTGTCTGAGAAAAGACGGTGCAAATTATCCAGAATCTTTGCCTTTGTGCCTGCACACATGTCGGGATTGTAAATCAGAGCCAGAAGCACTGCTTCCTTGGATGAATCACTGAACAGCCGATAGGCCGCCTTGACCAGATGCACCTGCGCTCCACAGCTCAGTCCCGGCCGCTGCGCGATCGCCAGATACACGGCTTCCTTGTCAGAATCGGAGAATAGCCGTCCCGCTGCATCGATCTCCTGGATGGTGGCATCCCCCTGCATATAGACCGTCTCAGGACAGCATTTCGGTGATCCCCCGATCACAATGCAGCCGCTTAGCAACCCGGAAATCACGATACAAACCATGCCATACATAAATCGCTTCTTCATGGATGTGCCTCCTAAATGTTTAACCTCGTTGCTTATCAAAGTTCACACTGGTATTATACGACGCTGGTCACCTTAAAAAAATTGTAATTTTTCATAAATATTTTTTTATCCATTATAAAAATACAGGATCTTATCGAAAAAACTATACAATTGAATATATATTGTTTCTTGCTTCATCGAGCAAGAACTGTTTCGTTTAAAGCAGGAACATTCATGCCCGACAATCTTGCACAACTCTACGAGAATATGGCCATGCTGCTCAGGAGCGGCATTCCCATTCTTCGTGCCGTGCAATTAAGCGCCAAAGGCATGTCCAATCACATAGTACAAATCTTCGATCAAATCCATCGTCAAATGCAACAGGGAGATGATTTTTCAAAATGCATACAATCGTATCCCAAATTTTTTGATTCACTGGATTGTATCATAATTCAATGCGGAGAATTATCCGGTTCTCTTGACGAAGCCTTTGAACAACTGGCCCAATGGCATCGATATCGCCCCCACCTAGAAAAGTTTTCGACGGGAAAAGCTATTGAAATGTTCAATCTGAGTCGATTTTGCAGAGTTTTTTCAATGCTATACAGAGCCGGTGTTCCGGCAGCGAAAACGATGGAATTGGCCTTGAAGGCGGTCAATAGTCCAATCTTGTATCGACACCTTGCCGGTGGTTTGAATGCCGCCAGATCAGGTGCTCCTATCAGTACGGGATTTTCTTCAAAACTACCTGAAGATTTTCTTCAACTCTGGAAGATCGGAGAACAAACGGCGGAACTGGAAACCATGACACGGCGACTGTCTCAGTTATACTGGCAACAAGCTTTGTCTCATATGGAAGCGTTGGAGGAATGGATACCTAAAATGGCGTATATCCTTCTGCTTCTGGGCATTCTTTTCGCCGGTCTTTTATTCTTTCTCAGCCGTTAAACCGGCGTTTTTTTCTATCGTTGATACATGATACATGAGGAAGGAAAGCAATTGAATCTACTAGGTATCCGAAACGACACGCGGAATCGCGATAATTAGTTCTCCGCCTTTTCTGTATCTTCCTGTATTGTCTCTTCCTTCTTCCAATGGTCCGGTGGATCTTCCTGTACTTTCTGGTTCCAGCGTATCTGCCCCTTTGTTAGTTCTACACTGTCCTGGTTGACGGCAGCCACAGTCACCCCATGGATCTGTTCCCCTATCCCAAGAATCTCCCCATCGATTACGACACTGGGATTTTGTGTTGAATACAGCACTCCTGTTACTCGACCGAGTTCCGGTTCCTCCTTTTTATCGGGCACTTCATACATGGCCTCGCAAAGGGCAATCTGTTCTCGCTGTGTAGCATTGACCTGCTCTACCACCTTGTTGAACTTGGAGTAACCAAAGTAGTACACTGCCATCATTGCAACGGAGACCACAAAAAGCCGGACAAGAAACTGTGAAAAGGAACCTCTATCTTCCACACTATCATCAAATCCCAACATAATTCTTCTCCTTCCTCGTCTCTCTTATTACAAGTTCCCCTCTGATTTCCTGTTTTTCGATATCGGCCAAAAAATGCCCCCTCTAAAGCGTTTGAATGCTCCAACCGAACCTTTGAATTACTCCTCCCATGGCGTCAGATCATATAATGCATAAATTAGGGCCGATAAAATGGCTTCAAGAACGCTTTTTCATCTCAGAATGAAAAAAAAGCGAAAAAACAACAATTTACCCCAAATACCTTAATCTTCCCATTTTAACATTTCCGATATATCACTGTTGAACGAAATTTTACCATTTTAACGGAGATGCGAATATGGAGACGACGCTCGTAGAACAGAGAAAGGAAGCTCGATCGGAATTATCCTGGCCTGTAAGCATTTGGCTTCCCGAAGCCAACCGCTTTTTTAACGGCCGCAGTAAGAATGTCAGCCGGGGAGGGGCCTATGTGACCATGCCCATGACCACACCCGTCCGGCCCGGCCACGAAGTAGAGATCAATTTCCCACGCACACAGGCCCTGGCCCGTCAAAAGGGCCAGTACGCCCGAATCAAGAGCGCAAAGGTGCTGCGTGTCGACCGCAAAGGAATGCTCGAGGGAGCCTGTATCGGTATTGCCGTTCAGTTTTGCGACTGACTACGCCGTTTTTCGGGCCCGAAAGACCCTGCGCCCCTTGGACGTGGGCTTACATATACGGGTCGGTGATGGACGCATCATCGACCCAAATTTATGCGCCGATAATCCTTAGTCCTCGTTAATGTAATTCTACCACGACAGATCCGATTGATCTTCCAGCCAGTGTGTCGCCATCAATGCCAGATCGGTCAAATTCACCCGACAATCACCATTGATATCGCCGATAACAATTGTTTCACAAACTGGCCCATCAAACCAACTCCTGGATGCCTCTGCCGTACCGCCATAGGCGCCCATGTTCACAATCCCTCCGTTGGGGAACGGCTCATACATGATTGGAGAAGCCGGATCTCCTGCGTCGATGCACGGACTGGTGACAGTATCCTGTACCCATGCCTTTGTTTGCGGATCCCATCGGCCTGCCTGGCTTCTAAGGTAGTAGTCCCCGGGTATCCAGACATCGTCATAGTAATAGTAGGTTCCTTTTGTATCCCAGTGGCCGGGACTGACAAACAATGGATTCTGGTCGATCGTCCCGATACCGGCGAACTTCCCCGTCCATCCCTGCACACAGCAAAAATCAAATGCGGCGATTCCGAAGTTGCGCCCGATCTGGGCCCACTCGATATTGTCGCTTTCGCAGGTGTTGCCCCAAAAGATACAGGACAAGAAACGGCTAGTTCCCGGATCTTCCATCACATCCCCCTCCACCTCAACTGCCACGCCGCCCCACTGGTCGTGGGCAACGTTTTGGGCTACCGTGCAATTGACGATCGTCGCGGCGGCATTCTCCAGGTATATCCCACCTCCGTGTTCGGCCTGGTTACCGACAATCAGGCAATGGTCCAAGGTCAAGGACCCACCGGACAGAGACACTGCACCTCCATTACCGGTGGCATAATTGTCCGTAAACACGCAATGGATTACACGACAATTCGTGCTGTCGGAACTATGCAGTCCCCCACCCGCCGACGCCAGGTTTTCGCGGAACAGACAATCACGAACCTCCAGATCCACCGCGTATTCGCAAACCAGTCCACCTCCCCCTTGGCCGCCGGAGATAGTGAATCCTTCCAGCACGGCCCCCGACTGTAAACCGGAGGCCAGAACCACATTTTCGCTGTTGTCCTCCCGGGAAAAATCATGCCAGGGGCCATGATCGTCGTCGTCTCCGCTGAAGATATAATCGTCCCCGGCAAGGTCTCCGCTGAGGATCGATTCGAAGGCGCCGATGTCACGGGCATCCGGATTGGTCGCCCCGAATCCCGCATAACCTCCGCGAATCGCAACACCGTCCTTGAGCACAAACACCGATTCGCGAGATCCGTTGGGATCGGCAGGCCGATATATGCCCTGTGCGACGCGAATCTCCTGACCCTGTACGACTTCCGCCAGCGCATTCTGCAGGTCGGTGAACGCATCGCTCCAGCAGGAACCATCGCCCATGCCCGTTGCGCTGTCATCGACATAGATAATCGTCGATTTACAATGGAATTCATATGCCCCTATATCAACAGTTCTGTTTGTAATTCTTGGATTCCCATCCAGATCGAGATCTGTTAGGACATACGTATTATTTCCGGCATCGATGCAGGGAGAACCACGTAACAGATGCAGGTCTCCAAGATCGTCATTATCTCCGCGCCACCAGCCGTCGCCGCCATCGTTGGGATTTCTGATAAACATCGGATCCACATCTATGTTGTGCATATCGGTTCCTGTTCCCTGAATCCCTCCCCACCAATCGTCGCTAATATTACTGAAAAATACCAAAGGAGGCGTACCTCCATAAGTATCGATTACATCTCTGATAATGCTGTTAACTATTGTAAGACTGTTTCCTTTGTTGTAAATACCGTCGCCTCCGTCACTGGCCTTGTTGCCAGCCAGTGTGCAGTTGACAAGCTCCAGTGTTCCGGATCGATACCATACAGCCCCGCCTCCCCAGTCCTCGGCAAAATTTCCTGTAAAAATGCAATTTAACAAATCGAGATCACCCGCATTAACATAAACACCCCCACCGACATCCCAGCCCCAGTTTAAATAGAATCTGCATCTGTCACAGAAAGCATTATCCTGATTATGTAATACAGCCCCCCCTCCGTTTGCTATGTTTTTAATAAAAGTGCAGCCGATAATCTCCAGATCACCCTCCTGGCTATATATACCGCCGCCATAAAGCGATTCGTTGCCCATGAAAGTACAATCCATGATAGTCACAGTCCCCCCGACTGAATTGTTTAGCCCGCCTCCATTATGACGATCGTCGAAATCTCTGCTGTCACTATACCCTGCTGTTATGGTAAATCCGTTGATTACGACGACGCTGTTTGTGTCCGCAATGGTAATTACACTGTAACTGTTATCAAGGCGACTGGCCTTAATTTCTTCAGCATAGGGATTTACCAATTCCAGATCGTTTTCGTCCAGGTCGCCGCTCAGGATTGTCTGATAGGCTTTCACATCCCGCACATCAGGATCGGATGTGCCGAGACCGGCATAGCCTCCACGAAGTGCCACTCCGTTTTTAAGCGGAAAAGTCTCTTCCCTTCCCCGGCCCGGTCGATCGCTCAGAACAAATTCATCCGGTTTGTAAACTCCTTGTGCCACACGTATCTCATCCCCTTTCGAAGCCAGCATCAGGGCATCCTGAAGATACTTCAAAGACGTGTTCCAGGATAATCCATCTCCCTCGGGCGCAGCATCATCATCCACATACAGTATCGTTCCGGCAAACAAGGGCAATGGTATTGTAAGCACCAGGATCAAACCCAGGATATTCGTTACGTAAAATTTCCGTTCCATTTTCTACCCCTTTCATAAACCCGTTTTCTCACCTTACATGCCGAGTAATCAGCGTGTCTCCATCCAATGCGCAGCCATCAATGCAAAATCACGCAGATTCACCTTACAATCCCCATTCAAATCGCCTGTAATTACCACTTTACAGTTAGGATTTCCGAACCAGCTCTTGCTTGCCTGAGCTGTTCCGGCATAGGCGCCGATATTAATAATGCCTCCATTCGGGAAGGATTCCTCCATGATGGGATAAGTCGAATCGCCGGCATCAATACAAGGGCTCGTCAAATCATCCGTGATCCAATTTGCATCGGCTGTATTCCATCGTCCCGCCTGGCTCTTCAAGTGGAAATCACCGGCTCCAGGATCGGCAAACAACGGATCATCGCTGAAATTATCGCTACCTCCCCATTGTCCTGTCCAATCCTGAATACAGCAGTAGTCGATATGAACCTCTGGTTGTTGACTGGATTCAGAATCTTCCCAATTGGAATGATGCAATTGTGCAGATCCGTCACTATCGGAATTGGCCCAGACAATCGTATGATTGAGCCGGATATTCGGACGACCATCGGAGGAAGACCGAGCCTCATAATAGAGTCCTCCGAACAATTCTTCGGCATGGTTAAAGGCAATCGTGCAAAAAGAAAAATTCGCGCCGCTATAGGAGTGGTCGTAGACGCCGCCTCCTTTTTGAGTGGCTCTGTTATTGGCGATTAAGCAGTTGGTAAAAACGGGCTGTCCCTCAAAATCACTATATACACCGCCGCCAAATTTGGCGATGTTACCAATAATGCGGCAATGGAGAACCTCCAAAGTCCAATTGGAACCGGTGGAACTATGAATATACAAGCCGCCTCCTGAATCCGAAGAAAGATTCTCAGTAATCGTACAATTTGTGATCACCATCCGCCCCAGATCCACATAAAGACCGGCACCTGAAACAGCATGATTGCTTCGAATCAGAGAATCGGCAATCTTTCCATCCAAACCTAACAAGATACCACCTGCCCGAAAAGTAGCTCGGTTGTCTTCCACAATACAATCATTTACTTCGCGGGGATATACGATTCCGGCACCAAAAAAAGCCACGTTCCCGATAATTCGACATTGTTCGAATATACTTCCCGCCCCGGTATATCCGGCAATAGTACCCGGTGTATAACCATGGGCTCCAGCGCCTCGAAGTACTGCACTGTTATTCAGAATGCGACAATTTCGTACAAAAATATCTCCATGATAAATCCCTGCTCCATTACGCTGGACTTCCGTGTTTCCATTAGCATTACCGTCTCTGATAGTAATCCCATCCAGAACGGTAGACAGATCACAGTCGGATGCTGTAACAACATGGTAGGAATTGTCGGACCGACTGGGATGACCGCATACGTCACAAGGATCGACCACGTTGATATCCAGATCGTTGTTCAACAGATCTCCACTGAGAACGGTTTCATACTGCTGTACATCCCGCCAATCGGGATCGGATTGTCCAAAACCGGCATACCCGCCCTTGAGAATAACACCATTACTTAATTGGAATGTCGCTTCACGATCTCCCAGACTGCCGCTTGGCCCCTGATCCGGCTGATAAATTCCGCCGGCAATCCGGATTTCCGTACCATAAGACGCTAATCGTAAGGCATCCTGAAGATATTCAAATGCTGTTTCCCAACTTCGGCCGTCATGGACGGGTAACGAATTGGCATCTCCATCAACATAGAGAATGTCCGGGGTAACCATTTCATACTCGTAAGCACCGATATCCACCGCCCCTCCCTTAACACGCGGATTTCCATCCAGGTCCAGGGTGGCAGGCGCCGCCGAGGAGGTACCGGTCCCTGTTCCCGTACCCGTACTGTTATAGTAGCTTTTATCACCGGCATTGATGCAGGGCGAACCTTCCGATAAATGGAGATCGTCATCTTCGGTTCCCGGTCGCAAATCCGGGCCGGCCGGATCGACAAACAAAGGATTCAATCCTGTATTGCCGTTTCCTATTTGCAGATCCGTCAAACCTTCAATGCAGCAATGATACACCTGAAGCAGGCTGTCCGGATTTATTCCTGTACCTGTCGCCGTGCCGATTCGAGATATCTGGCCTTCCGGATGGCCCCGTCCCTCCTGGTCCTCATTCCCCCAAAGGATGCTATTGGCCACCAGCCAATAATCCGCCCATCCTGGAGCAATATACACTCCGCCGCATGTCTCCATGCTTTGGTTTGCCCATATCGTACAGTTGACCAGCCAGATCTCGGGAACGCCGCCTTCATAAACCGCTCCTCCATCGCCTCCTGCGAAATTGTCGTTAAACAGGCATTGATAAAATCGAGGATAACCATAACAGGTATCACAATTGTAGGAATAGACGCCTCCTCCCAGATTCGACGCGGTATTCCCCATAAATTGGCACCGTTCCACTAATGGATCGTCGTACACGGTAGACAGACCCCCTCCTGATCCCGCCATATTTGCCCGGATCATGCAATCGATGACATGGGGACTTCCCAGAACCTGCACACCGCCTCCGGCATCCAAAGCGAAATTGCCCTCGATCAGGCAGCGCTGGACCTGTCCTCCCGCTGCCAGCCCTCCGCCTGACTCGGCACAGTTGGATCGAACGATACAATCTTGGAACGTCGAGGATGAATAGGCGCCCCCTCCCTGAGCCCAAGCCATATTACCTTCCAGAATGCAATTCTGCACAATCGCCTTATGGACGCCAGAACCATACCCATAGATTCCTCCACCGAGTTTGTCCTTCCAGGTTTCTCCATCGGCCTGACCGCCGGCAATGACGAATCCATCCAGAACGATCTCCCTATCTCCGGTTCCGATTACGACGACATGGTAACTGTTATCGGCTCGTTGAGGCATGGTAACCAGGTCTTTCAAATAGACGGGAACCGCATCGTCCCCATTCAAATCTCCGCTCAGAATGGACGGATACATGGCAGGATCACACAAATCCGGATCAGACGCCCCCAAACCGGCATACCCTCCTTTAACCATGATCTCTTTATCGATCAGGAAGGAAATTTCTCTGCCGCCCTCCGGAGGAGCCGGCCGATACACTCCCTGCGCCGCCCAGATAATATCGCCTTCCTGAGCCTCATCCAGGGCAACCTGTAAATCCGTAAAGGCATCGGACCAGGAGGAACCGTCGTCGGCTCCGTCAATGGCTCGTCGGTCAACATGCAACACCCTGTGGAACCGAATATGTTCCCATGTTCTTTCGGTTTCAACGTCACAAAGGTATACTAAGAAATCCGTACCATCTACCCACCGCCCATAAACGGCTCCTCCCGTATGCCCGTCGGGAAGATCGGGACTGACAGCATCCGGATCATAACGCAGGCCGCGTCCAAAAATATGGATTTCAGAATTATCTACACCTACGATATATCCGCCGATCATGCCCCCCCGGATATTCACACGACTATTATCCAGCGCCCAAATCCAACTACTAATGATACCGTCTGTCATCTCCACTACACTCGAATGCTCCGCCTGGATGCCCCCAAAGTGTCCACCGCCGATTGAAATCAAGCTTGAATCGTAACTCATCAGATCGGAGAATTCACCCCCAACCACTATAAAATGACTATGGCCTCTCGCATAGGCATCGATGATCTGCCCGCCGCTGACCAGGATCTGGCATGAGTCGGTTGCCGTCAGGTTATAGACATAGCCACCCGTCATCGTCACCATAGCCGTACAACCAAATGTCGGACAATCATAGCTGTCCGTTTCTTCAATCACGGTGTCCGTACAGATGCTGCCGCCGGCCTGCACGACAATCGAAAGAATTAGTATCATTCGGAAGATTAATCCCCCGCCGATCGTGGAATGACAGGACCTTATCTCCATGATTATCCCTTTCCCAAATGATGAGTCTGTATTTTTTTCGACTTGCTCATTCTTCGTTTATTCTTGCTGTCGATCTTCCAGCCAGTGCATGGCCATCAATGACACATCCAGCAGACTAACGATACAATCCCCATTCAGATCTCCCATGATCTGCTTCTCACAAATCGGCTTGTCAAACCAGGTCTTGCTCGCCTGAACGGTTCCACCATAGCCTCCCACATTAACAATCCCCCCATTGGGGAATGGTTCATGCATGATCAGGCTTAGCGGATCACCCGCGTCAATACAGGGACTGGTAACTTCATCCTGCACCCATGTGTTTGTTGCAGGATCCCACCGTCCTGCCTGGGATTTCAGGTGATAGTCCCCCGCTGTCGTATCTGCAAACAACGGATCGACATCCATATTCACGTCGCCCCACGTTAAATTATCCGCTGAATCGATAGAGATTCCGTTCATGCCCCCTTCCAGGTTCGAAAATCGTATCGATACTTTTGTGTTATCCCAGACCCACAGATGATTCCCATCCTGAGCCGAATTACTCCGGAAGATGCTGTTGGCCACATCCAATTCGGCAAAATGGCTGGAGGCCAGCGCTCCGCCGCGGCTTTCGGCGCTATTATTCACCAACGTGGCATTTTCCAAAGATAAGCGATTATTAAAACTGTGTATCGCGCCGCCCTCTATATCACATTGATTATTGGCAAAGAGACAACGGTGAATAACCACCTCATTAAACCAGTTGTCAATAGCCCCTCCATGCCAAGAGGCATGATTGTTCAGGAACTGGCTGTCCCGGATTGTCAGAGATCCTTCACTAGCACTGATCGCCCCGCCATCCGGCCCGACATTGTCCACAAAGTTACTCCCCTTGATTTCAATATGAGCCGCAGCAGATCCTATCGCGCCGCTCCCGTCGGTACCCTCGTTCCCGATGAATTCGCTGTCGATGATTTCGATCTGGCAGTCCCTTAGATAGAGAGCTCCGGCCCAGGAAAAGACGGCCTGATTCTGTTCGAATCGGCATCGTTCCATGCGGGCTTCTCCTCCCAATTGCATCATCGCTCCTCCATAATATTCAGCATCAAATCCGGTCGTCATATTACGTTCAAATAAACAATCCACAAATCCCGGCTTGCCGTTGATGCTCAATACCGCCCCGCCGCGGGCCGTAACATCGCCGCTGAAACTGAAATTTTCCACAAACCGACAACCCCGAAATACCGGACCGCCATTGACGTTGCAAACCGCCCCGCCGCCGGTTTTCGCACCGAAAGAGATGGCTGTGTTACGGTAAAACGTACAGTGGTTCAGACTTGGATTCCCATGATCATTGTACATTCCACCACCGTTGTTTCCCGGTTCGGTATACATATTATTACAACAGGGAACATCATATTGTTGCCCATAGACACCATATAGATTCGCGTTTCCTGCCGTAATCGTTACTCCGTCCAGAACCGCTGTTTCATCGGTTCCATTACCGGTCACTACAGAGTATGCATTGTCATCCCGGCTTGAATCACGGGCATAGGAATGAACATCTTCCCATTCCCAGGAAGCCAAAGGTTCATCATTGTTGAGAAGATCACCAGAAAAGATTGTTTTGTGCAGATCTATATCCCGAGTATAAGGATTCACTGCCCCATTCCCTGCATATCCTCCTTTGATCGTAATTCCATTACGAAGATGAAAACTCGCCTGACGATCCCCCTGTAATACATCGTTACCCCGATCAGGATAATACACACCTTGCCCGATATGGACATGCTCTCCTTCCTGTGCAGCGGCCAGGGCATCCTGAAGAGAAATGAAAGCGTCTGTCCAGTTTAAACCTGTATTCGCACCTGAAGCATTATCATCTACATACCATATCTTTTTCTGGACACTTTCATATGCCCCGACATCTACCCGATCAAACATTAGACGGTGTAATCCATCCAGATCCTTTTCTCGATAGAATACAACATATGCCCATGGATTGGGGAAATAATATCCTTCCGGAATTGTTCCCCCTATATTCCGGGCTATATACATCGGATCGCCCCGATCCAGACAGGGGGAACCTTCCCCCAGGTGATAGTCTCCATGAATCCATATCCCATTGGCATTACGAAAACCCGCCTGCATAAAATTCGGATTTGAACTCAGATTTCCCGAACCTATCCAGGAACCTTCAACACAACTGTACTGGACGGACAGATATTCGAAATCACCATCGATTTGAAGGTTTGTTGGACTCGTCCCTAATGTGGTCCAGTTATCCCATAGGATGCAATTACGGAGCCGAACCGTTGTCTCATCGATATAGAATGCAGCCTGACGATTTCCGACCAGTGTGCAAAGGATTAACGAACTGCCAAACGTCCTGTAGGAACTGTCATAAATAGCCCCTCCTTCCTCTTCTGAGATGTTACCGGCAATGAGGCAATTAATATAACTGCAAAGGGTATTGCTTTCACTGCACACAGCCCCTCCTCGACCGTAGGTGGCATTATCGAGTAATTCACAGGAATCAAATAAAATGAAAGAACTCCGACACGTTCCACATCCATCCAGATTCACTGCTCCCCCTTTTTCCTGAGCGGCATTATTAACAAATCGACACCGTTCCAAAATCACGCGGCTGTTCCAAAAGGCCAGTCCCCCGCCACTGCTTTGTGCGACATTCGCTTGGAAGGTACAGTTTCGCAGAATTGCATTACTGTAATCCACCAACACCCCGCCTCCGACGGAATCGGAATGACCGTCACGAATAATAAATCCATCCAGGATTGCAACATCTTCGTCTTCTGAACCGATTGTGACTATATGTCGGGTATTATCACTACGTGTCGGGTGCCCCAGATAATCGAGAGGATTGTCTAATACAACATCATTCCCATTCAGATCCCCGCTCAGAATAGTCTCATACAGAATTACATCCCGTGCATCGGGATCAGAAGCTCCCGCTCCGGCATACCCTCCTTTAACAGGACAACGAGTATTCAAGGAGAATGTGGTGTTTTGTGGACCTCCCGCTCGTGCCGGTCGATAAATACCCTGGGCAACTCGGATTTCCGAGGTTTCGCCATTTGCCTCTTCGAGGGCAATATGCAGGCTTGTAAAGGCATCGGGCCAACAGGTACCGGTATTGGCTCCGGTTGCATTGTCATCCACGTAGATAATCCCGGCCCAAACACAATTTGACAGGACCAGAACAAATCCTCCCAGAATGAAGCGGTAGAGATTCGACCTAAGACTCATGACGCACCCCTTTCCAAGACCTATTGACTGCTGACAAAAAATCTCTTCGGATGATGAACTTTACAGTGAAATCCGGTGTTCCAGACGCCTTATGATCAGTGCCAACCAAAACTCTATGGATAAAACCTCAAAAATATGCCCCGAGCGACCCCTTCATCACCCCCCGGCAGGGACGTCTCAGGGCATCGTAGAGGTTTCCTATCCATACGACCAAGTAGAGTCTGTAGAGCAAACTAACACCCTTTAGCTCTTCCTATTTCCCACTCACATCATCGCTCGCTATCGGTCATGCGAACAACCGTCCCCCTGCTCAGGCCCTCTCAAACCTCAATGACCCCAGAGATGCCCTGGGCCACCAGAAACATTGTGACGGGCTTGGCGGCTCACAGGGCAGTAAAATCGAAACTTCCGGATGACATTAAAAACAAACATAAACGCTTTCATATACTACAGTTACAAACAAGAGAACTCGTTTTTATCAGTCCGGTTTTATTATTGCGTCTACTTATATTTTATTTCAGATCAATCGAACCAAATAACCTTCCTGTCTATACTATACGAGTAGGAAATGGAACAATCTGTTACATCGTTTTTAGGAAAATACAAACCTCTATTGTATTATTGCACAATGAACCTGATATGGTACGATATATCCAAAGAATTTAAGCCAAATATAGGGAGAACAGAATGCCTGGTAAAAATCGAACTCGATGGATCGTATTACCCATTTTTCTTTCACTGTATCTGATTACAGGTTGTGAACACCTCGCAAAACCTTCTTCGAAATCTTTAACAATCTCCAAAGACAGGCTCTTTGACTACCAGAAAATCGAACTGGACAACGGCCTTCAGATCATCACGATGGAGGATTTCTCCACTCCAATCGTTGCCATTCAGGTCTGGTATCAGGTCGGTTCCAAAGATGAACAGCCCGATCGACAGGGATATGCTCATATGTTCGAACATATGATGTTCAAGGGCACTGACCATGTTGGCGACGAGGAACATTCCAAGCTGATCAACAAAGTCGGCGGTTCCCTTAACGCAGGGACCTATTTTGACTGGACCTTTTACTATGAAACTGTTCCGGTCGATCAGCTTGAGCTGGCCTTATGGCTGGAAGCCGAACGAATGAACTACTTGAGGATTGATCAGGAAGCGTTCGACACGGAACGTAAGGTCGTGGAAGAAGAATTGCGAATGGGCGAAAATCGGCCGTATGGAACCCTCTATAAAAGAGTGATGGCTGGAATGTACCAGACACACCCCTACCGCTGGACTCCGATCGGCAACCTGGCCCATCTACGGGCGACCAGTGTAGCTGACCTGCGAAGCTTCTGGACGCGATATTATGTGCCGAATAATGCCGTGCTGGTCATTACCGGAGCTGTTACTCACCAACACGCCCAGCAAATGGCAAAGAAATATTTCGGCTGGGTACCCCCTTTGCCCGATCCTCCACGGGTCACCGTGCGCGAGCCGAAATGGGAATCGGAGGAACGAATCGTAATCAAGGATGAAAACGCGCCCGCCGCCATGGTTGATATTGCCTGGCGGACGGTCCCCACAGGACACGATGATGAAATTCCATTATCCCTTCTTAGCGAGATCCTCGGTGGAGGAGCCAGTTCGCGATTATATCGAGATCTGGTCGCAGACAAACAATGGGCCGTTTCAGCATCGGCTTCAACCTGGAATTTACAGCAGGATGGATTATTTTTTACTGATGCTGTCCTGGCTGAAACCGCCGACGCCAATGCTATTGTTGAGGTAATATGGGACCATATCAACCGTCTCCAAAATGAAGGCGTGACTTCTGAAGAATTGACAAAGGCGCGCAATCAAATGCTGAAATCCGTTGTAACGCAGAACCTGAGTATTGACAGCAAGGCTCGTTTACTAGGTTCAACGACAGTGGAAACCGGTAATACAGATAATGTGAACATGTTAATTGACCGTATCCGGTCGATAACCCGAGATGACTTACAGGCCATGGCCCGTAAATACCTTCGAAAAGACAGCGTCAAGATCTTTATAGTCGAGCAGAACAAAGGCGGCATGACGGCCTCAACCAAGGATAATGAGGCCGCTGTCATTACGGCCGAGCCCGAAACAAATCCACCCGCTCCGGGCCGTGCCGGGATCGTCCGTCCGGAGAATTTCCCCATAGATCCCCCTATGGGGAAACTGGTTTCCGAGGCCCCTATGCCCAAATTCTCCCGGCATACGCTGGGTAACGGACTGAAAGTGCTTGTTGTGCCGAATCATGAGGTTCCTTTTGTCACAGTCATGCTGGGCTTTCTCAACGGAGCATGGACTGAAGATAAGCCGGGAACTGCCAACCTGGCCATGCAGATGCTCAAACGCGGCACCGAAAAACATACCGAGGCCCAGTTGGCACAGATTCTGGATGAAAATGCGATTTCACTTTCCGGATCGGCTTCCATGGACACAGCGACTGTTAATGCCAACTGTCTGACCGACTCTCTCGAACTGACGATGGAGTTGCTGACCGAAATTATACAAATCCCAACATTCAATGCGGATGAATTCGAAAAACTCCGTACTCAGGAATTGACCGGGCTTTCCATTGAACTGGAAAACCCAAGCTATCTGGCCGGTAAGCATTACCGGGAACTGCTATATGGTAACCACCCCTATGCCCGGACGGTCACAGGAGAAATCGACCAGGTTAAGGCCCTGACAACGGAGGATCTTCAGCAGTGGTGGGCTTCCAGTCTGCGGCCGGAAAAGGCAGCCTTGATTTTTGCCGGAGACATTTCGAAAAGTCGCGCATTGGAACTGGCACGGGTTTATCTGGATTCGTGGGAGGCGCCCAATCCGCCAAAAAGCATCTCCCTGCCCGCTCCGCCCAAACAGGAAGAACGCACGATCTATATTGTCGATGTGCCGGGCGCCGCACAGTGTCAGATTCGAGTCGGCCAGCGCTCTATCACGCGACACGAACAACCCGAGTATTTCATCAGTCGGGTTGTCACCAATTACTTCGGCGGAACCTTTGAAAGTCGGTTGATGCAGACAATTCGTGTCAAGAAAGGACTGACCTATGGCGCTCGCGGAGCGTATATAGCTAATCATTTTGACGGAGAGTTCACGATCAGCACGTTTACGAAAAACGAAGCGGTTGCCGAAACAGTCCGGACCATTTTCGAAGAGATCGACCGGCTCAGGAGTGAGCCCCCCTCCGATGAGGAATTGAACAATACCAAGAGTTATTTTCTGGGCAGCTTTGTTCGAAATCGGGAAACACCGCAGTCCGTCGCGGATGACCTCTGGCTGATCGAATCTCAGAACCTGCAAAAGGACTACCTGGAATGTCTGCTTAAGACGATCACCGAAACCAGTAAAGAAGATTGTGTGGAATTCGTAAAAGAGACGCTAGCTCCGGACAGAATGGTTGTGGTCGTCACTGGTGACGCGGAAAAAGTACAAGCGGATTTGGAAACCATTGCCCCGGTCAAAGTCATCGAGCCGAAAAAAACCGAGCCGGTCGCCGCAGGATACTGAGGCGTCTATTCAAAGATTCTCAAACAAACAGATCCATGAGCATAAACTCTTGATTCTGTATGCTTTGAAGCGTATAATAGCAGTATACTATAATCGGTGTGATCTATTCATTGAACAACATGGATTTTTTATGTCTAAATTGCTTCGAAGCTTTTTGAGTGCATGTACAATTTATATTTTCACAAGCACCGTTGCAGCGCAGGAAACAGAGCACCTGATTGACACATTGCAGGTCAGGATTCCTCAACTCATGGAAATCGAACACGTGCCAGGTCTTTCCATGGTGCTGATCCGGGAGAACCGGATTGTATGGAAAGGTACCTTTGGTTTTCGCTCTGCCGGGAATCCGGAAACCGTAAATGAAAGAACCATCTTTGAAGCCGCTTCAATGAGCAAGCCCCTCTTTTCGTACGGTGTTCTGAAACTGGTTGAAGAGGGCCGCTTCAACCTCGACCTTCCGTTGGATAGTTACCTTCCTGAGCCCTATCTGCCCGACCAGCCGTTGGCAAAGATAATCACGGCACGAATGGTAATGCTTCATCGGACGGGATTGCCGAACTGGCGTGAAGGCGGTTGGAGAAATGGCGGTCCCCTGTCGATTCTGCATGAGCCGGATACGCGATTCACATACTCAGGCGAAGGATACTTATACCTCCAAAGGGCAATAGAATACCTTACAGAACAATCCATGAATGCCTGGATCGAAAATTCTTTGCTCAGGCCCCTAAACATGACCGACAGCAGTTATAAATGGAGGGATTCTTTTAAAGATAACTTTGCCGGAGGGCACGACAAGAACGGAAAGCTGAAGAAATCCAGGCGATTCTACGACCGAGGAAACGCTGCTTTTTCTCTGTATACTACGCCAACGGATTATGCGCTGTTTCTGATGGAGATCATGAAACCGGATCGCTCGGCAAAACATTCACTAAAGACCGAGACTGTCCAAACAATTACAACATTACAGGTCCGGCCGGAAGAGGGGAATGAGCGATCATACCGCTCGCTTGGATGGGTGGTCGTCCCCGAGGAAAACGGTGGATGGGTCTGCCATAGTGGAAGCAATGGAAGCGGTTTTCGATGCAATGCCCGTTTCAATATGAAGCGAAAGTCGGGTTGTGTAATCATGACCAATTCCGACAGTGGTCGTACCGTATGGAAGGCGATTTTAGGCATAATCGATTCCATGCCTTCTCAAGATAATCCGATAAGCACAATCCCTGAGGTCATTACCCGGGGACCTGTTCAGCGCACTGTCAGATATGATTACCGCGTCATGAATCCAACCTCAAGAGCCGCCGGTAAAATCGACATTTATGTGCCTCTTCCATTCGAATCTCTCCACCAGAAAATCCATTACCTTCATCTGCCGGAGAACGGAAGGCAACGTATCTTCACCGACATACATGGCCAGAAGCTGGTTCATTACTCTTTTGACAGTCTTGCGTCAGGCCAGTGGGTGGACCTTGGTTTTGTTGTCGGTGTGACTTTGAGCAATACACACTGGAAACCTCTGGAGCAGGCCGTACATCAGAACACGACAGATCTTACCTCCGAACAGAGGAAACGGTATCTGATGGCGGAGACAAATTACTCGATGGATACCGACCTGATGCGCAAGGTGGCGGCCGATTTGACCATGGATGTGACAGGTGATTTTGGTAAGCTGGAAAAAATACACGACTATGTCATAAGTAAGATCCGCTACGTTCGAGACAACACATGGGATCCGGCCGCTGTGGTGCTGGCTCGAGGTACCGGATCCTGCAGCGAGTATAACTATGTGTTGTCAGGTTTGTGTCGCCTTGCAGGATTGCCGACTCGTTGCGTGGGGGGCACTACCAATGGATTTCGCGACCTGCCCACAACCGATACGGTCTTCCATCGATGGACAGAGGTTTTTCTGTCTGGTTATGGATGGTTTCCCGTGGACTGCTCACGGGATGCTAATCCCATTCGCGGAATGAGGAGTCACTTCGGTCGTGTATACACAGATGCTTTAGTCTGGTGCCGCCAGGCGGGGGGGGAAGAAGATATTCTCGGCTGGGAGTACCGCGCAAAGGTCCATGTCAAAGGGGAAAATCCGGGGATTCGAGAAAATCATCGCACCCGCTGGTTTGCCTATTATCCCCAGGAACAGGTCGAAGAGGCATATAACTGGTTCCTGGGTAACACACAAATTGTACCCAAACCGGATCTTCTGGAGTGTGCCCTCGTTCACTGGCAAAAAGCCTCAGTGGAAAACCAGGTAAAAATCATTCGTGCACTCGCTATGTCGGGTCGCAACATTTGCCTCCGACAAGCCGCGGGCCTGCCTGAAGCCGACAAACTGCGAGACCGTTGTGTGCAAGAGTTGTGCGATTCTCGGGAGCTTTCCGACATCATTCTCAAAGAAAGCCGTCAGCCTTATCAATTCCGTTCGTGGTTCAAGGACAACGAATCCTACCTGGTCTCAATACCAGATGGTCGGTTCAAATTGAGAAAAAGAACCGAGGAAAAGGAAGTACCGTCCACTACGGCGCCCTCGTCTGAAATATGGGCGAGCCTGGCTACAGAATTGGTGAATCAACTTGCTACCTCGTTGGATACTTCCATGATAAAAACTGTAGTGGTAATGCCTGTAGCAGACCAGACCATGGCTGGTTTGGGGCAAAAGAACGCATCCATCCACTTGGCTCTCAAGAATCTCATCTCTCGCAAGATGAAAGTCAAGCTTATCGAGGAGGACGATTTTGACTGCCTCATGGAAGAACAAGGCCCCGGGAGAAAAGAGTACTGGATCCTGGCAAATGGAGATAGTGGGAATATGCCCGCCTCCATGGTACCCGACATTATCCTTGTTCCACTATGCATTACAGAGCGATCCGTTAAGGAAAAAGGAGTTGTGCTGTATCATCTCGAGTGCAAAGCTCTCCATTTGTCCACCCGTAAATACACTCGATTTGTTGCCCGGAAATATCGTCGGAAAGACGATGCCGAGCAAAGGCCTGATCACGGTCTGCTAATCGCCGGCGGTGATACGGTTCTGGCCAGGTGGGAACATGACTTGGTGGGACATAATGGCTACGATTGGCCCCTGACAGGGATCAAGCCCCTTCTTTCTGAGGCCGATGCAGCCCTTTGTAATCTCGAATGCTGTGTCTCCCTAAGGGGATTACCAGCAGAAAAAGGTGAGCATTGTTCCTTCTATTATCGCGCGCGACCTGAGATGTTAACTTGTCTTACAAGGGTGGGAATTGATCTTGTAACAGTCGCCAATAACCATGGCGGTGACTATGGCCCTTTAAGTGTAACCGACACGGCCATGTGGTGCGAAAAAGCCGGTTTGATATGTGTAGGAATCGGCGACAATGCAGTCGCGGCACAAGAGCCCCGACTGGTTCGCATCGGTCCTGTTCGAGTTGGCATCGCGGGTATGGATACCACAATGGCTTATTTTCGTGCGGGAGAAACTTACGCAGGGACGAATTACACCAAGGAAGGGGATCTCGAGACATTTAAAAACAAGATGCAAAGGCTCGGCCAATGGGCTCAGGAACGTTGTGACTTACTGATACTCACAATTCATTGGGGCAATAATTGGGTAAGGGAAACACAGCCAATTCACAGAAAAATGGCCCGTATTGCTTTTGAAAACGGGGTGGACCTTATCCTTGGCCATTCGGCCCATCGCCTGCAAGGTATTGAAATCATTGACGGCAAGCCAGTTGTTTATGATATGGGAAATCTCCTCTTTGATTGCGAACTCAAGCCAGAGGGGCAACAGTGTGCTATTTTCCGGATGCACCTTTCCACAAAGGGTATTCATAAGATCGAGATTGTTCCCATACAGGTCCTGAGCGGTCATACCATCCTTGCCGGACAAGAAGAAGCGCTTAGAATCCTCACTGAAATGTATGATCTCTGCTCCGCTTTGGAAACCAGCCTTATTATTGATGAAGATATGGAAGGCAGGCCAATGGGGGTAATCGACATTCGGGAACCGAAGGTGACTAACCGCCCGAAACCGAATCCCGATATATCTATTGTCGAGTTCCCTTTACACAAAAAAGAAATCTCCCGGTTGGAGGCTAAAACTGCTCTGGTATCTGATATTCCTGAAGATATCCGAAACAAGATCCCCCCTATGGAGTTGGCACCGAATCTGGAACTGCTGGCGTTTCAACTACCCAACACCGTGATTGAAGGCGGGATCCTTCGCATCTCTTCATGGTGGCGTGTAACCGGTCAGGTAGACAGGAATGTAATGCCGGCGTTCCGCCTCAGTGTTGATGGAGAAACAACTCGCAGAGGAACGCCCTGGTATACAAGACATGATCCGGGAGATTGGACCGTACCACTGTCATTATTGAAACCAGGACAGATCATTGAAGACAGGTACCCTGCTCGCCTGGCTGGACTACTGACTGGAACATGTAAGGTATATGCTCTTGTCATAGACACTACCCGGAAGGAAGGAAGTCGCATTCTGGGTGAGGAATACCTTCTTGGAGAAGTAGAGACATTGCCCAGATAGAATCCGAACTCGCTGATAACCGAACAGGCAAGAATATCCTCAACAATAGACATACGACTTTTTGATATGATATCGTGGGTATAGATATGTTTCAAATGAACCGAAACGGCCGGAGATTGACAAATTTCTTGCAAATTCCCTCTCAGGAACTATACTGATGCCCCAAATTGGGCTTTAAAACAGGAAAAGGACAAGCAGGAATGTCGGAACGAAACGAAATGGATATTAAGAAGGTCAAGGAACTCATCGCTTTGATGAAGGAAAATGACCTGATCGAGTTGGAACTGGCCGATGGACGGAATAAAGTCCATTTAAAGCGGCCCGGACCTCAGATGCCTGTGTTTACTCCTATGCCAATGGTTCCGGGTTCGACTCCACAACCTGCAACACCGCCAATTGGATCGGTGGAATCACCTGTTTCCGCATCGACATCCAAAGAGGACTTGGTCGAGATCACATCCCCGATTATCGGCACTCTTTATTCGGCCCCCAGTCCCGATTCAGAATCCTACGTCTCTGTGGGCGATAAGGTCAAACCCGATACCATCGTCTGTATTGTCGAAGCCATGAAAGTGATGAACGAAATCAAAGCCGGCGTTTCCGGCACAATCGTCGAAATTTTATGCCAGGCAGGCCAGCCGGTTGAATTCGGGCAAACTCTATTCCGGGTTCGTCCCTAAAATCTAATCGGATCCGAAGCCCTATATACAGGATAAAATCCACATGTTTTCAAGAATCCTGATTGCCAATCGAGGCGAAATCGCCGTTCGAATTATTCGAGCCTGTCATGAACTGGGCATTGAAGCGGTGGTGGTCTGCTCACAGGCGGACAAGGATGCGGCGTATGTTAAAATGGCCGACGAAGTTGTCTGCATCGGACCGCCCAGTCCGCTGGAAAGCTATCTGAATATTCCGCGAATTATCAGCGCGGCTGAGATTACCGATGCCGGCGCGATTCATCCGGGTTACGGTTTTCTGGCTGAGAATGCCAAGTTCGCCGAGATTTGTAGAGAATGCGGTATCACATTCATCGGCCCCGATCCGGATGCGATGCGTCTGCTGGGCGACAAAGTCCAAGCGCGTGAGATTGCCAAGAAAGCCCGTGTACCGGTTGTACCCGGCTCAGAAGGAGAATTGAAAGACGACCGGGAAGCGTTGAAGCTGGCCGGAAAGATCGGCTACCCCGTTATGCTCAAAGCGGCCGCTGGCGGAGGCGGCAGAGGAATGCGGATCGCCCATAGCGAAATCAGCTTGCGAGGAGCCTTTGCTGCCGCCAGGGCCGAAGCCGAAGCGGCCTTTAAAAACGGCACGCTCTACATGGAAAAATTCATTGAGCAGCCACGGCATGTCGAGGTCCAGCTTCTGGCTGACAACAGCGGGAATGCCGTCCATTTTTACGAACGCGATTGCACCGTCCAGAGGCGACACCAAAAGTTGATCGAAGAATGCCCCTGTCCCGTACTGGATGATGAAACACGGGAAAACTTGTGTAGAGCGGCCCTTCGCCTGATCAAAGAAGCCAATTACAGCAGTGCGGCCACATGCGAATTCCTGTTGGACAAAGACAATAATTTTTATTTCATTGAGGTCAATACCCGTATTCAGGTGGAACATACGATCACCGAGATGATCACCGGTGAAGATCTGGTGCGATGGCAGATCCGTCTGGCCTCCGGGGAGCCGCTGACACTGCGACAAAAGGATATTCAGATGAACGGCGTGGCGATGGAATGCCGCATCAATGCGGAAGATCCGCAACACGGATATTCGCCAAGTCCCGGGAGGATCGAACGTTTCATCCCTCCCGGCGGCTTGGGAGTTCGGATCGACACTCATATGTGCCAGGGTGAAACAGTGTCTCCGTATTATGACTCAATGATTGCCAAATTGATTGTCCACAAGCGTACACGGGATGAAGTGATCAACACAATGAAACGCGCCCTGCGGGAATTTCAAATTGAACCGATCAAAACCACAATTCCGGCCCACCTGGAAATCCTGGCTCACAACAAATTCGTCACTTCCGATATCGACACTGGTTTTATCGAAAAACACATGGGCTAAACAGGTATGTTTCAGGAAATTCCTTCAACAGGAATGTCGGCCCTTAATAGGGGCAGGGCAACTATATGCATCGTGAATTATAAAACTCTTACTCCGGTTCGCCTTTGCCTTCGTAGTATTCGCAAGTTTACCCGTTTCCCACACAAAGTCATCGTTGTCGACAATGACTCACGTGACGAATCCCTGGAATACCTGAAATCTTTACAATGGATCCATCTTATCGAGCTAAACTTCAAACACGTCAAAAGACTCGGCAGTGAAGCCCATGCATCTGCTTTGGACATTGGCCTAGAACATTGTAATTCGGAATTTTTCGTTGCGATGCATTCCGATACAATCGTGAAAAAGGAAAACTGGCTCACCGAATTGGTGGGCTATTTTGAGAGCAATGAACAGATTGCCTGTGTCGGTTCCGGAAAACTGGAAGACATACCGTGGTGGAAAACCGCAGTTAAAAAAGCCACAAACTTCAAAGCTCTGAAGCGAAGACTGTTCTATAACCCCCAAGAACACGATCAATACCGTTACCACAACCGAACCATCTGCTCTCTCTATCGCACTGAAATTCTACAGCGGGAAAAACTGTCGTTTTTAATGGGAAAGGAAAAACACCTCACCTCCGGACAGGGACTGTATCTGGCCCTCAAGGATCGAAGATACAAAACGGTGGAGTTGCCCTCCTCTGTGATGGGGCAATATGTTCTTCACCTAAACCATGCCACCATGGTCCTGAATTGTCATGAATTTCGCCTCCGAGAGCGAACCATTAAAAAATACAAACGATTCACTCGGGAAGTAATGTCTTCGGAACTAATCCAGACATTGTCTCGCGATGAATCTCTCGATCAATAATTCATCTCTTTTCTTTGAGAGAATCCACCGTTCATTGCATTTCCAGACGGTTCCTATACATAGTGTATCCTACCTCCCGACAGGCATTGATAGTTTCCCGATATGGTGTGTCACAGATATCAATGAAACCGATCTGGTAATTCTCGCCATCTCCTCGCCCAGTCGTCTCCTGATCCTTATACTGGAACCAGTGGGTGCCGATGATATATGGATTACCCAGAGCGCTTCGTACATAGTCTTTGTATTTTTGTGCCCGGTCCTCCTGATCCAAGGTAGGCTTGAGACCGGTATGAAACATCCCTCGATCCAGAGCCCCGAAGTGGAATTCGCCGATAATAATCGGCATATCAATATCCTCAGGTAACTTCAGATCGGCACACGTATAAGCATAACGATTGTACCCAACCACATCGCAGTATTTCGCTGCGGCCTGTGCGGCACGGTTGTTAACCCAGGCAAACCGACAGCCTAGATAAAGCTGTTTTGGCGAGACCTTCTTAAACTCCTCCCGAATCGTCGCAAAGTACGTTTCCGCTGTCTTCGTATAAAATGCCCCCAGGTCTTCGGCAGCTTTCATTTTATCCGGCTCATCGGTACTGTCGATCATTCGCTCCCAAGATGAATACGAGCTGTCCCAGACCTGATTGAGCTTGCCAATTGTACCGTATTTACTTTTCAAATCTTGAATAAACACTTTCTTGGCAGGCTGATCGGCCGGACTCTTCAAAGCCGCTATTGCCAGCGAGGTATCGTCTCCCCAAGCCAGTTCATTATGCACAAAAAAGCCGATACACCAGGGATCGGCGATACCTCTTTCTATTTGTGATTGAACCGCTTTTTGCATTCCCTCTCGGAAACTTGGATCGAACACATCATAAAATTTACCCCAATAGCCCGTACTACCCTCCAGCACCCGTGCTGTGAAATGGATCGTACCGACATAGGGCGTCTTCTGCATCAGATAGATGTTTGCCTGTGACCAGTTCCCGATCGTGTTCATTCCCCAGCTTCGCAATCTTCGATGTGTAATCACTGAAAACTTTCCTTGCCAGTTCTTACCATACTTGCGCAGGAAATTCGCCCGACTGAAATCAAATGTCCGATAAGGGCTGTGAGTTTGATAGTATCCATGGGGTGCCCAGGAACCCCTGCTGTAAAACGAAGCGAACGGCGAATTTTCCTCCGGAAGCCATTGGAAATAGTGTTCCCGGTCGCTGATTGGCGTTTCGTTACTTTCTCCCACACAGTCGATCCCATGCGACCAGAACAGCCGGCCCTCCGGATCGACCAGCCACCACTTGCCCTGCACCTTCTCCACCCGGAAAAAGCCCGTCGCCTTCAGTTTCGGCCCCTTGGCCCAGCCACCATACTGGTTCCATTCCTCCGGTTCGGGATGCTCGGCTAGATCTTTTTGTTCCTGTTTTAGATGAAGCTGCAAATCCCCCGAACGTTTCACCTTGCCCGGCCAGTCGGCGTGGATGAACTGTCCATACTCATCGATAAACGGATAGAACGTCTTGCTGTCCAGAATCCGAACCGAGCCGCCTGTCGTGATTTTTTGAATCTGAAACGAATAATCCTCGTTGGGCCGATTCACAAAAACCACCAGACCAATTACATTGCCGGTATCCAGCTTGCCCTGATGCTGCGGATAGCCCCGCATCCCGATCAGCTCCAGCGGCTCGGACAATACCCAAGGCGTCGAATGAAACCGCACGGTGATTATGCCCATCTGTCCTGGTTCGATCGTCGCCTGATCCGTCAAGCAATGATCGACTCCATTGGCTCCGGGATTGTCTACACGACAATGAATTACAGCTCTCCTTTCACATGTGTTTTTTACTTGCATCTGTAAGTAGTTAAACGGCGACAAATCCCACTTGCCCCTCTCTGCTTTGATTGTCACACCCGGCCAGGGCTTTTCATGTCCGGTCTGAACTGTAATTCCTTCCCCGGTTCGACGACATTGTGCATCCGAAGGCACAATCGATTCTAAGGCATCCACCGAACCCGGTTCGTAAAGCACGCGGTTATCTGCCGTCATACCCGTCGCCGCCAATACCAGTAACACACTCATCAATTGCATTGACTTCTTCATCATGTCCCTCTTATTCAACAAATTCATCCCCCGAAGCAAACGGGGGAATGACAATATTGAGAATCTTCATCTCTCCCACCGCTCGATGCCGACAACCGGGCTTGATCATCACCGCCGTCATTGGAGTAACCGGCAAGCGCCGGCTATCCAGTTCCATATATCCGCTACCTTCCAGGATCACATAGATCTCTGTCATCCGCTTGTGGTAGTGGACCCTGGCATCCTGCTCAATCTGCACCATATGTACCGAGGCCGGCGCATCGGCTATATCTGTAAACGCCCTCCTGCTGAATCCGCACGGACAGGCCACGGCCTCAATCCGATCCAATCGTACCACCTCATACCCGCCCACAGATCAACCTCTTTATAATTCGCAATTTCGTTCAGGGATGATTAAATACCATTTTTTTGGCTTCTACGCCTTCGATGGCATTGAGCCGGCCAACTAATTCGTCTGCTTTGGCCGTATCGTCCACCATTTCCAACAGGATCAGCCCGTTGGGGGAACAGAACGCCGCATCAGTCTCGTGCAGACCCAGCCGCGTCTTGATGCTGCAGCCGTATTCTGTCAGCAAATGCTGTACTGTATCGACATGATGGATCCGGTCGGTAATATGCACCCCTAAAATGATATGATTCTGCATCGGCATGCCTTTTCCCCTGAACCTTAATTTATAATCTATTCAAGCCTGGTTTTTTTCTTTCTTGAGAATTTCTTCGACGATTTCGGCGGCGTCCCGAACATATCCAGGGCACTTGTCGAAAGCGCCTGGCTCTTTCGCGGCAATTTGACCGGTCGGTGAACGCATCGCAAAACCCAGCAGATCCTTGCACTCCGTCGTTCCATTGCGCTGTGCAAAACGCTCCGCCATCCGAACGATCAGATCGTACACCGTCTCCTTTGTCAACTTGTCCGATGCATTCTCTGTCCCGCACGCCAATCCCAGAACCATATACGCCCCGGTCAGAGCTCCGCATGTCTGTCCCATCCGACCAATTCCTCCGCCTAAACCCGAGGCAACTTTCAATGCAGTATCAAAATCCATACCAAATTGCTCAGCAAATACCGCCAGCACTGCCTGGCTGCAATTGTAACCTTTCTCGAACAATGCAACCGCCCTGTCCGTCGTTTCACTCACCTTCCAGTCTCCGCTTCATATCCCGATAATCGCATGTCTTCCACATAACCACAAAACAACCGATTGTAATTACCAGAGTCCCCAGAAGAATAAGGTTATAGACAGTCGGCGTAAACGAACCGGCTCCAAAACAACTGTATCGTGTCGGTCCCGCTCGCCAGGCTTTGCGTCCAATTAACAACAGCAGCGTCACCAACAGCCAGAAATGTCCTGCTACAAAATACCGCAACATCCTTTAATCCTCCCTAGGCAATTCATTCATCAATAGTAAGTCCTTACAAGAATGAATATACGATACTCATCCATTCCCGAAAGAACAAGGGATTCTTTCAGGTACGAGCGAAAAAGTCTGTAACGACAAAGACTTACGTAAAACCGATAAGGCCGAGGGGGCGCGTTTTGGGGCGCTGGACCCGGATCTTAATAAAATTATCAATGTCTGGTCAAAGTTACCACCTAAAATAAAAAAAGGCCTTTCAAATTTTTTATCGAATACTTTTTCTAAAGGAGCTTTTTAAGTCTAATTCATAAATTATCCCATACGCTTCGAAGCGCCACCAGCAAACAAGTCAAGCAGTTACGATAGGAGCATGAACAGCTCACACAATCGCTGGCCTCTGGTACATCGGCGCAGAATCCATCTTCATCGACAGGTTATATGATACACTTATCTGCCTTTCCACCTTCCGGTTCTTCAGTCTTACGGAAGAATCGGGAGAAACTTAATGCTAAGGATTCTTCTTTGCTCCCCATTGCTTCGCGAAGATCGCGAAATCTTTCATGTCCACCAGACCGTCACCATTCAGGTCGGACACCAGGCATGGCGCACTGACTCGAAAGCCCAGATCACTGTTCTCCGTCGTTGGATCACTTCCGTTCCGATGCGACGCATGCAAGGCCAATTCCGGTTCGCTGAAGGAACCGCCCCGCATCCCACGACCCATGACAGAAGGACATTTCAGAAGAATCGCCTCGTTCCACTCCCAGACATTGCCCCCCTGGTCGAACGTGCCATAGGCACCGTCGGACACATAATCATTAGATATATCTTTTGTCTTGTATGCCCCCCTTTCCGACGGCCCCCGCAATATAAAACCATCATAGTAATTCGCCGAACCGTTCGTCAGATCCCCGCCCGGAGGGGCCTCAGCCGTGGGGGCAACGTCGCTTTCCGTAGGATACTCCCAGTAATCCGCCCCTGTTCCGATACCCTTGTGATACGCTGCCTTGTACCACTCATCCTCCGACGGAATCGCCCATTGCCAGTTTGCGTTGCGCGCCACGCTCAGAAGCTCGGATGCGCTTATCTTGCCGCTCAGTGAGTACGCCCCTTCCTCAGTGGTGCTTACGTCCTGCTCGCCACATATCTGCCCATTATGGAGCCAGTTGCAGAACCTTGCCGCATCGCCCCATGAGACAAAATTCACCGGCAGGTTCTCGCACCCGGATGCCACGCTGTACGTGTAAGGCACCGCGTTCCCTTCTTGCTTGATTTTGCATCCATCTGGGTCAGCCCACATGTTCAAATTGTACAGGCTGTGCTTGTCCCCATGGGCCGCCACTGCGTTGAGGAACACGCAGTACTGACCGGCAGTGATTTCATACTTGCCGATCCAGTAGAAGTACGGCACAGATCCGCATATCCGATCGGAAATCGGACCAACCCCGCCGAATACGCCCGGCCCCGAAAGCTCGCCCGTATTGCCCGGATACCCCACGGGAACCGTCTCGATCGTAATCGGTGGCGGACACGGCGCAGGAATCCTCGCCACTCGGAATCCCACATTCGCCACACCCTCATGTGCCCGCCCCGGGACTCGCTCCGACGCGTGCAAATAGACTTCGCCGTTGTCGTACATCCCGCCCCGAGTCGCATGCCGCTCCGGATGCGCCGACGTGAATCCGGGCATCTTCCCCTCCGTCCACTCAAGAACATTGCCGCCCTGGTCAAGTGTCCCATACGGACTCTTACTGTTTTCGTGTTCGCCGACCTTGGTGCGGTAGTAAGGAGACCCGATGCCGTCAAAACTACCACTACCATCGTACGTCGCGTAATTACCGGGATCAGAATCGCCGCCTGTACCTCCCTCGGTAAAGGGGCTGCTTCCGGGACTGTAAACCAAGCCGCCGCTGCCATCGCCCGTGATGTAACCCGGCGCCGTATCCGTGCCCGTCGGGTAGTTCCAGTAGCCATGAATATCTTTGTCGTAGTACGCCGCCTTGTACCACTCGTTCTCCGATGGTATCACCCATGTAGCTTGCGTATTGCGAACTATCAGCATCAGATCCTCCTCACTCGTTACGCCTTCTAGAGTGTAAGAACCATCCTCCGTTACACCCCGATCATGATCGACCACACCCGTCAACGATTCCATCGGCTGGCCATTGTGTAACCAGTTGCAAAACCGCGCCGCATCGCCCCACGAAACGAAGTTCACCGGCCGATCCGCCCAGTCATCCGCTACACTATACGTATAGTTTCCCGAACTCCCTTCTCGCAGTATTTTGCACCCGGTAGAAAGCGACCACATGTTGCCGTTATACAGACCATAGGGATCCATACCCGCCACAGCGTTGAGAAACTCACAGTATTGACCAGCCGTCACCTCCTTCTTGCCCATGTAGTAAAGGTAACCAACCGCCCCATACGTCGTGTCATCCGGCGCATTCCCTATGTCTCCTACGACCTCTGTCTCGATCTGCACCCCCCATGCACTCGAGACGCAGGCCAACATTACACCTGCTACTACCACGATCATAAAATACTTGCACATTGTGACCTCCTTTCTCTTTATCTGAGATTTCCCATATGTCACCATAAGCAACAGTCTCACACGCTACAACATACTATCTATCAGAATGATCTGGATCATCACAACTCTTCTAACGAGGCGTCTCTATCTCCTTGCTGGATGGCGTTGATGATAAATGTTGCGTCATTCATAACCCACTCTACATCAAGCTGTAGAGAAACTAATCCGCTGAGGGGGTCATTGAAATGTGCCTCCTGGGTGCTCTTTGCCCTTACAACAATAGGGTAGGCAGGAAAGATAATGGAAGCAAGGGAAATTTTACCTGTAGGAGAGAACTCACTTTGTTCTATCCGCTTTTTAGTGAACAATCCACAGTAGCATAGGATATGGACAGGGCCTATCTCGCCGGCTAAGCACCATTGTCGAAAGACTGGCGATCCATGCTACATAGCCTTTTTAAATGAATACGTAAAGAAATAGCTACATAGGAAAGAAACAAGCTCTGGAAAAATTGGAATTGAAGCATGATTTCCGCTTAAAAAACAGGGGAGCAGGTCATTCCTGCTCCCCTGATATCGGTGTCTCATAAAAAAACGATTTTTTTAGACCTTCATCTCCAGGGCTCCCCAACCGTCGCGAGGTTCGCGCCAGGCGAGTTCGTTGATCTTCGGATCACTGGTAATTTCTCCGGCTTCATTCAGTTCCAGCTTCTTTCCAGCCCGTGCACAGAGATTTCCAAGCTGGATATTCGCCGTCATAGGACCGGAATAACTGAAGTTGGACTGGCTGAATTCCCGGGGCTTTTCGCCCTTGCAGGCCATGAAGAATTCCTCGTGATGCCCGGGCGAGCGTTCGAGCAATCTTTCAGGTCGGCCGAACTCCCTGCGCCGCGCTTCCGGAATAATCAGCGGGGTTTCCCAGTAATCGCCATTGACCAGCATCTTGCCCTTGGTACCGATGATCAGGTTCCCCGTCCTCGGCAGGCTGCGTCCATCGACCTCGAGTTCCTCCGGCGTATCCGGCATGAAGGGCCTACCGTTTCCATCCTTACCCTCATACCAGAAGGTCTTGAACCCGGGGCGGCCGTCTTTGGCACGGTAGGTGCTTTTGACCACCATCCCCAACGGCCACTGATCCTTGACCGGTCCGGTCATGATGAACGGCTCGGCCGTGGCCGCGTAGCCTGGATTCATAATCGAGTAGATTCCATCAGTCGTATGGCAGGCCATATCGCCCAGCGCGCCGGAACCAAAATCGACTACACCTCGCCAATTGAACGAATGATAGGCGCCCTTCTTGTAAGGACGCATTGGGGCTGCACCAATCCAGGCTTCCCAGTCCAGTGTATCGGGGATCGGATCGGACCCTGCCGGACGATCGCCGCCCTGAGGCCAGATGGGGCGATTGGTCCAGGTATGAAATTCCTTGATATCACCGACCGCGCCGGCCTTAACATATTCATATGCAAGCCGCCATCCATTCCCGGCATGGCCCTGGTTACCCATCTGGGTTACGACCTTGGGATTCTTGGCATAAGCGGCCGCCAGCAACTGTGCCTCACGAACCGACCAGGTTAGCGGCTTCTCGGTGTAACAGTGAATGCCCATGGAAACGGCGGTCATCGACGGAGCAAAATGGGTATGATCCGGAGTCGCCACAAAGACCACATCAAGATCCTTCCCGTGGTTTTCGAACACCTTCCGCCAATCCGTATATCCGGCTGCCTTGTCCCAGCCTTGCTTACCCAGGACGCCGTTCCACCGGGTTTTATCGACCTCGGCAAAAGCGATACATTGTAAACCTGCCCCGTGCGATGCGCCCGTATGGGCCTCCGCCCGTCCACCCACGGCGATAAATCCTACCTGGAGTTTCTCGTTGAGTCCCTGGCCCCGGAGAAGGGTTGGGAATCCAATGGAAGATACTGCTCCAACGGCAGCAGCGCCTTTTACAAACTGACGACGTGTAATGTTCGACATGAGTTGGGTTCCTTAACTTTTAATGAACAAATCGATCCTTATTTACCTCGTATCCGGGGGATTTTCACCCTCATAACAGCCGTACACGGCTATGATAAATACTTTAAACAAGAAACACAACATTTTCCACAGGTATCATTTTTAACAGAACAGAAGCCTGTTTAAAGGAACTATTGTACACAAAAGCCCCAAATCAATCAACCCTTTCCATTCCCTGGACACAACAATATATAGTGTACCAGAAAGTGTTAGAAACTTCAAACTTTTAGAATAACCCCGTTGAAACCAGCCAATTTCAGGGAAGATAAGGATTCTTTGAATGTTATCCGGATTGACGCTATATTGATGCTTCGGATTGAGAAATGAAAATTAAAACACAAGGCACTGAGAGGATTCAAAATGAACAAAGTCGTACTGGTGGCTTTCCTGGGTGAACCGATGTGTTTCGTACATGTACTGCTCAACGCCCTGGATATGAAAGATAAAGGCTTCGATGTCAAAATCATTATAGAAGGCAGCGCATGTAAACTGGTTAAGACATTAGACGAACCCGGAGCGGCCTTCGGGGATCTGTATCGAAAGGTGCGGGATGCCAACCTGATCGATTGTGTCTGTCGGGCGTGTGCCTCCAAGATGGAAGCGGCCGAAGCCGCGCAGTCCCAAGGCCTTCGGCTGGAAGGGGAAATGTCGGGCCATCCCAGTCTGGCCCGGTATATCGCCGATGGATATCAGATTATTACCTTTTAGCGAATAAGCTTCGCTATCGCGCTTCCGGAACCGGATGCAGCGCCACCAGTTTCGGCCGGTGCGAGGGATCCGAGACATGACTGCGGTCAAAGATCGCAATCATTCGTCGATCCGCCTGGTTTTCACATGTATCATCTTCCGGATTGACCGTTCCTTTGTCGTTAATCTGCGGCGCCCCGATCCGGATCGCGATATACGCCGTGAACACATCGCTACGAGTCGTGAAGATATTCGACACACGCGACAGAATCCAGTCCCGCTCTTCGATGTCTTCATCGAATATTGGATCGACATCATATCCTGATGTCTCTCGTAGAGTTGGATGATTGGGATCAGTGAATCGTTTCATTCCCGGTACATCGAGGAGGTCACCCAGATTTTCAAACGGCCCGCTCTTTCGCGTCTCAACAATGGCTGTCGCCAGATCATCGATCAAATCCTGGGGATCCTCTCCGACCTCAACCCAATCGGGATTCGGCGGGATCGCTGTTCGAATCACCTCCTTGGTCGCGGAATTGACATTGACCCGCCCCGGAAGCGTTCCTTCGGCTCGATTCAAAAAACAGATGTACCCAAGGAGTTCCGGGGCGGTGTCAATATCGTACCGCACATCACCCTCGGCCGCAGCCAGGCCGATTTTTGTCGTGATCGCATTTGGATCACCTACGTCATGACCAATCCAGAGAACTCTTTCAAAGTTCACCAAAGCGCCATGCCGCCACCAAAGGATCTTACTGTCCCAACTCTGATAGTCATCGCCCACAGGCACCTGAAAACCATTCCCCTCCGGATGAGGATTCAAGTTGTTCGGCAAGCCAAGATGCGTTGTGGCATAGGCCGTTGCATTGACCGTCTGGTGCTCCACTAATTCCGCATTGGCCATTCTCCAGTCGGAATCGTCTCTCCAGAGAACATGAATCCCTGTATCCTCCGTCGTCAAAAGCTCAACAAGTTGCTCCGAACTGACCTGATCTACAGTAAGGTAGGTAAATCCGCCGTCCGGATCCGGTATTTCCTGCTGCAATTCAATGCTGTCACTGGCAAGCAGGTCGGTATCAAAAGCGGGATTAAATAGTTCCCTTTGACTCCCAGGAGGTGTGGAGATACGCGGATCATTGATATTGAGTATCACCACCTTTGTCGGATCGGTTACATACTCTATGGCGGCGGGAACCTGAGCCGAGCCGATTGCATAAACATGATTGCCGACTTTGATACGATATTTACTCAAATCCAGAGAACGATCAACCGGATTGATCTGACGAGCAGTTGCCATTAAATCTCTATAAGGATACGTCAACTCAACGGCAAAACGTGACAAACCTGTAGGAAGCACCTGCGTAAAGACCTGAGTAATAAACGGCTGACATTCCAATCCATATACCAAGTCATCGTCATCCATTCCAAAGGCATAAATAGGATCATCCCCAAGATTCTGCCCGGTTACCTCGCGGATAATCTCCTTAACCAGCCATCCTGTAATATACGTGGGATAATCATACGTCCCGTTTTCATTGGTCTGGCTTCCGAATATGCTTTCGGAAAATGGACCATCATCATTTTGCGTTATATCGATGTTGTCAATGAGATTCGCAACAATCTGGGCGGACTTCTTGGCCGCCTCCCTAAGGATTTCGTCTGTGATCTGCGAGGGAGTATCAACGTAGTCTTTTAGAAAATAGGCCCGAAACGCATACAGAAGGGTAAGAATCCGCCGGCGAGCTTCTGGCGTATTCTCCAGGAAATTCCCCTGTACACTGACAGCCGAGCCATTCGGCGCCAGGAAGTAGTGGGCATGTTCCCGCCACTGATGACGCGTTCGATCATACAACAAAGGATAACGCCCATTGCGAAGATTCCGATCAAAGCTGTAAAAGGTGCATACATGCCTTCGATCATACCGCCACTGGTAGTTGTCATCATCATTCAGATACCATGCACCGCTTGTATCATTGAAATTAGCTGGATTCATCCGGACTTTCCAGTCATCAAAATCATTATTAGATGCATCGCGGGGCACTGTAAGAACTCGATAAGGCCCTCCCTGGGCATCAAATGTGTAATGCGCTACCGATTCCGTCTCAAAAGGCGCTTCGGTTGGACTGCTGAGCAGGAATCGATTTCGTATTTCCAGTTCATTATTGATTTCAAAAAGCCGCCAAACCGGACCGGGATTTTCAATATGCATCAAGACATCCCGGAGATAAACGGCACTATTGTCACGACTTGGATCAAAGGTTCCGTCGGCTCTATGGTATTTGGGTATGTTTTCTTTACGGGATGCATCTGTCTGGTCCAGGCCCCGGAGGAAAGACCAATAAACAGGTTCAAGCCAACAACCCCATTCTGTATCATAATTCCGCCAGTGAGATACATTCAGATTCAGCATCCCGCAGTTATCGACAATCCGCACCGCCGCCCAGATGGGCCGGCCCTTGCTGCTGTACAAATCGGGAATCCGCACCCACAGACTGTCCCACACACCGTCACCGTCGGCATCGGCCGCGTAATAGCGTGTCTCGGGATTGGTTCCTCCCGGAAGCTGACGTGGCAACTGAACCATCGGCATCCCCGAAGACGAATCGGCCAGAATCGCCCCCAGTCCCAGCAGCGTCCACGCCCCCAGCCCCTTGGGTGTACCCGGCGAATAATAACTCAGATACGGCGCGACCACCGCCATGTCATAATCGTAATACAGATCGGTGATATGACGCCACACGAAAAAATCATCCGTCAGATCCTCCGGCGTGCCGGCCCCGGTTTCCATCTCCGGCTCAATATCGGCCAGCCATAAATCCCCGCCCTTATCCGGATCCATCATGCCTGGAATATCGAATGGCTCATTGATTACGATGTTGTTATACTCTTGCGCCTCACCTAAGCTTGCTCGGCGATCCTTTCCGTACAAATCATCCACCAGAACCGTCTCGATCCGCTGGACCACCGCCTGCACCCCGGCATCGATATCGTGCTCATCCTGAATCGTGCTGGTGCCCATCTCTCCCAGCCGCGAGACCATTACAAACAGCACCCCGATCAGGCTCAGCAGCACCGTCAGAACGACCACCAGAATCAGCGCCGAGCCCGGTTTATGCTTCATTCGAATTGTCGCATGATGTTGTGCCATTCGACGTCCCTCGTATTCGGGCAAGTTTTCATCGGGATCCAACGGATTCATGAATCCGTCGGACCCGTTCAATCGCCCAGCCGCACAATATGCGTAAATGTCTTTCCGTTCGTGAAAACGCCCTTGGAATCATACAGCGTAAACGTAAACTTCAGCGCCCTGCCCAGCCCGGTCACTTGTTCAAAATCCCCATAGTCAGGATTCCAGTAACGCCCGATAGCTTTCGTGCCGTCAATACGATCTCCACTGATTAGGAAATCAGTATCGGTTATGCCGTCGATTGTGCCGTCCTGATTCAGGTCCACTTCCGGATACCAGCGGGCCTGCTCCTTGACCCAGGCCTGTACGGAAAACTGCCCTACTCCCTGCGCCAGCAACAAATGCACATTCGCCGGCGTTCGGGTATCCACAGCCAATCCTGTCCAGCCTACCGGAGGGGAATGGTTTGGAGTACCATCTCCGTCCGTATCAATGTCTTCACCGATCACGCGGGCAATGATTTTTCCTTTGTCGGCCCACGGCAGATTTCGCCACTGCAGCATCGTCAGATTTTCGTACTCATCCGCGTTGCAATGGGCTATGGTAAAGCCAGCCGGAACATCTGTCGGGTCGAGCGGATAAGGATCACCATTTATATCATAGACCAGACCTGGATCGGAGGCCACAATATGCTGACTTCGGGCCAGAATCCGCTGGCCCGGCTCAAACTCCACAGGACGCTGACCTGCGGTATTCCAGCCCAGCATATAGGTGAGCCTAGCCAGATTGCCGTGTACGATGTCTCCCGTTGCAAGAGGCCATTTGTTATAGGTTTGAAAGTTCCCATCGGCAAAAAACATCACGACATCATATCGCTCATAACGGGCAATATTGTCCACAGGGTCAGAAGCGGGCACCGGATCGCCGTCCAGGTCCACTGCCTGGGCCCGCCACGCGATCAAAATCTCTCCATCCTTGCGCAGGCCGGCAAAGTCGTTGTCAAGCTGGTCGGTGATCGCCCGCAGCTTTCGCATGATCTCGGTTGTTGCACTGGCCCGACGGTGGGCGTCAACCGCCATCTTGAAGACCATCCCCGAGACCAGCAGCAGCGCCGTCAGCAGCGCCATCGCCACCAGCAGTTCGATAATCGTAAACGCCTTGTTCTTGCCCTTATTTCGCATTATTTTCCGGTATCCGGATTTTACTTCCTAAAAACTCAGCACCGTCTGATACACGCTCACGCACGGATCGCGCCCCGCTACCACCGGAGGCACATCGTCCCCGTCGCCCTCTGGATCAAACGAATCCGTATCCATAATCGCCGGCGGCATCACCCAGATCGTCCGGGGCTCCGGCAAAGAATTACCAACACCTGTTGTATTGCCCCACTCAAACAAACCGTCATCACTCAATGTTGTCGTATAATTGCTCAGCGGCACCAGCCGAATTACCCATTCCGGCACTGCCGCCGTTGGTGTCAGATTCTCCACTTCCAGTACTCGCATCACCTGTCCCGTCGAACCGTCCACAATCGAAGCCCCTTCCTTGACGTACTGGGCTACGGTATTCATGATCGCCGCATCCGTCCCATCGTCGAAATTAAATGTCCCAACAATCCTCATCTCATTGTGAAATCCGCCGTCCCACCCGTCCGCGTCATCCTGCTGAACATCCGCTGCAGTTCGCTGTACTTGAATCGGCACCGGCACAGGCCATTCGGAGGCCGTCCATATTCCCCGATGCATAGGATCGGTATATCGCGGATACCGGACTGCCCCCCCGGTCCGGCGCCCAACAAAAATAATGACCTGCAAATCGTGGGGACTCGGAAATTGCATACCTCTATACAATCCTGTCCAGTAATATCGCTGCTCTTCCGCATACGGGGAAGAAGGATAGATGCCCTGCTGATCCATGTAGGCCGACGTCAAGGTATAAAAATCCGTATCATTCATCCCCGAAGGGCGAAGTTCTATAAGTGAATTGGGATCGACCGACCAGGCATCAAAGGGCGTCAATTCTGCCGAAACACGCTGTAAATTGACTCCATACAGCGAGATTTTGGCTGTCGCTTCCTTGGCCGCGACCAGGCCGATCGTCCGCTCGGTCGCCAGGGCCGTCAGCTTGATTCCCACCGGAAACGTCCCGGCGATCAGCAGAAAGCCCAGCATCAGAATCCCCGCAGCCATCAGCACCTCGGTTAATGAAAATCCACGTTGTCGCATTCTTGGCTTCATGCAAATGCCTTACGGATTGGTCTTTTCCTTGTTGACGATTTCGCCGGTAAACGGACTGACATACAACTCTTCCTGAAACCGCAGAAAACCGCTCCACCGCTGCGTCGCCGGGACCGCCTCGAACTCGTTGCGGTTAAACACCCAGAAACAATTCCGGCTCGGTTCTTGCCCCAGTCCCATGGCCGGGTAGTTATCCTGTATAAATCGACCTGTCTGATTGACATTTATATTATCTAACGTGTTGAATATATCATCCGTACTTGTGTCGTCATAGACACCGTCGCGATTCCAGACTCGGACATCATGCGTTACGAGCCGACCGGACTTGGAAAACACCACTGAAAAGGTCTGCGCATCGGTCAACTCGAAATCCTCATCGATATTCTGATCGCTGGCTGCCGAATTGACGTTTGGTATAACCCCGACCTGAATCGGTGTGTCGGAACTATCCGAAGCGCTATCGGTACTTGTTCGAATCCGCGTATCCATCACCATCACATTTTCCGGCAG
>JAFGPC010000053.1 GCA_016926155.1 Sedimentisphaerales bacterium
ATACAATTACCAAATCATCGTAAATAAGAGGGCACTGCGTAATAGCCCATATCGGAAGGCGATTGCCGCCAAAGTCCGTCCAGATGTTTTTATTCCAGACGGGCTTGTGTGTATTGATGTCGATGCAATACAGGTCGCCATTGTGACCACACGAATAAATGTAATTGTCGTCAATAGTCGGCACGCTTCGCGAGCCGGGAAACGAAACACGTCCAGGAGCATCATAGGCAAAGTTCCAGAGTTCTTTGCCGTTGGCAAAGTCAAAGCACCGAAGATTGTCACCTGACCTGTCGTCTCTATCCAGTAAATAGACTTTGCCGCCTTTAATCACAGGTCCGCCATAACCCCTGCCAACCTCAACGTTCCATAGGACTTCCGGCCCATTCTCAGGCCATGAACGTAGAAGCCCCTTCTCCGGTGAGATCGAGTTTCTGTCCGGACCAAGATACTGAGGCCAATCAGCGGCAAAAACACCCGTTGTGCAAAATAATAAAATTAAGGGAATAAATAATGTGCAGGGCTTCATTTTCCTTGCTCCTTCCCACGAAATAAAATGCCACCTGTCCACAATACCAGAATAAGAAACCTTAATCGGGCAACAGCCTAGACGTTGTTTTCAGTACTGAAAACGCCATTTTCCCATTTTGATATTGATTTTATATGAGGGGTGTGGACACGATAGACCCTCACCCCATCTCCGCCATCATTTCGTATGTGCGAAAAAGCAGAGAGCGGTAACACAATTTTTCAAATAAAAAAGATACCCGACCAATTAACGAACTCCAATGATTGATCCTGTCTACCCTGCCAGGATTTTATCGATCTTGGTCAGTTCCTCACTTGTAAAGAACGTATCTTTTAATGCCCCCAGGTTATCCTCGATCTGCCGGACGGAACTGGCTCCGATCAGGACCGTTGTCACCCGCGGCTCACGCAACAGCCATGCCACCGCCATCTGGGCCAGGGATTGCCCGCGGGCCTTTGCCACCTCATTAAGGGAACGCAGTTTCTTCTGTAATCCGGGGGTGATCTGATCTCGTTGGAGAAACCCCGTAGGTTTGGCGGCCCGGCTGTCATCGGGAATCCGATCCAGGTACTTATCCGTTAAAAGTCCCTGAGCCAGCGGGCTGAAGGGGATGCAGCCCACTCCCAACTCCTCCAGCGTATCCAGCAATCCCTCCTCCGGCGTCCGCACCAGCATCGAATACTTCGGCTGGTGGATCAAAAGCCGATGTCCCATTTGCTCCAGGATCGTATAGGCGTGCTTGGTCTCTTTCGGCGGATAGTTACTCACGCCCGCATAGATCGCCTTTCCCTGCCGGATCGCCTGATCGAGTGCCCCCATCGTCTCTTCCAGTGGCGTATCCGGATCAAGCCGGTGCGAATAAAAGATATCCACGTATTCCAGCCCCATCCGCTTGAGGCTTGCGTCCAGACTGGCCAGCAGGTACTTGCGGCTGCCCCATTCGCCGTACGGACCCGGCCACATCCGGTAGCCCGCCTTGGTCGAGATCACCAGTTCATCCCGATACCCGCGAAGGTCGGTTGCCAGCAGTTTGCCGAAGGTCTCTTCCGCCGATCCGGGCTCCGGGCCATAGTTATTGGCCAGATCAAAATGCGTGATTCCCGCATCAAAAGCGGTATGGATCATCGCCCGTGCATTCTCATATACGTCCACGCTGCCGAAATTATGCCACAATCCCAACGACAGCGGCGGTAGTAAAAGACCGCTCTGGCCGCATCGCCGATATCCCAGTTTTTCATATCGATTCTCAACCGGCAGATACGCCATGATCGTCCCTTTCTATAAGTTCGATTTTGGTTTCTATTCTATGGATTCAATCATTCCTTGTCACGCAAAACAAATACGTATTGACTGTCTGGAATGCTTCTCTATCAAATAACGGCATATAAGGTCATCATTGCCTCACGGAAAAATATTAATACAATATTTTGTATGCGAGATTTGGATGAATTGTTTGCAGCTCTGGCACGATCCAGGTTCCGAAGTCGATTCCGACTTGGAAAAAAGGAACAAGCCTATCTGTACGACAAGGGCATGGATACGATCCGACGACATGCCTTTGATTTTGTAAACCAGCGGATTGCCCCGGCCCATCCTGTCCACGATGGAAAACAGACTCCGATGCGGGGTCATCCGGTCTTTATCGCCCAGCACGCAACCGGTACCTGCTGCCGAAAGTGCCTGGCCAAGTGGCACCGCATCCCAGCCGGTATTGCCCTGAATGAAGAGCAAGTTAAATACATTGTAGAAGTTCTCTGTACATGGCTGGAAAGACAGATTGATGATCAGGAGGATGTTAGAAAATGACAAAAACCGGAAGATGATTCTCAAGGCCTTTTACTGCCTTTCAACCATAATGCCTTTTAAAATATACATTTATAAAGATATACTACCCCTCTCTTTTTTTTTGTAATAAATTTCTTGTATTGTGGCTATGCGATAGTATAATTATACGTGAGTGGAATCAACCATTTTTGGAGGGAAAAAAATGAAGGGGTGTATTTATTCTCGAATTTTGGTGAAAGTATGTGTATTGGTCTGCGCAGCGACTGGTTCTGCAAAGTACGGCGGCGGATCGGGAACCGCAGAAGATCCATACCGTATCGAAACTCCTGCCCATTTAGTTGAGATAGCAGACACACCATCAGACTGGGGTGAATGGGCATCTTCGACGTATTTTATCCTGATGAACGACCTAGATATGGCAGGAATATCCATGAATCCAATTGGAATCTGGGAGGAAGGAGAACCGGATCCTTTTATAGGTTGCTTTGATGGACAGAATCATGTTATTGAAAACTTGACAATCGATCATCCGGAATCTGAGCACGTAGGCTTGTTTGGATCTCTATCGGGACAAGTCCGTTGTCTTGGGCTAGACAACGTTTTTTTACGCGGTGAGAGTGTTGGTGGTATTGCAGGTAATTCGTCGAGCGGCGTTATCACGGAATGTTTTGTCACTGGATCGGTGACTGGAATTGTTAATGTTGGTGGAATCGTAGGGAGGTGCTACTGCGTTGAAATTACAGACTCGTATAGCCAGGTTACAGTTATAGCTTCGGAGAGGCAGTCAGGGGGGATAACAGGGATATTTGACGGTAACAGTATCATCCAAAATTGTTATGCAGCCGGGACAGTGCAGGGTACTTCATACGTTGGAGGGCTTGTTGGGCGCGGGGGATATACTGGTTCAAACACTGTCCAGTCTTGTTTCTGGGATACGGATGTTTCAGGAGTGCTGAACAGCGTCGGGGGAGGAACAGGGCTATCTACTGAACAGATGCAGAGGATGATAACCTATAGCTTGAGCGGATGGAGTGGAGAATCTTGGACGATCGATGATGGCAATGATTATCCTCATCTGGTATGGGAGCAGGCCGAAGGTCTGCCGATTGCAGAACTCTCTCTTCCTTTCCAGGGGGATGGTACGGCGGAGAATCCTTTTCTTATTCAAACGCCCGAAGATATCCAAACGCTCTCATTGACTCATATGATCTGGGATTGCTATTTCCTGCTTGAGAATGATTTAAATCTGGATGGCTTTGCGATCAATCCCATCGGGCATGAAACAGCCGGCAACTCCTTTCGGGGACATTTTGACGGACAAGGCCATTCTATATCAAACATGACACTTTCTTATTCATCAGATTCGGATTATGTCGGGCTATTTGGCTATATCAGCAGTGCAGGAAATGTGCAGGATCTGATTCTGGATTCCGTTTATGTGGTAGGTGGGGATTGTATCGGCGGACTGGCTGGAATGACCACGGGGACAATTATGGATTGTCGAGTGACCGGCACCGTAGCAGGAGAAAGTAGAGTTGGGGGTGTTGCAGGGGACAACCGCGGGATTATTCAGGACTGCTGTTCGGAGGCATCTATCATCGGTAGGCAATATATAGGAGGATTGGTGGGTTGGAATGATGAACCCGGGAAAATTCAGCAGAGTTATGCGAAAGGAACTATCTCAGCTCCAGCCATCTATGATTCGCATCAGGGAAGTGCAGGCGGATTAGTAGGCATAAACCGAAGTGATATCATAAATTCCTTTTCTTCTGGGAATGTGAGTAATTATACATATGGTGTCGGATATGGGGGATTGGTAGGAAGAAATTCCAAAACAGTCTCCAACTGCTATTCCACCTGTGCGGTAACAGTAGACTCTCCTGCTGGGTGTGTAGGTGGTCTGTGCGGGACCAATTCTGCTCTCGTGTCTCATTGTTTTGCAGCAGGCCCTGTAAACTGCGATGGATGGGCTGTCGGTGGTCTCATCGGGGGGCTGGCTTCGGAACCTGTAACCGCGAGTTTCTGGGACATAGAAGCGACTGGACTGGCGGATAGCGCTGCAGGAATTGGTTTATCCACTGCTGTCATGTACAGTCAGCAGACATATCTGGATGCAGGTTGGGATTTTGTGAATATCTGGCGAATAGATGAAGACGGGACATATTATCCGCACCTTTGGTGGGAACAACTGCAACCGGTTATTACATTGTCACAAACGGAATTTCTCTTTACTTCATCCATCTCACAACCATTACCGCAGCCGCAGACTCTTACCATATCCAATCATGGTTCGGCGGTCCTGAATTGGTCAACTAACACCGAAACACTGCCAATCTGGCTGCTGATGGACATATCGAGTGGAACCGTCGCAACAAGTCAAACTGTCGATGTCTCTATAAGTGTTGATGTAAGTGGGATGGAAGCAGGATGGTATGAATATAATCTAGTCATCTCCGATCCCAGTGCAAGAAATATTCCCCAGGTTGCAAGAATTGCTTTGAGTCTCGAATCCAACCGCATATTTAATGTTCCATCGGATTACCCCACGATCCAGGCGGCGATTGATGCGGCGACGAACAACGACATGATTGTCCTGGCTCCCGGGACTTATACCGGGGATGGCAACCGGGACATTGACTTCAAAGGCAAGGCTATTATTGTTCGCAGTACCGATCCCCAGAATCCGGATATCGTCGAGCAAACAGTAATCGACTGTCAGGCAAGTCAGACTAATCCTCATCGGGGTTTTCTCTTTCAGAGCGGAGAGAGTCGCAACACCGTCCTGTCGGGAGTGACCATCACCGGCGGCACTCTTCGTGGGGAATATGGAGCAGCGGTTTATTGTTCCGATGCCTCCCCGACGATTGAATATTGTGTTATGCGTAATAATCACACTTTGGGTTGGCATAGTCATAATCAGGCGGACCTTTGTGCCGGCAATGGCAAAGCCGGTTATGGCGGCGCTCTGTACTGCCAAGGAGGCGCACCGCGAATCCGATTCTGTTCCGTCTATGAAAACACGGTTGTAGGGGAGAATGGGTGTGACGCCTCATTAAGTATTTACGCCAGTGCCGGGGGCAGTGCCTATGGAGGTGGATTTTACTGTGCCGGTGCAGCCATCGTGGAAAATTGTATTTTTCAGGACAACACGGTGCAGGGAGGAAGAGGTGGGGGTGGACGTCGTCCATACGAAGACCTGACTCCCGGAGATGGTTTCGGCGGGGGACTGTATGCCACAGAGGAAGTGACCATAACACAATGCAGTTTTTTTTCCAATCATGTAACCGGGGGGAGGGGGGGCGAATTTGATTCGGAATATGATGGAGCGCGCGGCGGTCGAGGATACGGCGGCGGGATATGTTTGTCTGGCTGCATGTCGACGACAGTAACGGATTGTTTGATTGAGGGCAACTTCACTACAGGTGGTCAGGCTGGGTGGAAGGCACGTTTAGATGATCAAGGTGATGCCTTTGGCGGTGGGATCTGTATTCTAGGGTCCTCTTCCGTTACATTAGATAATAGTTTGCTTAGTAGCAATCAAGCTACGGGGGCTGTAGGCTGGGTTAGCATGGGAGGTTCTGGCGAGGGTGGGAATGCGTTTGGAGGTGGGCTCTACATCAACTCCTCACAGGTTGGTGTATTGAATTGTCACATCCAGGCTAATACCACGGTGGGAGGAGAAGGAGGATATACCATGATGAGCGATATAAGCAGGGGCGGAGGTGACGCATTTGGTGGCGGTCTGTATGTTGGGTCTTCCGTAAAGATTACTAATTGTTTATTGGAGGGCAATTCCTCAGTAGGCGGCAAAGGGTCTGGGATAAATTCTTATTATGAACCTTGGGGATCTCCTGGCAACGGTGGATCAGCGCTTGGTGGAGGAGGCTATGTAGTATCAGGCACAATGGAGAATTGCACTATATCTTCCAGTTTCGTGATCCCAGGAACTGGTGGTATCATTCTTGGTGAAAACAACATCATCCTTGGATATGGTCCGGATGGACAGGCGGCGTGTCCTGGGCTCTATTGTGAGTCCCAGACCAATATCATCAACTCTATCTTTTGGAACAATCACGACGCTGAGGATCAGCCCAATGATATTGCGGGTTCCGGCTTTGTAGTATCCTATTCCTGTACGGAAGAAACGGCGATTTCCGGAACGAATATGATCCATGATGATCCTTTATTTATCGCTGGCCCTCTCGGTGATTACTACCTCAGTCAGACTGGTTCGGGGCAAGCTCAAACCAGTCCCTGTGTCGATACCGGCAGCGACACGGCAGAAAATCTGGAATTGAACACATCTACCACTCGGACAGACTGCGCAGCAGACAGTGGTGTTGTCGATATGGGATATCATTATCCAATTTGTACCTTTACGACGAATAAAGCCGACTTAAATGATGACGGTAAAGTGGACCTGGCCGATTTTGCCGAGTTTGCACAGCAGTGGTTGTGGCAGTCCGAATGTGTAACACCCTAACCATTGAATCTCTGCTCAGACTTGTTTTGGGGTTATAGAATTGGTTTTACCAATTTCTCAAGGAGAAAGGATATGTGTTATCGATTTTTTTCTTTAACCTTGTTGGTTGGTATTTCTCTCGTGCCAGCCGCCACTATTGATGTCGCTCCGGACGGAAGCGGCGATTACCCTACGATTCAGGCGGCCATAAATGCCGCCGGAGATGGTGATATTATTCTCCTCACCGATGGCACCTATTCAGGTTCAGGTAATCGAGGTGTCGATTTCAAAGGGAAGGCTATCACGTTACAAAGCCAGAATGGTCGGGATAATTGCATTATAGACTGCCAAACAAAGGATCGTGGTTTTATCTTCCAATCACAAGAGACCTCGACAAGTATTCTTTCCGGTATAACGATCCAGAATGGATTAATAGAAATAGATCCTGAAGATAATCCTTATCCTTGGGAAACTCCTGATTCTTATGGAGGTGCAATCCTATGTGAAGGGGCATCTCCAACGATCACAAATTGCCGAATGATCAACAACCAAGCCAAAGCTCATTATTCATTCAGTTTTACTCTGAATGCCTATGGTGGGGCAGTTGCCTGCATCAATAATAGCCATCCTGTGATTTGGTTATGTCTGATCGAGTCCAATCGGGCGGTGGGTAGTGCCGCCATAGGTGGTTCCTTGAGTTCCTATTGTGGAGGTGGTGGTGTCTATTGCGATTCGACAAGTTCAATCATGCTATCAGACTCGACTGTAACCGAGAATCTGGTCAAAGGAGGATCATGGTTATCGGAGGCCAGTTGGCCGAATAAACCATATGACAGTTTTGGAGGAGGACTCTACATAGCAAGTCAGACATCCTCCATTATAACAAACACGCTAATTGCCTTTAATACTTCTGTGTATCAAACTGGAGAAGATTATGAGGGCACGACCGAAAATCGAAGTCGTGGCGCAGGGATATATTGTAGTGGACATGCGGAATTGAGAAACTGTTCGATTACAAACAATGATGCCCATGCGGACCAAGGAACGGGTGGAGCTATTTACGGAAACACGAATGTGATTGTTTCCAACTGTATCGTCTGGGGTAATTTGGCGTTGAGCCAGGTCACCGGATCGTGCCCTATCACTTATTCCCTTATCCAGGAAGGGTATTCTGGAGAGGGGAATCTTACTACTGATCCTTTATTTGTTGCCGGGCCCCTTGGTGATTACTATCTCAGCCAGACCGCCTCGGGACAGAACCAGACCAGTCCTTGTGTAGATGCCGGCAGCGATACAGCAGAGGCTCTTGGACTGGCCGAATACTTCACGCGGACCGACGGGATACCGGATATAGATACAGTTGACATGGGCTATCACTACCCGCCGTTTCCTAGGCCTGCACGGACCGTCTATGTTGCCAAGGATGGTTCCGGCGACTATGAGACGATCTCAACAGCTCTTGTAGAGGCGAAACATGGTGATACGATTATTGTGCGGCCGGGGCGATACTTTGAAACCGTGGCATTTAACAATAAAAATGTATGTCTGATGAGCACCGCGTCCCAAGATTGGGCGGTAGTCGAGACTACAATCATTGACGCCCAGGGCTCCGGAAGGGTTGTGACATTTGGCGGATCTGAGAAAAGTTGCTGTGAACTGACAGGCTTTACACTTACAGGCGGATACACTGTAGAATGTGGGGGGGGGGTCTACGGTGCCGGTTCGTATGCAACGATTCGTCAGTGTCTGATTGAGGGGAATAGGGCAGAAATTGCTGGAGGTGGCCTGCAGGGATGCAATGGGGCAATTACCGGATGCATCATCCGCGACAATACCTCTGTCGTAGGGGGTGGTTTGGCAGGATGCCAGGGAACAATCAACAACTGTCTGGTTGCCCATAACCACTCAGCTTGGAGTAGCGGCCTGAATAACTGCGATGGATCGATTCTCAATTGTACTATTGTGGACAATATACTGACCGGGGAAACAGATCCCACGAGTGCCGGGGCGCTTCGTCATTGTGATGGAAACGTCATAAACTGCATTATCTGGAGTAACACGAACCCCATTGTCTATGAGGAAGAGGCTACTCTGACGGTGAGGCACTCATGTATTCAGGGCGCTTGGTCGGGAGAAGGTAACATTGACACGGATCCTTTGTTTGTGACCGGTTCGCTAGGGGACTACTACCTCAGTCAAGTAACCTCGGGACAGGACCAGACCAGTTCCTGTGTGGATGCCGGCAGCGACATAGCAGAAAATCTGGAATTGGATACATTTACCACTCGAACAGACTGCGTCGCCGACAGTAGTGTTGTCGATATGGGATATCATTATCCGGTATGTACCTATACGACGAATAAGGCCGACTTTAACGATGATGGGAAGGTGGATCTGGCCGATTTTGCCGAGTTTGCACAGCAATGGTTGTGGCAGACCGAATGTGTAATACCATGACAATACGTTGTCATGATCAATCTTTGTCTGAACAGCGATTATGATGTAGCGTTGGTTGAATTTGCCGAAATGGCCAGTCAATCATTGTTTGTTTATCCTTAATACTTGACAGAATCCGGCTTGCCTTTATAAAAGTAGCGTTTGGAAAGGTAAGCCGGAGGTTTCATGCGAATTGTCGATCTGCGAAGCGATACGGTGACATTGCCGAGCCCGGCCATGCGCAAGGCTATGGCCGAGGCCGAACTGGGGGACGATGTGTTTGGGGAGGATCCGACCGTCAATCGGCTCCAGGAGCGGTCGGCCGAGCGTATGGGAACCGAGGCGGCCTTGTTTGTGCCCAGCGGAACCATGGCTAATCTGGTCAGTGTTTTAACACATTGCCGGCGCGGGGAAGAGGTCATTCTGGGCGACCAGGCCCACATGTTCCGCTATGAGGCGGGCAGCATGTCGGCGGTGGGTTCGATCCATCCGCATACAATTCCCAATCAAGCGGATGGAACGCTCAATCCGGCCGACATTCGTTCCGCGATCCGACCGAGCAATGTGCATTTCCCCCGTACTCGTTTGATCCTTTTGGAAAACACGCACAATCGCTGCGGCGGGGCAGTTTTATCCGTCGAATATACGGCCTCAGTCGTTGCATTGGCCCGTGAACATGGCCTGCGCATGCATCTTGACGGGGCCAGGATCTTCAACGCCGCCGTCTCGCTTGGAGTGGACGTAAAGGAATTGACGCGAAACATTGATTCGGTCTGCTTTTGCCTGAGCAAGGGTCTGGCGGCTCCCGTGGGATCCTTAATCTGCGCTTCTAAGGATTTTATTGCCGAAGCCCGCCGGAATCGTAAGGTAGTCGGCGGGGGGATGCGGCAGGCGGGCATTCTGGCCGCCGCGGGACTGGTCGCGATGGAAGAGATGGTAGACCGCCTTGCCGATGATCACGCCAATGCCCGAAAACTAGCTGAGGGACTGGCAAATATATCGAGTCTTGCCGTGGAAAGTCAGCCTGCTACAAATATGGTTTATATGAGACTGAGCACAGATTTGCTTTCCCCTTCACAATTGGTGGACAGGATGCGTGAACGGGGCGTATTCTTTTTAACCGTAGGGGAAAACCGCTTTCGTCTTGTAACGCATTACGGTATATCCGAAGGGGACATAGATTTTGTTTTAACACAGTTTTCGGAGTGTTTGGTGAAGTGATATTTCATGCCGGCGACGGCTGAACAGTGGACGGTGAGGTCCGACTTTCGGTCGTCTGAATATAGCATTTGTCCAAAGCGGGTCTTTTCCAGTCACCGATGCCTTCCCACCAGATGGCGGGAAAATCAACGACGACGGTTTCGGTGGAAGCAAGCTTCATGCGAACCATTTCATGAAGCTGTCTCATAGCCGCCATTCCTCCAAGTGTCCATGCTTTGGCGCCCAGTGTGATTACTTCCGCTTCTGTGCTTTCGTCCAAAGGGAGGTTTGAATCAAGAAGCTCGGTAATTCGATCAGCCCAGGGCATCAGTTGGGATTCACGTCGTTGACGACTAAGTAGTTCCTGATGAAATAAATCATTCAGTAAACGTTCACTCTCCATGCGAAGGCGTTTTCTCAAAAGTTTGGCCCGACCATGCCTCCACTTCTGCGCGATACGGCTGCGAGGAGAGAGCCCTTCAATAATACTGACCACCGGATCGATGACAATCCAGATGAGAAAGGTCGTCACCAGAGAACCGGTTGCCATTGTCAGTATTTGTTGATAGATCGTTTGGAGGCCGATGCTGCTAAACAGACCCGCCAGGGAACCAAGCAAAGGGGCCAGATTATAAAAGATGCCGTAGTAAACCGTCGAAGTAAGCGGATGTTCGACCTCCGTTTGTGTTCGAACGACACCCCGATATACCGCAAATACGTATATGGTTACCAGGAAAAACACTAATACGGCGGAATGGCCCGACAGGGAAAAGATCAACCACCAGCTCCAGCCGGCCTGGCGCATTTTCACAATCAGAAGGAATCCGGCGCCGGCGATGAACCAGAGCGTTCCAAGCAGGTGAACCAGCTTTCGTGATCGTTGCTCCATTGTTGGTCACCCGGGATCAATTATCCTTTCAGCCTTTCGTTATAATCCGCTGATTGAAGTGATACTGCTGGTACTGCTGAAGATAGGCCCGGTAATCTCGCCGATCACACGCCCAACAGAAGCCAGAACTGTCGGTGGGACATAAATAATATCCCCTTCCTGTAGAAGGACATTACTGGTCATATCCCCTCGTTCAGTCATGGCTTTCAGATCCAGTTCAAAGATCTTGGGTTTCTGGTTTAAATCCGGGAGAGGACGGATAATCTGAATCTTTTCTTCCCATGCCGAAAGAAGAATGATGGCTTTGGCAATGGCCGAAAGAGTGGTCTCTCGACCGGAAAAGATCTGAGCACCCGGATTGCGTACTTCCCCGATGACATAATAGTACTTACTCCGGTTGACTACACGTACATCCACCGGGTAACTGGTTTCGAGTTTATAAAACTGCTTCATCTGTTCGGCGATCAATTCGGCCACCTGACGGCAGGTTTTGCCGGCAACCTGGATTTCGCCAACGGATTCGAGAGAGATTTTTCCATCGGGCCGGATAACCTGTGTATGGCCAATTCGCATGGAGCTTCCGGCCAGTTCCGGGACTTTCGAAGAGACGATCATCATCTCGTCCGGCGGTTGAAGGATATATGTATCGGCTGTTACAACCGCCTCGTTGGGCTTTAGAAAGACGTTAATATCCTCCGGATTGGAGGAGAAACATCCAGAGACGGACAAAATGCAACATACTCCCGCACACCATAGAATTTTGCGGATCCTCATCGCCTTTACCTTTCAATTGAACCGTGCATTCTGTATCTTTTCCACTATCAGTTATTGTTCTTTATCGGTTCTTCAGACGGTTGTCATAAGCTGATTCCGGGATTATAGCCATCAAAAGGGACCTCGTCAAGGCATGTTATATTCCCTGTCCAAGATCCGGAGAGGGTTTCAAACGAATAGAACGTAAATTGATTTGAGATCAAGAGGCTTCAGGAAGACGGCTTTATCGGACTATCGAATGGTTTGCTCTTTTTCCATTTTTTGTGGTGCTTTAGCCGTTGCTTCAAAAGCGATATTCCGACCGGATTGAATAATTTTGCTTTTCAGCACGAGCATGGCAATGGCCAATTGAGGATCCGTTTCAAAGGTCTCCCGTCCTGTTTTTTCTTGGGTGGTCTCTTCTTCTTTGTTTTGCGATCTGGAAAGCACTTCGTTATCCCGTTGCATCTTGAACATTTTGTCCAGTTCATCAGCGCGAAGGGTGATTTCAACATCAGGAGTAATTCCCCAATCGGTTCGTCCTTCCCGTTCCACAAGATATCGATTTTTTACGGGTTGTCCACTGGGCAAATGATAGTAGGCCGTTGTAAATTTCAATTGCGATCCGTATCCGGTAAAATCGGTAATCTCTTGCACGCTGCCTTTCCCGTAACTTCGGCTTCCTACAATCGTCGCTCGAAGATGTTTCGGATCCTGCAAGGCGCCGGCAACGATTTCCGAAGCACTGGCCGATCCGCCATCCACAAGAATCACCAGTGGATAATCGGAATGCGTTCCCCTGCTATGGGCCATCCAGAGATTCGGCACAACCCATCGACGTGGCTGACTTCGTAAAATCAGACCGCTGTTGACGAACAAGTCCACCATTCCGATTGCCGAACTGAGAAGTCCGCCGGTATTGGATCGTAAATCAATAATTAAACCATGAACATTCTGGCTTTCCAGATCGTTCAGGATTTGTTCCGTGTTATCGACGGTTTTTTCGACAAAATTGCTGATTCGAACATAGCCAATTCGATTTACGGGATCGATCATGTGCTGCCATCGCCCCTTTTCGGGATCTTTCTCGGCACGGCGTTCCCCCCGTACCGTGGGAACCACAATATGATCGCGGGTGATGGTGATCTCTTGGGTAATTTCCGAACCGGGGTGTTGCACCGTAAGGGTTACATGCGTTCCTTTCTGGCCGGAAATTTTTCTGACAGCGCAATCACTGGTCATCTCGTCCGTCGATTCTCCATCAACGGCAACAATCAGGTCTCCCGCATCCAGGCCGGAGGTATAGGCGGGAGTATTGGGAATTAAACTCATTACTTTAAGCGTTTTTCCGACTTTGGCCATCCGTATGCCTATGCCCGTAAATTCTTGTCGAATACTTTTTTGAAATTCCTGGATCTGTTCCGGCCAGATTAGATTGGTATAGGGATCCAATGCTTCCAGTGCGGCTTCACTACAGTGGCCGATGATTACTTCTTCCGGTAATCGAATGGTCGCCGTGTTCAATTCAAGGATATCCTGAATGATCTTTTTAAAGCCGTCTTTGGTCTTGGCCGCCGCCGACGTCTCGACTTCGCTAACAATCGTTTCAATGCCAATCTGCCACAGATCCACTCTATTACGCGATGGGGTGAATGCTGTTTCTCCGCCGGCAGCCAGTACATCCCCCAATACCATGCAACGTTGTAATGCTTTGTCCAGCATGGATTGATAGTCAACTCGGGTGACGTATTTGAAATCGATTGCCTCCAGGGCGCGGTTCAGCATTTCCACTCGAATCCCGCGATAACGATCCACCGCTTTTTCGCAACTGCTGTCTTTCAAGGAAAGCATAACCGAGGCCTTGTCGATCAGCTCATCGGCGTGGTTTTTATATTCAACATTGTTGGGATCAATTACTTCCAACCAATGGTAACACTGAGAGTATGCTTGACCCCACTTGCCTTTCACCTCTAATTCGGCAGCAAACCGACTGGATTGTTCGATTGTTTCTCGGATGAAAGCATCTTTTCGTAACATTTTTTTTTGGGTTTCAGATGCATATTCGAAGGTTCTTGCCAGAGATGCCAATACTTTCTCTGTCGCATCACCGTTATCAAGTTCAACGGACCTTAATTCATCCAGTTCTTTTATGTTCTGATCATATAATTCCCTGCGTTCCGCTTCCCTTTTGTTCTGTATCAATTCATACTCTACCAAGAGGTGGGATAATTGATCGATTGAGGAATTGGCAACGGATTGGCGTTCGAGTTCTTTCCGTGCAGTTTCGAATTTACCCTGCTGTATCAAATAGGTTACATTGGCAATAATCTCATTTGCATTAGCAGGTGATTCCGGTTGGACTTCAATAGATTTGGCGTGTAGCGGCGGCAGCGTCTGAAACGTTGTCGCCCACCCGACCAGACAAACCAAGGCAAACCATATGGAAAACCTGATTTTATTTGATAACACCACAGTCACCTCTTGGCATTATCATACCAAAAAAACACTTTCGATTCAATATCTAAGGCCGGATAATACTGGCCCGATAATGTCTTTGCACCTTACCTCGTATGAGGGTTTGCAGCTTTGATAAGGCGATTAAAGGTCGTATATTATCCCCTCACGATAGTCTTGCCATGCCGGTTCGAAGGCTTTTGTTTTACGAATATCTCGACGAACAGGCATTAGGGCACAACGAAACAAGTGTGAAGAGTCCGGATCGTATTTAATTTGGATAACGGAGTCACGTAAAGCGACATTTTCCGGTTTGAATCGGAGGGGCTTGCCAGTTTCTATATCCATGACATCCGGATGAATTGGAATTCCATCATCCGTAGCTACAAGATGGGAACCGCGAGAACCGCTTCCTGCAGTAAGAAGCTCCAGGATAGCTTTCAAATATGCGATTGACGTCAATGACAGATGCTCTGCCTGTACGGCAGTAATCAGGCTTTTGGGGTAGTCGATTTTTATCTGACCGGAGACAAGCTGTCGGTATAAGCGAAGAGCTTCCTCTATCGCTTTCTGAGTAGGATTCGACCGGCGAATGTGCCCTGCAAACGCGGTCATTCGACTTTGAATTTGTGTGATAGCGTCCTGAGGTCTAATCCCCTGATTGGATTGTGTGATCTGTTTCCATTTCGTAATAAGTTCCGTAATTTGTTGGTGGAAATTCACTTTTTCTGCGATTTCTATGCTGCGACGATGTACGATAAATTCCGCCGCTCGAAGTCCACCGGTTTGCCCGGAATTCAAGGCTGATCCGCCCGGCCGCTTGATCCCATGCGTACCAGCCATTTCGCCAATGACAAAGATGCCGGGGATGTTCGATTGCCACCATTTATCGACTGCAAAACCTCCATTATTGTGCTGTGCGCAAACGGCGATCTCCAGTGGTTCATTGTATAAATCAATCCCATTCTCAGTATAAATCTCGATGGCAGGGGGATTCATATGTTCCAATCGCTGGATAGGCAGTTTTTGCATAGCGCCCGTATGTTGCAGATAGGTCAGCGCCTCGTTTTCCAGATCCTCCAGGGCGAAGGATTTCATCTTCTTATTTCCGACGGGATTATGCAGAAAATCCATAAAGATCCTACGGCCTTTTTGGGTTTCATTGAATACTAGCACGTCAATTAAGGACGACTGTTGATTCTCGATTCGCTGTGGATCGAAGGGCCATTGGTAACCCTTGAGGAAGATATTCGTGGCCATTTTGCTCATGCTGTCGAAAAAATCCGGCAGAAAGTCCCGTCCATCTCTTCCATTAGCATCTGTGCTGTAAATCCTCGGGATAGCCTGCATATACGTACCGGATACATTCCATCGAAACTTGGTACTGGCAAGTCCGAATTGGGATTCGGTAAGATTCTCGGCTGCCAGTCCTGCACGAAATGCCACCCCGTGAATCCCTAATTGTCCTTTGGGGTAGACGCTGGTCTCATACAGTTCGCCAGGTCCCCCTGCCGCCAGCACCAGATTGCGACAGCAAAAGATATGCAAACCGAAGTTTTCGGCTGTTATATCCTTTTTATACAATGCTGCCACACCTGTGATTCGCGTATCATTTCCTGTTCCCTTAAACAGGAGTTCGGCTACCTCCATATGATCATGGATCTTTATACCGTAGGCGCGTACCTGCTTTTCAAGGCATTCGCTCATGAATTTACTGGTCTTCGGCCCGGCCGATGTAGCCCGCTCATACGGATCATGGTCGGTTTTATATCCGATATAGCTGCCCATCGGATCATGGGGAAAGGGCACACCAACCTGTATTAAATGATAAAACTCCCGCAACGATCCGATCGCCTCAGCCAGGGCCAGGTCCTCATGGCAACAGCCTGCAGCGGTCAGACTTTTAGCGAATTCGACGGCGCTGTCCGCGGTTTCAGGAGCTGTGCCCATCTTGTAATAGGTTTGTTTATCCGAGCCGCTCATACGGGAGGCGCCCAGTGGAATACCGGCTGTGATTACAGTGATTCTGTCTTGCGGATTGGAGATGCCTTTCTGTTCCATGAATTCGTATAGATGCACGGTACAATTCATCCCCGCTGCGCCTGCTCCGACGATGACTGTGTTGTAATAATGGACTGTAACCTTCTGCCCGGCGATCTTTTCCGTTTCCATTGGAACGATCCTTTTCATCAATAATCAACGCGATAATATTGAAGTGCCGAAAGGGAATAAAGCAGCACTAGGAGTTAACTTAACAGGCTCTTTAATTACAGATTAAAGTCCCGTCCTGTCGTTTTCGAAATATTTTTTATCCCTGCCGACCGCATGTCGATATCGGGCCACTTTGCGGTCCGGCAATCATCGATCAGCATTTTGGCCTTTTTTAGCCGGCGAGTCAGCAAGTCATAATTCTGTTCATCGACTATCATCTTGAGTGTGTCTTTGTCGATCAGGCTGAACGAACCTCCAAGCACGAGAACGCCTGCGTCAATGTATTGGGGCATATTGTCCGGATTCGTCCCACCGGTCGGGACAATGCTAATCTGTTTATGAATTGCCGGATCGACGGCTTTGACAAAACCAGGTCCGCCAAGCTGTTTGGCGGGGAAAAGCTTACAGAGATTGGCGCCGAGAGAGAATTGTTCAACAATTTCATTAGTACTTCCGCAGCCGGGGATGATCCCCACTTTGCCGGAGAATTGTTGGTATGTTTCCGGTCGGAAATTGACTGCGGAGACAATATAATCAGCTCCAGTGTCTACAGCTTGAGAAACTGTTGGCAATGGATCATCTTGATGCGATGCATTGTACCGATTCAGCATGGCAGGATAATCAAGAAGGCTGGCACAACCAGCGATAAAATCGGGTAATTCTCTTTTTAATCGCTCGATCTTTTCCAGTGGCTTTCGAATCCGACAGGTTACTTCCATGTTCCGCACTCCCGCTTCCAGCAGCGACTGGGCGGTCTTAACCACATCCAGCTTATCCTGGTTGAACACGAGGATAAAACCATCCTGCAGGAGGGTCGTAATGGTTTCTCTCAACGGCATATTCGGCCTCCGCTACAACCTTCGTAAATGAAATCCCCCGTCAACATTGATAACCTGACCCGTACAGAAATCCAGTCGTCCCTCGGCAATCGCTCCGACAGCATTGGCAATATCTTCCGGGAGCCCCCATCGATGGATCGGTGTAAGACCTTCGCTGATTAACTTGTCGTATTTTTCCTTAACCACACGAGTCATGTCGGTCTGGATAATACCCGGCCGCACTTCAAAGACCACGATGCCGAATTCGGCCAGGCGATCCGCATACAGTTTGGTCATCATACTCAAACCAGCCTTGCTTACACAGTATTCTCCACGAGCCGGGCTGCTGGTGTAGGCGGAGATGGAACTTGTATTGCAGATGCGATAGTGACGCTCCGGATTCTTCTTTTTTTGCTCGATCATCCAATTAGCGATGGCCTGGGTTAGAAAGTAAGGCCCTTTCAGGTTGATGTTCATCACCCGATCGTAACTTTCCTCTGTGGCTTCAAGAAGATCCGCGCGTTTGCTTGGTGCTACGCCGGCATTGTTCACCAGCATGTCGCATCGCTCCATTTTTTCCTTCGTGAAGTTGACGAGAGCGTCTCGATCGGATTTGCTGCTGATATCTCCTCGCAGGATTTCACAGTCAGCCCCTGTTGTACGGATCTGCTCCTGCGTCTCTCTGGCCCAATGGCTGTCCGATTTGCCCTGGTCGTCAAAGTCGTAGTGATTGAGGACGATGTTATAATTCAGATGGGCCAGTTCTATGGCAATCGCCTTACCGATTCCGCGGCTGGCACCTGTCACAATGGCGACGGCTTTTTCGTCTTTCATTTTACACTATCCTGTGGTTCCGATGAGTTTTTGCATATAAGGAATTACACTTGTATAGACGTAATAACCAGCGCAAGCTGTCGAAACAATGATTGCCACCAGCATGGCCAGATTCCATGCCGCTGCTTTAGTCCCGGTTGGTTTATCCGACATGAGATATCGCCTACTGTTGTTCAGCAGGAAAAAGCCGATGTATGCGATTGGAAGCATTACGCCGCAGATCGCGGAAGTGGGAATGGCAATCCAGTACCCCACCTTCGACCAGAAGAGAACACCCAGAAACGCCGGCGCCGGGATCAGGCAAGCCCACTTGTAGAGTTTTCCACCCGGTTCCACCTTAAACATTTCACAGACGGCAAAACCTGCAACCAGCATTTGCATGGTGATCGAACTGAGTACCATCCCGACAATACCCAAACCGAAGATAATGCGAGAAAAGAAAATATTCAATCCGGCATCCTGGAGCATGGATGCCGCCATGGTAGGTGACAAGCTTGTGCTTTTCATTTCTGCGATTTCAGGGCGTCCAAAGATTGTCGATCCGGTGGCGATAATGATCAGTCCCGTCGCAATACTGTACGGAATCAGCATGCCCGTTGCCAGATCGAATTTGCCCAATCCGCGATGTTCCCTTCCCCAGCCGCGAGCCAGAAGCGTGTACGGGAATAAGAAGGTCATGTTAATTCCTACAGCGCCGGCAAAAGCCCCCATGATGACAGAGATTGTTTTCGCATTCTTGGCTGGATCGTCAAAATGAGGAATGTTCGGAATCAGTCCTTTCGCAACCTGTGACCATTCAATCTTATGTGCCAAGGTTCGGTTGATGACGACAATGGCAAAAGCGGCGATGATCAACCATACAAATCCCTTGAGAATCCTCTCGTAAATCCGAACGCCTTTGTGCCCGCTACCGTAACTCCAGGTTACGAAAATGGAAATTAGAAGAAATCCTATCCCAAGAAGCAGAAGAACAATCTGTTGTGTCCCTGCACCATATTCAGCCTGAGTAACCGCTTTGATCATATCCTCGGTCATACCCGCGGCCAGGGCATATTGAGGAATATGCCAGATCACAGTTGATGCCAGGGCCGCGATCGCCCATGCCCAGGCGATTGAAGGATGCAGGTAATGCCGCATGGCGTCAAAAGGTCGGGAGCCGGTGGAAAGGGTTTGATGCACCATCGCCGACAGCATAACCAAACCTAATAGCATTGCCAGCGGTTGGACCCAAAGCAGTTTATATCCAAGAAATGCTCCGGCATACAATGATGCGGCGCTGCTGCCTGCCCCCAGTGTCATAGCGCTTTGCAGCCAGCCTGGCCCCGTCATTCCCAGATAAGTCCGCCAACGTGTAAAAAGCGGTTTGTTCTTAACCGCGTTTAAGGTTGCTTTTTCTTTTTCCAAAGCTTCCGGATGTGTTCCCGAAAACATCGGCAATCCCTTGGCCAGATTGATGCCCTCCAGTGGTTCATAATCTTGTTCGGTCATCCGATTCTCCTTATCTTGTTGGCCGGATTATGCCTTTACCTTGACTCTGATACGGTCGTCAATTTCCCGGCCTGCCGACATCCCATCAGCCACGGCCGCAACGACAGTCGATGCTCCATGTACCAGGTCGCCGCCGGCAAATACGTTTTCACGTGTAGTCTCGTGGGTACCTTTTTTTAAGAGGATCAGACCATCCTGGATTCCCACGCCGGGAAGGACCTGTTCGAGGTTATCGATAGCCCGTTGTCCGATCGATTCAATCACGACTTCCATTCCCAACGGATATGTGGCTGCTTCGAGAGGCATAGGACGTCGTCTTCCGGACGCATCTTCCGGCCCCAACTGCACGGGACAGACGCGGATGCCTGTCAGTTTTCCATTCTTGGATTCGTAGCCGACCTGCTGGGTCAAGATCAGAAAATGAATCCCTTCCTCCATGGCTCGCTGCCGTTCGGCTTCCCAGGCGGGCATTTCTTCGAAAGAGCGACGATACACGATATAGACATCTTTAGCCTTCAGATCCTTGGCGGTCACCGCCACGTCCATTGCAGTATTGCCTCCCCCGATAACGGCAACCTTTTTACCGCGAACCTGCAACCGACCCGGTTCGCTTTTAGCCACTTCCAGAAATTCCAGGGCATTGTATAAGCCGTCCAGTTTATCCCCGTAGTGACTGACTGCTTTGGGCAGGCCGATCCCGATAAAGGCCGCATCGAATCCTTCCTGCATAATCGAGTCCAGGGTAAATTGTTCTGTTAGTGGAGTGCGCCATTTGAAAACCAGACGATCTTCCGGGATATCCCGAAAGATAGCCATTATCTCGCTTCGCAGAGCGTCACACTGACGGGCAGGGGGGATCACTGACTGGATCATTCCACCGAACTTTGTACTTTTATCATACAAGGTTACCCGGTGACCCGCTTCGACCAAGACTGCCGTTGCCGCCAGTCCCGCCGGTCCGGCCCCGATTACGGCGACATTCCTGCCGGACGTTTCTTCGGGAAGACGGAGCCTTGACCAGCCATAACGATTTGCCTGTTCAGCGATATGCCGCTGGATCTCGGCGATTGGCAGGGGATTATCTCCGATAAAGCCCTGCAGACACCCTCCCTGGCATTGCTGTTCCACCGGACAAAGCCACGCACAAACCTCCGGCAGGATATTCACCCGGCGGATGATCTCATAGGCCTTTTTTTCGTCCCCTTCCAGAAACGCATGAATAAACTGCGGGATGTCCACTCCCGCCGGGCAGGCTCGCTTGCAGGTGGCATCCTCACATTCCAAGCAGGCCTGCGCCAGCCGTTTCAGGTTTTCAACATCTCTCATCCGGCCTTTGCGGAAGATCGGGCCGTAGGTCTTGTTGTCCCGGACTACACAGCCTGTTGTGCCCGCATCCCGCATGATCTGTGTGCACGCACTACAGCCGATGCAGACCTTGTGGGGATCCATTTTGCCGATGCGGATCAGGTCTTTGGGAAAGTCCGGATAGGCGAAACCCATTCGTCCGCCGCCGATGATTTTAACCCATTCCCTGGCTTTATAAGCTGCGGCTACATTGCCCATCAGATGCCGCAGCCAGCTATATCCCGATCCTACAAAAGTGATATCCTTGAAAGCCTGCTGTAGTTGGCCTGTCAATCCGATGAGCCGATGAACGCCGATCAAAGGATGCTCCGGCTCTTTATACCCACCCTGAATCGGCACATTGAAAGGGCGATTGACGTGCGGGTTGTAATAAGGGTTGGCAACGGTGATATTAGCCATACGGACACCGCGCTGGTGCAGCAGTTTGAGCAGCTTCTTCGGTTCGGACAAGTCTGGTTTGGTGTAATCCTCCTGATCCACGGCCCAGCCGTAGGGGTAGGGAATGCAGTCAAATGCGCCCAGCCGAAGTGTGATGGGAACCTCACCCAGTTCCTCTCGGATTCGGTCGATCACTTCCAAGAGGAACCGTGTTCGATTCTCAAACGAGCCGCCATATTTACCCTTGCGGGTATGGGCCGCCAGAAGCTCGTTGATCAGGTATCCATGACAGGACTTGATATCCACCGCGTTAAATCCCACATCGAAAGCGATACGTGCGGCCTCGACGTACTTATCCTGCAGGGCGTCGAGATATTCGTCGGTGACCAGGGGCCAGTCGTCAGGAATCCGACTCGGACGCAGGGCGTTCGGGGCTGACTCGGGACTGAGTGGATCGCGATATGGGTCGCGGACGGGGATAATAGGCTCTGCCTTGCCGGCAGGTTTGCTGTACCGGCCCGAATGGGTAAGCTGGGCGACGATGACCGGTTCGTGAGCAGGTCCCATGCTTTCGGCGGCGATCTGGCGCATCATGGTTACCACCTTGCTGAAATCCTCACGGGTGTCCTTGTGAAGCCATAGCTGCCTGGGATTGGCCCTTCCTTCGGGAACGATCGCAATAGCCTCGGCCCAGATCAATCCCGCCCCCCCTGCGGCAAACCTTTCATATCGACGCCATGTGAGCCTGCCCGGTCGACCTTGTGCATCCCCATCGCAGCCTTCCATGGGATGAATCGCCAGGCTGTTGGGGACGAGTAGTTTGCCCGCCTGCACGGGCTCTACAAGATTTGACACATCCTCGATGGCCTCCAGCGGCGCTCTCAGTTCCGCCGAAAGGGCCTTCAACTCGGCGACGCTTTCAAAGCTGAACCGCCAGACTTGTTTGTCCTGCTTCTGCTTGGCAGCCATATACCGCATCCTGTATCGGGTACACATCCGGATCGATTTTCTGCACGAATGCCGAAAAGGGCTGTGAATCGCCTCGGCATCAACGAAGACCAGAGCAATACCCTAGTCGACCGCAGGCCGTTATGCAAGACAATTTCAGAGCGGCATAAGCCACGGGTATCTATCTGACTTCTATCGTAAAACTGCCGGTTAAACGAATTTAGCAGAATTATGGAACGTTTTACACAGGCCGTCCGACCTTTAGAATAGAACCATGCGAAAGACTCGTGATCAGATCTATGATGAAGTGCTTGTACTCCGATGTCAACAGGGCGACAGGGAGGCTCTTGATGAGCTTGTGGGCCGATGGCAGAAACGCCTGTGGCTATATGCATACCGTGTGACCGGTTCCGAATCGGCCGCCTGGGATATTGTCCAGGAAGCCTGGTTTTCCATCGTCAAAGGGCTTTCGAGGCTCAAGGACTCTGCGGTGTTTCCCAACTGGGCCTTTAAGATCACCAACAACAAGTGTTCCGACTGGCTGCGGAAGCAGCAAAAGCGATCCCGGTTGAACGGTCAGCTTGCAGAGCATGTACAAAGCCAGCCGGATCAGACAAACAATGACGATGAAGAAGAAGAGTTTCTCAGGGCAGCGGTCACAAGGCTTTCGACGGACCGTCGGGCACTGCTCGATTTGCGATATCGGGAAGGATTTGACTTGAGCCGGATAGCGGAGATTCTGGGGATCCCTGAAGGAACGGTTAAATCCCGATTGCATCGTACCGTAAACGAACTTCGAACCATAATGGAGCGAGACTGAAATGAATGATTTTGTAAAACGAATGTTAGCCTGCTGGAGTGGGGGTCATTATGATCTCGACAAGAATGCTGCTGTCACGCAGGGCATCGAAAAGGCGTACAAAAAACAGCACAAAAAAGCGATACTGGAGTGCTATCTCAGACTCGCGGCCGCTGCGGTGATCATCGTGTACGGGACGCTGGGGATAAAATACAATACCGGCTGGTATGTTACCTGGGCGCTGTTTACTGCCATTGTCGGAGTCAATGCGGCGATGGTGATCCTTTTATGGTACTGGCAGATCCATACCAAGCTGATCCTACAAAAGGAGATGAAAGAGCTGCAACTTCAGATTGCAGAACTGGTGGACAAGAAATCGTCTACTGAAGATTAGACATGTGTTGGACTTACTCCTTCATGATTCCGAATTTTGAATACTGATGTGCCAAAGAACCTAGTATTTAGCTTTGAAAAAGGAGGATGAGCAAGTATAATATATGTACAAAAGGCGGATAAAGGTCAGAGCTAGTTGAATTAGGGAGGTAGGTTCATGTATTACAAGATCATATTAATTTTCATAACAACTTTGATACTGCCCTCGATTGTTTGGGCAAATCAGCGGCAACTTAACGATGATTTTGAAGGACATCCGGGAGATATCAACGGCGATGAATACGTCAATCTACATGATCTAATTCTTCTTGCCGAGAGTTGGCTGACTGACGAGAGTATCGCAGATATATATCCACAACCAGTGGGAGATGGATTAATTGACTTAAATGATTTTGCTGAAATAGCTTCTTACTGGAGGATAGGAGAGGGGGATATGAACCTAATTCCCGGTGGTACGTTTCAGATGGGTGATAATTTTGCTGAATGGCAAAGTGATGAACTCCCGTTGCACACAGTTACGATTAGTTCATTTTATATTGGTCGTTGTGAGGTTACTAACCAACAATACTGTGAATATCTCAATTCTGCAATTCAGTTGGGCCAGATCGTTGTGACTAATGGATTTGTATATAAAGCTGATTCGGGCACAAAGTATGTGTACTGTGATACGAATGAATATCCCGATAATCAAATCGCTTTTTCTGATGGTACCTTTCTTCTCCCTTTAAAGAGCGGACGTGATATGAACAGGGATCCTATGAGTAATGTGACTTGGGTGGGAGCAGCTGCTTATTGTAATTGGCGAAGTGAGCAAGAAGGTAAGCAGCCGTGTTATAATCTTTCAACATGGGAGTGCGACTTCAGTAAGAACGGTTATCATTTGCCAACAGAAGCACAGTGGGAATATGCTGCCCGAGGTGGCTTACCCGGAAAACGTTTTCCCTTGGGAGATACGATCTCTCACAACCAAGCAAATTACTATAGCTGGGGGGGTATTTATTACGACATTGGTCCAACCCGGAACTATCATCCAGGTTGGAATGATGGTATCGAACCATACACGTCCCCCGTATGCACCTTTTCTCCTAATGGCTATGGACTTTATGATATGGAGGGCAATGATACTGAGTGGTGTAATGACTGGTATGATAAAAACTACTATAAAATCAGCCCCGAAATCAATCCAACGGGGCCTACAAATGGTGACTATCGTGTTATACGCGGTGGTTGTTGGGCCTACAATGCCACTATGTGTCGCGTAGCGGAACGCGGTCGTGGTGGTTTAAACTGGTGGCTCAGCAGCACTGGATTTCGTATTGCTTTAGGTTTTGAGTAAACATTTCATTATTTGTAAAATAGAAAACAGAAATGGCCGTCCTTGATTTTTGTCTTTTTTCGATTGATATAGAATCCAGCAATTATTCACTTGGAAAAAAAGCTGCCAGGAAACAATTTATATATTTTCTTCAGGATTATCATATTCAAACTTATAGCCGATTTCGCGGATGGTTTTGACGAAGGTGGGATTGTGGCGGTCCGGTTCGATCTTGGCCCGCAGGGTATTGACGAACCGGTCGATCGTCCGGGTTGTGACAAAGCAGTCGTACCCCCAGACATGGTTAAGGATCTCATCCCGGGTCAGGGCCCGGCCGGGCCGCTGCAGGAAATATTCCAGGAGGTTGAACTCCTTCGGTGACAAGTCCACCGCCTTGCCGTTACGGGTCAAAACCCTGGCCTCGACATCCAGCCGGCAATCGCCGAAAGAGTATACCTTGGGCGTCTCTTCTCTGCGACGTCGCAGAAAGGCATTCGCCCGTGCCAGAAGCTCCTTGATGCTGAACGGCTTGGTTACATAATCGTCCGCGCCGAGGTTGAGCCCCAGTACAATATCCGACTCCTGCCCCTTGGCGGTCAGCATGATGATCGGCATATCCAGCTTCTGCTCTCGGATCAGCCGGCAGATCTCATAGCCGTTGATCTTGGGCAGCATGATATCCAGCAGGATCAGATCGGGTTTGCTGTCCAGGGCGGCGTTGAGGCCGGTTTCGCCATCGGCCGCCATTAGCACGGAATAGCCCTGGTATTCAAAGTTGTCCTTCAGGCCCCGAAGCATCGCCGGATCATCTTCAATTATCAGTACGGTTTCCATGGTATCCTCTATGCAGTGGGAATTCTAACCCGGAAGGAACTGCCTTTGCCCGGTTCGCTGACGACATCAATCCGGCCATGATGCACATCGACGATATATTTGACAATGCTTAAACCCAGCCCGCAACCCTCGGCCGTTCGGCTCAAGGTTTGATCGGCCTGATAGAAACGGTCGAAAATCCGTTTTGCAACCCGCGGCGTCATCCCCCGGCCGTTGTCGTGCACTTCAAAATACACGGCCTGACTGTCGGGGATCACCTGCAGGGAGATCTGCTTGTTGTCGCCGGAGTATTTGTAAGCATTGTCCAGAAGGTTCACCAGGACTGTGACCATCGCATCGGGATCGGCCTGCACTTGGGGAATCTTCTCAGGAATCTGCAATGTAAAGTCCACGTTTGCCTGTTCGAAGCGCCCACGGACCGCTTCGGCGGCTTCTCCGGCAATCGATCCTGCATCGGTGGTCCGGATCTCGAAGGCGTGCTTGTTTCGCTCCATCCGGGAGAAACTCAGGAAATTGTCGATCAGGCGGCTGAGGCGCTTGTTCTCGCCGGAAACCAGTTCAAGGTATTCGCGTACCTGCTGCTGATCCTTGTAGCGACCCTCCAGCAGCGTATCGACCAGCATTCGCATGGAGGCCAGCGGGGTTTTGAGTTCGTGTGTTACGGTTGCGATGAAATCATTCTTAAGGCGATTCACTTTCACCTGTCGTGCGAAAGTCTGACCGGCCAGCCCGCCGGTAACAAGGACCAGGCCGATCACCAGAATGCCGCCCCATGTATAAATAGCGATTTGCCGTTCAGCGGCTTTGTCGAGCAATTCGCTTTCTTCCGGAAACAACTCGATAGTCCAGTTGGGGAAATGACTGCTGATAGGGGCCGATAGAAATGCTTTAGCATCACCTTGTTCATGCTTGATTATAGAGGCCCCTGTGTTGTCGAGGATGCTGAATTGCAATTCTTTTCGAAATCGCTGCAGTTGGTCACGATAGATTTGCAATTTCTGTTGCATACTATCTTTATTATAGAGAACGAGAATCCTGTGATTGGACAGACGGTACCAGACGCCAAATGTTTCCTCGGGCAGATCGATTCGACGCATCTGTTGTGGGAGCCAGTCCTGGAAAGATTCGACTGAATAAAATTTTTGAATCGCCTGAAGACTTCGTGTCTCTACCGACAGAAATCGCAGCACCTGGTTACGCTGACCCTCACTTACTTCCGATTCGTCGGATTCCAGAATCCGGTTGAGAAGCAGAAGCCTTGTCTCGGAATCCATCGACAGATAATCCGGTTTTTGCGGATCATAAGTCAAGGCCGTGTTGATCAGTAGTTGCCATGCCGATCCTGTGGCCTCATCCTCTGCTTGTTTGCTGAAATCGACCAACAGCATACGCGCCTGTGCGATCAGATTAGCCGTTTCAACCGAGCCAACGGGTAACTGCTCGGAAGTGGTACATTGCCTGCATGATGCCAATGCTTCCGTCTTGAGCCCCATTTTCCACAGGCATCGCACCTTGCCGATCAGGGCTTTCAACCTGGTCAACGGCTGCTCGTTTTCTTCTGAAATGCGATTGTATTCCTGCAGGGCGTAGGAATAATCCCCCCATGTATATTCCAGATCCTGGGCCAGGCGAAGAATAGAAATGGATTCCGAATCTGACTCCATTGGTTTCATGCGAGGATAAGCCGGTTCCCCATTTACACTGTAAATAACAATGGCGTCGCTATGTTTCAAGAGCGGAATTTGCTCATTTGATTCGGAGTTTTCTGTTTGAATTAATGTCTGAAAAAGGAAATCTTCCGGAAGCGATTCCTGCCGAGCAAGCCAATTCAGTTCAGTCTGCCATATATCATTGTCAATCCAGTCGGCGATGTGTTTGACTTCGCCGTCATACAGGTCGACCAGTTTCTGCCGCACTGCCAACCGTTCATTTCGCACTGCCTGAACCATGAACCATAACAAACAAACGGTGGGCAGGATCACCACGATTGCCAATAGTGACACTACCCACCAAAGCTGGTTGCCAGGTTGTTGTTCGAACTGCTTTTTCAATCAAGTCTCCGTGAATCAGACAAAGGGCAGCCCCATTTATGGGGACTGCCCTTACGATATCAGCTTTGCTGCATAGCGGCTTTGAGCTTCTCCTGCAGCATTTGGGCTTCCTTGCCTTCAGGATCCACACGAAGCCACATTTGCATATACTTCTGGGCCTGATCGTACTGCTTCTGCTCTATATAGGTTGTTACCAGGCCGTTCAACGCGGCAGTGGCCCCGGGTTGAGCGGCTACGGCAGTCTTCCAGTATTCCAGGGCCTCGTCAATCTTACCCTGTCCCTTGGCGATCCATCCGAGACCGTTCAATGCCGCCGAATGCTTGGGATCCAGAATGATGCATTTCTCAAAGGCCTCTTTGGCGGCGACGGGTTTGCCCTGGTTAAACTGCGACCAGCCCAATCCATTCCAGGC
>JAFGPC010000006.1 GCA_016926155.1 Sedimentisphaerales bacterium
ATTCAGGAGGAGGTCCTTGCCGCCGACTGTCTGCTGCCCCTGCCTGATGACCAAATGCCCTATTTCGCCACTTCCATGACCGAGCCTATAAGCTGCATTTATTCCGCACAGCAGCGGCATTACCACATCCTCAAAAATGGCCCTCATGCCCAGCGTCGTCCGCACCTGGGTCTTCTGCCCGGAGGCATTACGGTTGTTATCGGCGCCGGGGCCATGGGACGTATTCATACCGAACTGGCTCTGCGGTTTGCCCCATCGGTCTTGATTGTTTCAGACCTCGTGACCGAACGTCTTGATAAAACCAGACAATCCATTGAAGCAAAAGCACTGCAGAAAGATGTCCGTCTAATTTGTGTCACACCCGACCAATTGGAGCCGACCTTGAAAGAAGTCTCATCGGGCCGGGGTGCCGACGACATGATCCTTGCCGTGGGGATCAACGCCGTACAACAGGAGGCACTGGGCCTGCTGGCTGATGGCGGTGTGGCCAATCTTTTCGGGGGCCTGCCTCGTGGACAGCATCTTCTGCAACTCGATGCCCTGGCCGTGCATTATCGGGAGATCAAGGTTGTCGGTTCCAGCGGCGGTGATCCCAGCGATATGTCCGCCACGCTGCAGGCGATCATCGACGGCGATATCGATCCGGGAAATTATGTCGCCGCGGTCGGCTCACTGGACAATGCCGTCGAGGTTCTGAAAATGATCAAAGCCGGTCAAATCGACGGTAAGGCCATTCTTTACCCGCATATTCGCCCGATGTCTCTGCAAAGAGTTGACTATTGGAATAAGTCAAAGGAAATCGAACTGCTCAATCAATGCCTGACAGGCAAAGAATCCCACTGAGGAGTTATCATCGTGAAGCATGTTTTTGTCGGTTTTGGATTTGGCCCGATTCAGGCGGGTCTGTTTGTCAATGAGGCCTTTCAAAGTGGCAACTTCTCACAGATCGTTGTTGCCGAGATCGATCCGGCTCTCGTGGATGCCGTTCGAAAAAATAATGGCAGGTACTGTATCAATGTAGCCCAGTCCGACGGCATCCTTGTAAGGCAGATCGAAGGAGTACAACTTCTCAATCCAACCATCAAAGCCGACCGTATGGAACTGGCAGAACTCTTAAGTCGGGCGACTGAGATTGTGACTTCTCTGCCCTCAGTTTCCTTTTACAACTCCGGTGATATGACCTCTGTAGCCTCATTGATCTCTGCGGGATTAAAAAACAGAAATACTCATGGAACCATCGTATACACTGCGGAAAACAACAACCATGCTGCGGAAATCCTTGACGAACAAGTGAATCAAATTCTTTCCGGCCAATCCACCCGGCCCGTTCAATACCTGAATACCGTCATCGGCAAGATGAGCCAGGTCGTTACTGATCCGAAACAGATCACCCAGCGGAATCTGGCTCCCATCGCACCCGGCCTGGACAAAGCCTTTCTCGTTGAACAGTTCAATCGCATCCTGGTTACGCGAACCACGCTGCCCGACTTCCTGCCGGGTATCCGCACGTTCCTCGAAAAAGATGACCTGCTGCCGTTCGAAGAGGCCAAACTCTACGGCCACAACGCGATTCATGCCCTTCTGGCCTATCTCGCAGCCGCCAAAGGCTATGAAAAGATGCCTCAGCTTCGGCAGGATTCGGCTTTGATGCAGATCGCTCGTGATGCGTTTCTGAATGAATCCGGAGCCGCCCTCATCCGGAAAAATGCCCATATCGGCGATGCCCTCTTTACACCCGAGGGATATCAAAGTTATGCCGAGGACCTCCTGGATCGCATGACCAATCCGTATCTGGACGATACCGTCCAGCGGGCCGCCCGAGATCCGTTGCGAAAGCTGGGTCTCAACGACCGTCTCTACGGGACCATGCAGCTCGCTTTGGAATATGGAATCATACCGAACTGTCTTGCCCTCGGCGCTGTGGCCGGTGTTCTGGCAATCTTGAAAGAGCCTGAAGCATATGGCATGCCTGATTCATGGGAAATCACGACCGCTGCTGAACTGAAGGATACACTTGTCGAATCCGTCCTGCTGCGAATCTGGAAAATCAATTCCCCCGGCCCCCTCCAGTTTCTTGTTGACTTGACCTGTGATGCAGTTGAAGAATTGAGGCAAATAACCCCCTAGTTTTCATGACAAAGTAATGGATGCCCTGTTTACTCTTTTTCTCCCAGTTTCTTTCGCATTTGTTTTCGCATCTGAACACGAATCTCGGCATTGGCATAGCGGCGTTTTTCTTCCTCGGTATCCGGTACGATAGGCGGCACAGGAGAAGGGCGTTTCTTTTCATCCAGCGCCACAAACGTCAGATGTGCCGTCGTGGCGATCCGCTGCTCGCCGGTTTCCGGATTATCCCGTACGACCTGTACCCCCACTTCCATCGACGTGGTCCCGGCATAATTGACCATCGCCTTAAGCAGAACGATTTCACCGACCCGGATAGACTCATGAAAGGACAGCGAGTCCATCCCCGCCGTGACGACCTCTTTGCCGCAGTGTTTCTGGGCAGCCATCGCTGCGACCATGTCGATCCAAGCCATGATGACTCCGCCGAACGCCGTCCCGTATGGATTGGCCTGGTTGGGCATCATCAGATAGCGTGATTCGACGGCGCTGACGGTCGGACTCTTGCCTTTCGGTTGCATCATGGATTGTCCTTTCTGCTGCGCATAAAAAAGGCGACATTATGGCCGCCTTATTATATCCATACTCCGTCCGGGGGCAATCAGTTTACCGCAATATGAACCTTTCGACCCTGGAACTCGACCGTGCCATCCGTCAGGGCGAACAGAGTATGATCTTTGCCCATGCCTACGTTAAAACCTGGTTTGAACTTGGTGCCGCGTTGCCGGACGATGATCGATCCGGCTTTGGCAATCTGTCCGCCGTATAGCTTGACACCCAGAAACTGGGGATTGCTGTCGCGTCCGTTTCTCGAACTACCTTGCCCTTTTTTATGTGCCATGGAAATTCCCTACACTTGTACTGCAAATAATCCTATCTTGATCCAGAGCCCCATAGTCTATCTATGTCAAGGGCATTCGTCTACCAAAAAATCAATATTTTTCATGTTGGAGGGGCTATATGGGAGCAAGAATCCTTTAAAGAACTGTCATGAGGCCTTTCCGGCTTTAAAAATAGCTTTTGATGTTTCTTCCGGTACTACGCCTACGGTTGCTATCTTGATTTTTCCCTCAGAATCAAGGAAAAATGCAGTAGGAATACTCTGGACTTTGTTAAACGGTGAAGGAAGTAACACATTACCGGCCACAACGGTGTAGTTGATTCCTTCCTTTTCGACAAAGGATTTTACGGTCTGGCTTGACTCATTACTGATGGCTATTATTTCTAAGTCTTTATTTGAAAACTCTTTACGTAATTGGACTAGATGTGGAATTTCTGCCCGACAGGGAGGGCACCAGGTTGCCCAGAATACCAGAATAACATTTTTACCCTTATGATCGCTCAATTTAGCGGTCTCTCCGGTGACTGTGGTGTAGCTAAAATCCTCAGCAAGACTGCCCCATGACTCCGGAAAGGCCACATCCCATCCACGACGAGATTCAATAATGGTTTTAAGGCCGGATGGGTCCAGATTTTTGGAAATAGCCTGTCCCAGAGTCTGATCGGCATTGGTGGGTGGATTATTATGATAAAACCATAACATGGTTACAATCAGAAGAATTAGTAAGAGATATATTGGCCAGGCGCCCAACATGTTTTTTTTGTCTTGCTCACGCATATGTTCTCCTTAATCTTAAACATCGCCAATTCTCACCAAAATTCTATAGTGAGATTTTTTTGTTACACTCGATACGTATGAAATCATATTAGGTTCTACGAGTATGAATTCCAGTAACTTTTAGACAGTTCGTTCTCGCTCTTGGATTTTCAATGCTTTTAGAGTTCTTTTCTGATACAATAATAAATAATGACAATTCCTCAGTTTTTGAATTGTCGTTATGTTTTACCGCCAAAAAGGCGTAACAAATGGGGCTGGAACCGACTCTATAAGATTGAAAACCATGCTCGGATAAGGGGTGGTGTGTTCAGTGAGACTCGATATAAGACAACTAGTGTTTTTTTTTCTTTCCATAATCTTTTTTGGCATGGGATTTTGTATGCCGGGGCTGGCCTGTCCTCCCGGTGACCTGACTGGGGATTGTCGGGTATCGCTTTCGGATGTGGCGGCATTTGCCTCCCAATGGCTGGACGGTTCCTGTGCCGGTTCCGGCTGTGCGGATCTGACGACCCCG
>JAFGPC010000054.1 GCA_016926155.1 Sedimentisphaerales bacterium
ACGCACGATATCACCAAGTACACCAAGGCGAAGGTATTTTCCGAGATCGGCAAGAAGACCGAGGTCTTCGTCCGCTTCTCCACGGTGGCCGGCGAGCGCGGGGCCGCCGACGCCGAACGAGACATCCGCGGTTTTGCGATCAAGTTTTACACCGAACAGGGCAACTGGGACCTGGTGGGCAACAACACGCCGGTGTTTTTCCTGCGTGATCCTCTGAAATTCCCCGACCTTAACCACGCCGTCAAGCGCGATCCCAAAACCAACCTGCGCAGCGCCCGCAACAACTGGGACTTCTGGACCAACCTGCCCGAAGCCCTGCACCAGGTAACCATCACCATGAGCGAGAGGGGTATCCCGCTTTCCTATCGGCACATGAACGGCTACGGCAGCCACACCTACAGCCTGATCAACGCCAAGGGGGAACGATTCTGGATCAAGTTCCACCTTAAAACCCAGCAGGGGATCAAATGCCTCACCGATGCCGAGGCCGAGGCGATCATCGGCAAGTGCCGGGAAAGCCACCAACGGGACCTGTTCGACAGCATCGAGAAGGGCGATTTCCCCAAGTGGAACATGAAGATACAGGTGGTGCCGGAGAAAGAAGCCGCCCACTTTCCGTTCAATCCTTTCGATCTGACCAAGGTATGGCCGCACAAGAAGTACCCGCTGATGGATGTGGGTGTGCTCGAGCTGAACAAGAACCCAGAGAACTACTTTGCTGACGTCGAACAGGCTGCCTTCAATCCGGCCAATATCGTGCCGGGGATCGGATTTTCCCCGGACAAAATGCTACAGGGTCGTCTGTTTTCCTATGGAGACGCTCAACGCTATCGTCTGGGTGTGAATCATCACCTGATCCCGGTCAACCGCGCCCGTTGCCCGGTTCACACGTTCCATCGCGACGGCCAGATGCGAGTGGACGGTAACGAGGGCAGCACCCTTGGCTACGAGCCGAACAGCTACGGTGAATGGCAGGAGCAGCCCGAATTCCGCGAGCCGCCGCTGGCTCTTGATGGAGCGGCCGATCATTGGAGCCACCGGGAAGACGATGATGATTACTATTCACAGCCTGGCGCGCTGTTCCGGCTGATGAATCCCCAACAACAAAAGGCACTTTTCGAAAATACCGCTCGCGCCATGGGCGACGCCCCCAAGCCGATCAAGATCCGCCACATCGGAAACTGCTTGAAGGCCGATCCGGCATACGGCAAGGGAGTCGCCGATGCGCTGGGCATCCCGCTGAGCGAAGTACCCGCGTAACGCGAAAGAACCAACACGACAAATTCCCAATGGGATTGCTCCGGCATCGCTGGGGCAATCCCGTTTCACCTTCCACATCCTTCATATTTAGATTCTGTGAGATTCATGATGCGGGGATTCTTGACGATTCCGTAACTCGACTCTATAGTGCACTGGATTTAATTAGGAATTGATCGGATGCGGGATATTTTTTTTGTGGCGATAGCCGGGGCGGCTGGGGCGCTGTGCCGTTGGGGCGCGGGTGTGCTCGCAGGACGTGTACTGGGGCAGGATTTTCCCTATGGAACGCTGATTGTCAATGTATTGGGCTGTTTTTTGTTGGGATTCGTGATGCATCTGGGCCTGACAACAGACCTCATCCCCCAGTCAGCAAGAATTGCCATAACGGTGGGATTCCTCGGTGCTTTAACGACATTTTCCACCTTTGGCTATGAAACGATCAAACTGCTGGAAGACAGTGCGTGGCTGACAGCGGCCGGGAACGTGGTGTTGAATCTGGTACTGGGACTGGCCGCTGCTGTCGGCGGATTGACCTTGGGCAAGGCGATTGTGGGAGGAACGGGATAATGCGGGCATTGGAAGGTGATCAGGTCTGTATGCGTATTTTTATCAGCGAAGGCGATAAGGTTGATAAGAAGCCGCTGTATAAAGAACTCCTGAACCTGCTTCGCAAAGAGGAGATCGCCGGAGCGACTGTGCTGCGGGGAATGGCCGGATTCGGGGCTAAGAGCCATCTGCACACGGCGGGATTGCTGGCGTTAAGCCAGGACCTGCCGATCCTAATCGAAGCAGTCGATACACAGGAACACCTGGACCGTGTACTGCCGAAAATCGATGCGATGGTAGGTGAAGGTTTGATCACACTGGAAAAGGTGCATGTGCTTCGCTATGCGCCGAAGAAATAGGTGAAAGGAGTCCGGACATGTTTTTTCCGCGGAAGATTCGCAAGATTGTCAAACTGTTTCGAGGGCAGGTCTCCCCGACGCTGGTGGGGCTGGCGGTGGGCCTGGGATTCTGGTTTGGATTAATGCCGGGTTTTTCCGGTCTGCACGCAGCATTGCTGATCGCACTGGTGCTGTTGAACATCCCGATCGGCTTATTCCTACTGTCAGCAGCGCTGGGCAAGGCGCTCTGTCTGGCTGCGGCGCCGGCATGGTTTCATATCGGCGGATTTGTACAGGCCTATTTGGGCTGGCTGTTATCGCTCCTGAGTCGGATTCCGATTGTGGGTTTAAGCGATTTTGCCCGGCCGGCCCTGGCGGGGACCATTTTTTCCGGACCGGTCATCGGTTTTGTACTGGGCTTTATCGCCGGCCAGATTGTCCTGGGATTCCGCAGGACATGGCTCAAGCTGGAAAGCAACTCGGAAAAGTTTGCCAAGTGGCAGGAAAAAGGGTGGGTTCGTTTTCTGGATTGGCTGCTGGTAGGCAAACGTGCCAAGAATGCACGGGAAGCCATGGAATTCAAGACAGTATACCTGCGTAAGGCAGGGGCGATTTTCGTTGTACTTGTCATCGCCCTGCTGATCGGACTGGTCTGGTTTGTGAAAAATGAGCTGATTCGGGACACGGCTGCTGAGGTTTTGACCAAGGCTAACGGGGCCAAAGTGGATATCGCTCAGGTCGAGCTGGCTCCAACTAAAGGAAACATAGCTGTAGAAGGTATCTGCGTAACCGACCGTCAGAAACCCACCCAGAACCAGGTCCAGATCGGAGAAATCTCCGCCAAGGCGGATGTGTACAGTCTTTCGGTGGGCAAGCTGATCATGGATCAGGTGAAAGTGTCTGAGATCCTATTCGATCAGCCGCGCCAGACTCCGGGTGAGGTATTGCCCGAGGAGGAACCGCAAGATACATTCGATCCAAAGGATTTTGGCCTGGAGGATATCACAGCAGCCAAGATTGAGGAGTATTTTGAGAAGGCCAAGACAGTTCGTGACTGGCTTGGTAAAATTCGACGGTGGCTGCCCGAATCAAAAGAGCAGGCTGAGAAGCCGACACAGGAGGCCCCTCATAAATATCTGGACTATCTGACCGCACGGGCCCAGGTCGCTCCGATAGTAAAGATGCTGGCGCGCAATATAACCGCGGACAAGGTGGATATTCCTCTTGGGCAGTTCGGTGTCAGCACTATAAATCTGACCAACCTGAGTAACGCTCCTCGTGCGGCGAAGCTGCCAATGGGATTGGAGATCCGTTCTCTGAAGGAGGATGGACCACAGATCAAGATCGACTGGCATTTTGACGATCCGGATCAGGCTGGGATGGTGACCGGAACCTTTTCCGGGCTGGATCTCGGGCAGATGCAGTCGGGGCTGGCTTCGCAAAACGCCCTGGACTTTCAAAGCGGAACCCTGGCGGGGACCTTCAAGGGCACGTTGAATCAGCAGGTAATCGACCTGACCGTGGACGTGAAGGTCAACGAACTGGCGGCCGATTCATCCAAGGGGCTATTCGGCATGGACGCCAAAACCACGGATGAGGTGTTTGCGGTGATGAAGGACCTGGACCTGTCGGTACGGATGGTAGGACCTGTGACCCAACCCCGGCTGATCTTCGACAGCAAGGCCCTGAGTAAGACGTTTCAGGACAAGCTCATCGAGGCCGGCAAACAACGGCTGGCCAATGAGATGAATCAGCAGCTCGAAAAGGCCCTGGGCGACAATGTACCCGCCGAGGTCAAGGAGATTATCAAGCCGGAGACTATTACCGAAGGTCTCAAAGGCCTCTTCGGCGAAAAGAAAAAGCAATAAATCCAAATTGATCAATCTTTTTTATTTTCCGATGCGGATCGAGCCGTTGCTGGTGCGCAGCGTCAACCGGCCGGTCCCTTCGCCGATGGTTCCTTCCAGGCGGTTCTTCTTGAATTCCCCCTGCACCAGGATAGGCAGATCCGTTTTCACCGAGCCGTTGCTCGTGCGGGCCGAGACCCGGGCCGAGAAATTGGGTGGTGCCGTAAAGGTGATCGAGCCGTTGCTGGTTTCAATGGATATATCCGGCGCTTCACTTGCGCCGGCGGCACAGAGCACCTCCACGCCTCCGTTGCTGGTCTTTGCACGAATGTTGTTCATGACATCACGGCAGGTAATCTTTCCGTTGCTGGTGTGAACATCAATCGGGCCTGCTACCTGTTCCATATTGATTCTGCCGTTGCTCGTGCGTGCTTTGACCTGTCCGGCAAGGCTTCCGGCAGTAATCGCACCGTTACTGGTATGAACGTCGATCCCACTTTGCCGCGGAACAGAGATATCGAACGAGATGCCGATATGCCGGGCCAGATCGACAGATGGCTTTTGCACCTGAACCTCCATTCGCTGGCCCGTATCCACCAGGCTGATTTCGACGGCCTCGGCCACATCCATGGCCTCTTCGTGCGTCCAGCCGCGGGCGCTGATCGTGGCAACCACATGACACGTATTCTGATCCCAGCCGGTCACATCGATGGCGCCGTTGCTGCTTTCGGCGATCAGGGTGCTTCCGGACGGCATTTCCGCAGTAAGCTCCTGAACCACTTCGACACGAACCGGGGGATTGCTGCTGTTAATGAAACATCCGCTCAGGAGCAAACTTAGACCTATGACCGGAAATAATATCGCCGTCCTCATCGTTTTTCCCCTTTCTCTTTATCCATGACTACAGACCTGTTCCGCACTCTATCTAGCCCGGTAGTCGTCTCCGGGGCCCTATTATTTCAAATTTTTCCTGGATGTCTATTTTTTTGTAATTCTTTTTGTGCATATGCGACTGCGTATCGGTACACGAAAAAGAAAGGATAAAACAATGATGATAATCGAAGAAATCCAAATCAAACCGATACAACAAAGGGAAAGGGGTACGCCGAATCCCCTCACCGAGGGCAAATTTGCCGAAGAGCTGTATTTCATGCTGATCAGTTCCCCCATGCGGAACCGGATTGAGGCTTTGGCGCAAAAATACGGATTGTCACGAAAGGAATTGAAAGACAACATCCTGCTCACCGCCGGACGGTTCGGCCAGTCGATTGACCTGGCAACAAGCGAGACCGTGTATATGCCAAGCCGTTAACTCGTTCGTATCGACCGAAGAACAAGACCACCCAGACCCAGCAGAACCATGGATGTCGGTTCAGGGATATGGTATCGAAAAATTTCGCCATCAGGTTCAAAGGGTCTGAGATAAGAGACCACCAGATCGGCGACACCCTGGCCTGTCCAGGTAATGCCATCGACTATAACACCCGACTCGGTACCAAAGAAGTTGATTATCGTTAATTCATAGTACAAACCATCAGGAGTCTGTATGTTACCAGGCAGATCGAACGGGGTTGGAAAAGTGATATTGCTTGTATCCAGTTGTAACGTACCCATGTCGGCACCCACATCGACCAATTCAACCGAGAGTAAAATACCAAAAACGTCTTCGCCTTCGATCGTCAGAACATCCTCCTCCATGGTAAAGATCAGACCAGCCGAAGCCATACCTGCAATGCCCAGAACGAGAATTAGGATGATAAGCTTTTCCATCTTCTTGCCTCCTGATAAAAGCTTATTTCATTTTACGGCTCTTGTGCTGTCTTATCTGCGTCGTCGAACCAGCAGGGTGCCCAGACCCAGCAGAACCATGGATGCCGGTTCGGGGATGTGATAGCGGTACAGTTCTCCGACAGGGTGTCCGGGCCATATGGCTAAACCACTGTAGGGGAAAATAACGACCAGATCGGCGACACCCTGACCTGTCCAGGTAATACCATCGACCATGACACCCGACTCGGGGCCACCGAAGATGTTGCTTACCATTAATTCATAGTACAAACCATCAGGACGAATGTTCTGTACTCGGCCGGGCAGGTCGAATGGGGTCGGAAAAGTGATATTGCTTGTATCCAGTTGTAACGTACCCATATCGGCCCCGACATCGACCAGCTTGATTTCTAATAAAAAACCAAAAACGTCTTCGCCTTCGATCGTCAGGACATCCTCGTTCATGGTAAAGATCAGACCCGCCGAAGCCATACCCGCAATGCCCAGAACGAGAATCGGGATGAGAAGCTTTTTCATCTTCTTGCCTCCTGAGAAAAGCTTATTTCGTTTAACGGCCCCGGCGCTCTTATCTGCATCGTCGAACCAGCAGGGCGCCCAGACCCAGCAGAACCATGGATGCCGGCTCAGGAATGTGATAGCGGTACAGTTCTCCCGCAGGTTGGACTTCTCCGTCCCATCTGTTTCCCCCGGGAAGAGCGGAAACCACCAGATCGGCTACCCCCTGACCTGTCCAGGTAATACCTTCGAGCATGGCACCCGACCTGGGTGGACCAAAGATGTTGGATTGGGTGACTTCGCAGTATAAGCCGTCGGGAGTACAGTGCTGTGTTTTACCGGGTAGATCGAATTCCGTAGGAAAGAGACGAATCGGCTCGGGGATGTATAGCTGCAGTGTCCCCATATCAGCCCCGACATCGACCAGTTCGATGGAGAGGAGAAAACCGAAAACATTTTCCCCTTCGATCGTCAAAACATCCTCTTCCATGGTAAAGATCAGACCGGCCGAAGATATACCCATCATAGACAGAACCATGGTAAGAATTGCAAGTCTTTTCATCATCTATCCTTTCCACTAACAATTCCCACGTAAATATATATTAAACATGATTTTCTATGTGTTACACCTTCAATGTTACCATCATCAACTGGCACAATCAAGAAATATATTCCGGTTATGAGAAAAAACGCACAAAGTGATTGTGGCTTTTCCGCCTCGACTTTTTATACTAACTTCTATTCTTGCATAAATCTTTCTTACTGGAACCTGTTCCAACCATTCTGGAAAGAGGTGTTTTTCAATATTATAAACGTGGATCATGAGGATTTTTGCTGGCTTCTAATGCCTTTATACGATCTGTTTTAGCAATATTACCATATTCGATGGACACTGGTTTCAATCGAGGTAACAATAAGGTGGAACAGATGGATTTTCCTTATTTTAAGGAAATGTAAGTGTCAAATATACTATTAGTTATTGATGCAGGTCTTCGATTTGTGTTATGGCTATTGCCCGGTTTGATCTTGATTGTAGTCATCCTGCTGGCCTTTTCCTGGGTGGATCGTCGTCGAGATCATCAGAATATAGTAGACAAATCCAATGAGCACAAAGACAAAGACGAACCTTCAAATCGGTGATCGAAAATTCAAGCCGGATTGTCATTTCCGCTTTATGAGTGTGTTTCAGCGTTCGGCGATGTCGTAACACATCAGGTATTCGCCGTGGCGTAGATAAAGACGGCCTTCGGAAATCGAGGGGTGGGCCCAAAACATCCCTTTGCCCTGTGTGACGGTAAAAACACTAGCGGGTCGAAAAGCGTCGGGAGTGACCGGCACCAGGGCCAGTTCACCGCTTTTTTCGGCCCAGCAATAGAGCATCCCGTCGGCGTATATTATGCAGCCCTTGTTACCGTTCCAGTCATGGTCGTACATGACCTTACCATCATCCCATCGGATGCAGGCCCAGTTGCCACTGCCGTTGCTGGTCCAGTTGGCCCCGTATAGATAGCCATCGACAAGGACGACATTGCCGTGATGGACATCCAGTGTCGTGTCGGTCCAGAGGCGGGTGATCCGTTTGCCGTTGGAGCTGAGCTGCAGCATTGCACCGCCGTTATTATAACCGCTGGTGGTGTAAATACGGCCGTCATGGCAGATAGGAACATTCGGATTAACGATCCGGTTTCGATCGGTATGGTAATCGTCGAAACTGTCGGTCCAGAGAAGCATCCCTGTATCTGCATCGATACCGGCGACGTGATCCTTAAGCATCTGGACAAGAATGCGAGTCGTATCCATCCGGATCAACTGGGGATTGCCGTATCCGCTGGGCTCGGTCAATTCACTGCATGTCCAAACCGGTTCTCCTGTGATTTTATTCAGAGCAACGATGGAGGCTTTTTTGCCGCCGGGTGTAGCGATAACGTTATCACCATCAATAAAGAGACATTCGCTGATGCCCCAGGAAGGATAAACGCCGTCGAACTCAGTAAAGACGTCCCGTGACCAGAGCGCTGTACCTGTTTCGGCGTCATGGCAATAGACCACCCCCTGACCGCTCATAAGATAGAGTTTTCCTTCGTTGACAGTGGGTGTGGTTCGACTTCCGGGATAGGAACGGGTCCATTCGGGACCGTAGATACTTTTCCAGACCGGCTTTCCGTCAAGATCAAAGCAGAAAAGTGTCCCTTCGCGGCCTATTTTTCCGGTAATATAGATACGGCCTTTGGCAATCGCCGCCGAGGACCAGCCGTCTCCGTTGCCGTCGACCTGCCATAGCATCTTTGGCCCTCCCTCGGGCCATTCTTGCAGGAGGTTCGTTTCCGGGCTTTTTCCATCCCGATGAATCCCGCGAAACTGCGGCCAATCGGCGGTAAATCCGACCGGAGCAAGCGACAGCACAATCCCACAGGATACGATTCGTTGCAAACCGATATTTCTCATGCTCCTCTCTTACGATTGTTTGATGAACAGGGCCTGTCCGACAACATAAAGGACGCTTGTAATCGTATTCAATTGCCCTTGGAATTTGCTGATTTCTAAACCGATAAGCCGGAAACCCCCTGTCTTACCGTCGGCTAATTCGTATAGCCGGAGTACCAGCTTTTTCGAATGTTTTCACCGGTCGTCTCAAAGATATGATCGACATGCCCGTCCAGAAACAAGGTATTGACACGACCATTCGGATTGCCTGAAATCTGAGGCACTCTCTGGTCTGCTAAGGTTGGATCATCCAGGCTTTTGTTCTTTTTGCTGTGGCGAAAGATCCCCCAATAATGGGCTTCTCTGCCGCTTCTGCCGCCGACGGTAGTAGGGCGATAATGGCGAAGGTTGATACTTTGGCCTTGAGGAATGTAAAACATATCATCCTGCTCCCCGCCGGCACTGTCGCCCTCGATTTTTGGTTCGACGTGATCATGTGTGATAATAAATTGGTAGGGCATCCGAATATCACTGAGCTTGCGATTGTATTCGAAGAGGCCGGAGTCTCGAGGATCATGAAAAAAAAAGGAATTCAGGGCGAATCCTGCATAGCGAGCAAGCTCAGGATCATAATCACTGTAAAGCAGTTGTCCTACTTTCTGGTAACTGGGACATCCGAATACTGTTGGATCCTCGGCATAGTCTTTGTATGCCACACCCCAATACGCATCATCGACGTCCGGATCAATATACGTACCGTCCGTGTTGTACCAGAGATAATGATTAGGTCCACTTGAATCATATGCTCGGCCGTCGTTTTGCTCCAGATAAACTAACATTGCGGTCCCGATACCCTTGAGATGAGACTTGCATACCGTGGTCTTGACCGCTTCCTTGGCTTTTTGCAGGCCGGGGACAAGGATGGCCAGAAGGATGCCGATGATAGCGATGACGACAAGAAGTTCGATAAGAGTAAAAGCTGTCCGTTGTTTCATGTGCAAGACCTTTTCCAAGTCCGAGAATAAACCCAACCCATACGTGGCCATAAACCACCCAACCACATCCTATAATACAGCATAGTCGTTCGAGTTGCAAGGGGAAAGACGATGGGGCAATGGTTTTAATTAAGAACGAAAGTAAAATAGAGTCAAAGGAATTATCTGAATTCCCTTGTTATGAAAACGAAATGTCAAATCGGGCGTTTTATGAAATTCCACAAATTTTTTTAGATAACTTAAGAATAAGAGACCTCCGAGGTCCTCTTAGTTGCTCTTTACACAAATCTTCATACTGGATTCCAAGGCTGGAGAGTCCGCATCTTTCTTGCGGTAATTCATTGTTTTATAATGACTTAGTGCGGATCTTATGCCCCTGTTTCTTGGGAAGTTTTCTTTTTTTCTTAACAAGAGTATGCCGGGCTGGACTTAGGGGGAAATGGCAAAAAAAAAATTGTAGTTATTTCTTTTTTCTCTTGACTGTTACCGGACGAAGAAGTACACTGATAATAAGCGTGAGGTGCTAGGAAGAGGGATGAACAACTATCACCTGTTCCAGCCCTGTAAGAGGGTCTGCTGAAAAGCATGACCTGGAGGTTCTGTGAGAAAAGTTGAAAGACCGGAGGAAACATGAAAAGCACAATTTTTTCAATGGCATTGGCGGTGATGATCGCAGGAAGTGCACTGGCGGTTGTTACGGTTGAGGATGATCTCAATCCGGCGCCGTTCCGCGGAGAGGCGGGAACCACTTACCAAGCTTGGTCATTCAGTACGGATGCCAACCCTGCGTATGCGGATGAAGCCATCAACGAGTATGGCACACCCGTAGTGGAAATGATCGGTAACTTCCAGGAGACCAACACCGTCTGGCTAGATACGGATCTGGGCCAGCAGGGTGTCTGGATCGTGGATCGCGGTTCGCTTACTGGTTTTGAGGGCACCAGTGACATGCGGATTTATATCCCCAACGTACCCGTTGAAAATCCGTTGAAAGAGATCTGGGTCCAGCTCGTTTATTACGCACAGGAAGGTGGAACCCCCAATGTCTATGTAATCCCGGAAGGGAATTTTGACATCAGTCCGGTTCCCCATATGGAACTGGTAGAGAAGGTGGAAGACGGAGAATATTACTACCATGCCACGTTCTCGATTCAGCTCACGGAAGAAGATGGTGGAAACCCGGATTGGGAGTATATCTACATTCGTCCCAGAGACTGCCAGGTGTACATTGATTCGGTGATTGTCGAGACACAATGCATTCCCGAACCTCTGAGCTTAACCCTCTTGGGATTGGGTGGATTATTCCTCCGCCGTCGCGGTTAATTCCTCCTCCAGGTATTAAAATAGAGTGTTTTACCAAGCCCTGTCGCTTGACAGGGCTTGTTTTGCGCGCGGGGTAATGAGTCTATGAATAGTAATAAGATGCATCGAGGACAATGTTCTATCGCCAGGTTCCGTCGGTATCTAACGTTTTCGTCCCAGAGGGAGCATTGGCTTGGCTGCCAGTGACAACAATAGTCGGAAATCCTTCGCTGCTGATAGCGGTAATCTCATAGTCTCCAGGTGTGAAATAAGTTCCCGTCAAGTCATCAATCTCGAATCCGAGCTTGCTTCGAATCAGTGTATCATTCAAGTTCCCTATGATGCTAGTATCCCCATATTCGCTGAAATAAACCCTTGCCGCATGGCGGATGGTTCCGGCAGCAGCATTGGCTTCGGACCATCTGGCATTATCGGTTCTGCCCGTCATTAGCGATACAGAAACGGCAGCCAGAATCCCGACAATCAAAATCACCACGATCAGTTCAATTAATGTGAATGCCTTTTTACCGGTCATTTCAGCGCCTCCTGAAGTTGCCCAAATGGTCCGACTCACAAAGCGCAAAACGCATATAGAATATCGTTCAATACTTAGAGCAACCTAACGAGGATTCGCTATATGGCGGATTTCCACTGCAAGACACCGCTTAGGAGGATATAGAGGGCGTTTCAAAATATGGAGACTTTAATGGAAAATAATACTCAATAAATTATGTCCGATAACATGCCATTACGGAAGATGGGTAAATGAGGCATTTTTTTATTGAAATCAGATGATAAGACGCTAAGATGCCCTTTCCTAAAAACAGGGTCGGTGCCCGAGTGGCTAAAGGGGATGGGCTGTAAACCCATTGGCGTGAGCCTGCGTTGGTTCGAATCCAACCCGGCCCAGTGTTCTATGAAGTAGTGTCAACCGATGACATTGCCTCTTTGTTATATCTAAAGCACCTGAGTCCATGGACTTACACGCTTCTTTTTTCTATGGGTATTCCCTTTTCGAAATCGATCTGAATGCAAACTAAAAACGACTTACGCAATCCAGAGTCGGTATTTTTTTACGTTTTTTTTAAGCTGGTTTGTAATTGCCGTTATCGGTTCCAGCAGCTTTCGTAGTTTCTGAGATAGGCTCTATTCAAATCCGGTAGGGATTCTACGGCTTTGGCGGTTTATCCCCTTAAAGTATGAGTATTACTCATGGTCAGGTTTATATCGGAATGCCTCATAATCTCTTAGGCAGTTTTTAGGTCTCCTGTAACCGCCAAAAGACTGCCAAATATGTGACGAAGACCGTGAAAGTCCAACTTTTTACGCTCTGTCTTATCTTTCAAGAAATTGCTCTTTAATTCGCCTTCGGATTCCACCGACTCCTTTATAGTCGATATACCAAAAAGCTGATTTTTTCCGGATTGTCTTTCCGGTTTTCGGGTTTTTGCTTGTGTACTTCTGTTTGAATATGCTTACTATGATGCCACCCTATTGTAGTACGATATGAAAAATTATAGAAACACTCAACCAAGTTATCCCAGAAGCGATTAAAATCACCCAATCTTCCAGATTAAAGTTATCTACTCTTAAAACGATTTTCCCCAACACTGCATAATGAATTAAAAAAAGGGCTATTGGTAAAACGAGATTTATTACGGAAAGATCAATGATTTGTGCCAAAATAAAGGGTATCCCCAAAATAAGAACAACACCGAAAATAGGTTGTACGATAGCTTCATAGTTCCTTGGATTTTTCCCAGGAGCTAATAGCAATGCCCGAAGGCATCTATATACGAAGAATCCCACAACCATAGCAGCCAGAACCAGAAGCCATTTTGTCCACCAGTCCATAGGATACCTATTTCTTCGATTTCCCTGTTAACCTCAGTTCCAGACCGAGATGCTTACAGAGTATACTGCCGTTTCGATACTGCAACTATCAATGGCGGCGAAATCCTCAAGCAAGTAAAGCCGCTGGCGGTTAGGCAAAGGTTCGTTTTCGCCTCTATGTATTGTCTTTTACCTTTATGCAATTTCAACACAAACATAGTGTATCTTCATATAAGTGTAAGGTCTTATTTGACAATTGGCTCTGGCATACGAAAAAATGCCATAACATGGAACTCAGACCAGTTCGTCCGTCGATACCTGACCGCCGGACTCATCCGGATTCTCGTCTTGATTGGATTCGCACTTTTCCGTTGGTTCAATTGGCTGTCTGGGGCGAGGTTGTGGTGTAAGAAACGCATGCAGACGATCCCATCTGTTGTGAATAAAACCGATTCCACCACCAAGTGCCAACAGAACACCGAAAAGTATCAGAACGTACCAGAGACTCGAATCGACTTTATGTATTCTTTGACGAGAAGCCCTGAATATCACTTCCATCTCGGCTTCAGGTTCGACCTGCAAAGGACTATCGAAACGTAATATCTTGCCGGAGAACGGCATTGTGATCTGCAATTGGGCAACCGAACCCTCTGCTGCCTCCTGTGCCCTAAGAATCCGTTGTGTGATCAATTCTAGGTTCTCATTATCAGCCTGCCCCAATGAACTTTCGATGCGTTCGGCCTGTTGCTGACTGAATTGAACACTCTTGCCATCGATAGTGATCATGCCTGCAGCCGCTGCAACGCCGGATGTCTCCTGTCGCAGGCGTTCTCGAGCATTGACCAGCCCCACTTTTGCCTGCTGTTTTAACAGATTATCAAGATCGACTCGGATGTCTTCATTGAGAGCCCGATTCCCGCGAGAGAAATTATACCCTATGGATAGGGCCCGACGGGCATCGGCCTGACGACCTTGCTGAGCAAGTTCTTGTGCCAGCCTTTGCTGTTGTTGAGCAAATTGATCATTGGCATTGCTGACTTCGACCATTTGCCTCTCGTAGGACTGCATGTTGTATCGACGAACCTGCTGATCGACAAGGATATTTTTATCAATGGTCAGCGTCCCGCCAAATTGATCATAGTTGAATCCCTCAGGGATGTAAACGTGCCAGGTGATCTGTTTAAGCGGAAGGTCAAATCGGGGACCTGCGATCCTGTGCATTCCGGCCCAATCCTCCAAAGTGCCTCCGGTTTGAGCCGCGGGCAATCTGTCAATATATACCATGTCCACAAGCACATCGTCACTGGTTTGCTGAGGTAACGGAATAAGCAGCACATCTAGCCCCTCAGCATTGGTACGGATGGAGGGTTGTGCTGACTGCCCATCGACTGAGAGCGACCAGATTGTTCCATTTTCAGGCAAAATTGTCTGGAGGTGACGTTTGGCCCCGACACGCAGCAGAAGGGTAACGCGATGAATGGCCTGTCCGTCCGGTGTCACTACCGTAGCAATATCCGTTCGACGTACATCCGCTCCAACCTGTTCTACAGCGCCATGACGCCTTGCTTTAACAGTCAATCCCTGAGTCGCGGATGTGCTGCGAAAACACATCACCGCGCCGGAAAGATCGCCGGCCCCAAAATATTTTGGAATACTTCTCGCTTCGGCAGGGCGCAGGGACGCCTCTACGGAATCCAAAGAAAGCTCCACCCGGTCGGTTGCAAAAACGACCATATGTCCTTGTTGCAGATCAACATTGCGGCAACGGATCGGGATTAACGACACATCGCCGACAGTCTGATCGTATTGCGTTTCGTAACCTATCCGAAGCAGGTATGGCTGGTCGTATATTTTATCCGCCAGATCGATTCGCCATTGGCCCTGACTAAGCTGTTCTCTTCGGGCGATTCCCGGCCCGCTAATCGTGACTCCAGTCGCTTCGACCGGCAACAATAATTCTATCGTCTTGATGCCGGCATGAAATAAGCGATATCGCAGGTAGTGGTCGTGGCGCACCAGGCCATCGGTTATTTTGGCAACATGCAGAAACTGAACGGTCACTCTGGGTTGGACCAACTCGGTCTGAAGGGCCAGTTCCCAATCGATACGCAACAGTCTAAATGCCAGCAAACCCTGCTCATTCTGTCCCAGTTCAGCAGGATTTACCTCACTGACACCCTGACGAGATGCCACAGAAAGACGCACGCCCTGTTCGGAACCAATCACAATATATCCTGAGTGCTTGAGCCCTCCCTCAAGAGTTACTCGCGGTACGGTCAGACGCTCCGGCATCTGGGATATCGGTTGACTCAGGGCGAGTTTCAATTGGATCGTACCGGTTAATTTACGTTTGAAATGCACTCGTACATTACGCTGGCCCGCTTCGTCCGTTTCATCCCAGTGGCTGACTTCTTCACAGACCAGTGTGTCAATATCAAAGCCTTCGGGAATCTGGAGAACAAAATCGAATTTCCCGGCCTTGGCAATCTCAATGTCCCATTGGCTGTTGTAGACCAGGCGGTCATCCTCGACATTAAACCGGGCGGTTTCCTGACTACGCAGCTCACTTTGTACGGCCAGAACCTGAGCTGTTACTACGCCGTCCGGCGAATCAAAACGAAACGCCTGAGTGATTTGCTCAGAAGTAAGTCCCGGTACATTTTTAATCAGTTTCGCGCTGTCTCGGATGTAATCCTGCACATTCATAGAGGCCGGGTGCTCATCCAGTTGTAGATATACCGACATGTCCGTTGCAAGGCCTATAACACTATGCTGATTCAGGGCATCCTGAACAATCAGCGGTTTCAGACGCACCGGATAAGGCAAAGAGGCGCTGGCAGACTGGGCCAATAGCATAATTTCATAGACTCCCGTTACCGCTTGATTCAATCGAACTTCGAGTTCCTGGGTAGCCGGATCAAAACGCCAGCTGCCAATGTGCTGAGCAGTCACAGACGTCACCGTCTGGCCCGAGGCAATGCGCAGCTTGAGGGTATCAATTTGGCCCTGTGCGATCTGCAAACGTATCGTGTGGTAGACTTGAACGAGTCCCGATGACATATGCGCCAGGGCCAAATCCTGAGCATAAAAACGGACTTCCTCCTGCGAAGCCTGACGTTCCTTCGGTCGCCAAGTGAATACTGCCTGTTCTCCCGGAACAAACATAGTTTCAATCATGGTCTTCTGTTCTTGTATCGTTTGTGTGAGATAGATTGCCCCGGGAGCATCGATAATTACATTCGCATCGGGTATGGTCAGAGTTACGCGGTTGGTCAACGCATTCGGCAGAGGCAAACGAAATTGATGCTGATGGTTCTGATCCGTAGGCTCCAAAGGAATTAGGAACGTAGCCTCAATCTCATAGAGGCCTGCCTTGTCTACAACAATGGTATGTTGATCATCTTCTACTCGAAGGGAAACATTCCTCTGTAGCTCAGGATCAGAAACCAGGACTGCCGATTGATCCAGTAAAGGAAAACGCGAAGGCGCAATAGTTGAAATCCGTAGTTTATACTTCAGTTCCATAGTTTCGGCATCTGCAGACAGATTACATTCGATTTTCTCGATCATGGATTTCTCGCTCATCGACATGGGTCCGAGTGATGCATTAGTACAACCATTCAGAAAAAACGGCAGTATTACCATCAATAATACCGGGATTACTACAGTTTTAACGGAAACCGAGAGAGAGTGTCTTCGATGGAGGAATACACGACCTGCACACCAGACAACGATTGCCACTGGGATGCCCCAGGTCAGCAAAGTATTCAGGGAAGGCCATGCAGGGGGTATTCTGGCAGCCATATATAAAGCAGCGGACAAGATGGCAACCATACAGGGCCACCATATCCGCCTTTTCAAAAACATGACGGCCAAAGAGGCAATCATGATAATGGAAACCATGACAAGACCGGAAAACGTGACGGCTCGCCTCCAGGCGGGGATCAGTTCTGCAGTTACCTGAAGCGCCTGATTCGGATCAGAATTTACAGCTTGTGCATACCCAATTGTTGTTACAGGCACAGGTTTACGAACTTGTCCGGCCATGGACGCTCCCACCCCGGCCCAGACCAGAACCAGAAGCAGGATGGCAACAGCCAGATCCGGCAGCCATTGACGGAAAAAGATCGCACAGAAAATACACAATACAAAAAGGACCGCACCCAATCCCCATATGACAGGCTTTTCGATCCATCTTTCGATGGATTTGGTCCAAAGCCGAAATATTTGTTGTGTGATTTCCGCCAAACCGACATGGGACATCGGGCCTGATAGTACCTGCATATTGCCGCCACCGGCATGGATCGTCCATTCGTCAGGGGCATTAATCACCCACTCGGCATAATTCACCGGCACAGTACAAAGAGGAGCCGTCAGATCCAGGTGACGACGCCACCACCCGCTCTTTTCATGTACCTGGCCATACTCGAGCTGGATTGTAGCAGGATCATTCGGATTGGCTTTTCGGCTGAGCGGAATAAGAAGCTGACCGCTGTTCGTATCGTAAGAGGCAGCCAATCGGGTCTGCTGTTCCCGCCCTTCCTTTGTCTCGATCTGCGAGACAGACCAAACACGGGTATCCGTCGGCATGGTTAAGGAGAGGAACTGACCCGTAGTGTTCTTGACCTTATATCGGATACGGGTAACCGATTCGATGCGTCCGTTGGGATGTACGGCAAGTCGAGTCTGGTGCGACGCGATATCGACCATAACCGGTAACAGCCCGCTGCGAGAGTAAGGATCGATACTGAGCATCGCACTATGCGGTTCAGTAACGTACTTGTACGCGGCCAGAATGGGACTGCTCGTCAGTAAACGATAGTCTCCCGGAAGCTCATCCAACGCAATTTCCAGCAACCCATCGGGATTGACACCGGCGGCAGGCTGTATCTGTAATTTCAAATCGAGATGGCTCGTAACTACGACATAGCCGGTTTGCGCCTGTACATCGCGGCATTGCAGAGCCCCTATATGAATGGGTTGCTCGGAGCCATATCGTTGCGTGTAGGTCACAGCCAAATTATAATCACCGATTACTTTGCGTGTCAGCTTGACGATCCAGACATCTTCCTGCTTCACCCAGCGGCGGACATCACTGCCGACAAATTCCACATTCTCGACACTTTCGGGTAAGCTGAAGCGCAACTCATCCACAGGGGAACCGGTGATGATATAATTCATCACCGCCGAGCCATAGACAAGAGTCTCGCCCACGGATTGCAGATGAAACACTTCCGTCCTTATCCCGGCCGCCTTGCTTTGTGCTGTAAGATTCAAAGTCCAGTCGGACTGGCGAAACCGATAGGCATATTGAGCCTGGGAAACCCGCAACGGCACCGAGGCCGTATGAACCTCGCGGAGATTCTCAACCTGTGGATCCTCTATTTCGATGCCGGTTTCCGCCGCAACGACGACATAGCCTCTATGCGTTTTAGCACCTGTGACTTGCACAGCGGAGATGGTCTGGGATTGTCCTAACGGTCCATGCCCAAGCTCCAGGCGAAGATGGAGGAGCGCACGACCGATCACCGGTTTACTGAATACAACTCGTACCCTTGTCGAAGAATCCTGAGCCTGTATTTGGGACAGATGATAGTCATCGACCTGGCTGCCATCTACGGACGCTACTATCATGCCTGCCGGTATAACAATCTCAAGTTCGCGAATCGCTGCATCTCGTACATCGAGTTCCAACTCCGTATCTATAACAAGATCATCCTCCTTAATCGTAACCGTTAATCGTCCGGTCACATCACAACTAGGTACGATATCATCCACGGACAATCGTAGTTGGTAATGACTGCCTGCATAGGTGTAGAAAAATGCTTTCGTGTTTGGAACCAGTCGATCCTGTGTCGTGTCAGCTGCCATACGGGGAAATACCGTGGCGTCGATTTGTGTCAAACCTGTTGATTCCAACACGACCAATTGCAGTGCATTATCGGTTCCGACGGCGAGATGGCCGCTTGCCCGGATTCCACCTGACGATTCAATGGCGGGCACCTCAATCTCGGTCGGCAATGTATCCATACCGGCTTCGGCATGGATTCGCAAACGATACTCTTTTTCCTGGGATCGGCTGAGCTCAACGACCAGATCGCGCGAACTCCCGACAGCATCCGTAAGTGACCAGGTACGAATATTGTCGCCGTCCAGAGCAGTGATACTCAGGGTAGAAGGCAGCTTGAAGGTAAGTCTCTCAATCCTGCCCTGGGTAATCTGGAAATCAAACAAGGCGTCAAGATGAAGCAGACCTGCTCTGATATCAACTATCGTGTTGGCGTGACTGGAAAGAACGAGTTTGGCATCGGTCAGTTTTACCTGAGGTTTCCATCGCACAAGAAGCCGCTGATTTGGTCCTAAAATGGCGGAGATCGTCAGTTGCCCCTGTTCGGTCTGCCGTTGCAAACGCATGGCGCCCGGCAAGTCCACTTCAAGATCCTTACGATCACAAACAAGCTCGATTTTTCGCATGCGACCCAAAGGCACCTGCACATCCACCTGCTGCCACGGACTGTTTGGATCAGGCTGAGGTCCTGTGACAAATGTTGTATTGACTTGATATCGTCCCGCCCTTGAAAAGACCAGGTAGTAAGCCTTCTGCTGTTCGTCATAGTCGAGCTTGTACTCCGTGTTACTCTCGGGAAGTGTCTGTAAAACCGCATCTCCCTGGATCAGAAGAATCCGTCTGTTACGAGCCTTTGTCTCGGCTTTAAAGCTGAGATTCAACATCAGCTCCTGGTCTTCAATCCGCCCGCTGACGATCACCTCGGGAATTTCGATTTCATTTACTTCATCGACACCTGTGGGTGTTATCTTCTCCGTCGATGAAGCAATGGAAGCCCATATACAGACCAACAGAAACAGAGACATTATTGTATGCTTCATGATCCTATCCTCACTAAGATAAGTATTACAATCCCGGATACAAATCTAATTAAAAGTGCATATCAATATTGGAAAACTATATTGTTTCTTTCCTCCTTGGCTCTCCTGTTTTCCTGCTCCATTTATATGATAGTTTTAATCCGGTACAAAGTTCGTAAAACTCCTGTAAAATATCCGGACCGCGGTTAAGGCGATTTGGGAAGATTCTCAGACATGCGTATCAGATCCACCAACTCACGCACATCGTGGTCGAGGGGAAGAGCCAGGCTAACCGGCTCTATGATACGCAGGACATCCGATACTGTGGTTTGCCGTGCGTGTTCCGATCCACGAAGAATCTCGGCAAATCGAGCCACACCGGCAGCCAGAAAGAAACGGGGAGCGCTCTCGACCGTAAGTCTGTCTACGATCATGCTGTTCAAATGGCTGGAAATCTCCTCAATCTGGCCGTTCTCCGCGTTACGGTACCGGACAAATACAGTTCCAAGGTCATCCTGTCGGTCCGCCGAAGACGAGCCCGTCAGTTCCAACTCGTACAAGGCGGTTGAGCATTGGCCGGAACCCACTTCGCCAGCATCGATGGTATCGTCACGGAAACGCTTATCTTCAATGTCACGGTTTTCATAACCGATCAGACGATATCGTCGAACCCGCCTCGGATTGAATTCGACCTGAATGCGAGCATCCCTGGCTACGGTCTGCAGAGTGGCTGCCAACTGCTCGACAAACACACGTTGTGCCTGTTCGGTTGAATCGAGAAAAACATAACTGCCGTCACCGCGATTGGCCAGGGCCTCAAGAAAGGCGTCGTTATAGGAACCGTATCCCACTCCAACACAGGTAATGGTGATGCCCTGTTTTCGGTCAGCAGCCACCTCGTTCAGGATTGCCTGGGCTTCCGTTTGACCGACATTGGCAACCCCGTCCGAACAGAGTATGACATGATTGATTTGTTTTGGATCAAAAGTCCGTCGAGCAGTAGCATAACCCAATTTCAATCCGGCCAGGAGATTTGTCGAACCGGCCGGCTGGATCGCATCAATTAGGCTACGGATTTTTTCACGTTCTTTTACAAAACTGGATTCCAGATGCAGTCGGGCATCACCGGCACAGGTGATCAGCGAAATCCGATCATACGCGGAAAGTTTATCTACCAGCAGTCCTAACGCCTTCTGAACCAACAGCAAACGGTCGGGCTGGCCCATCGACGCAGAAGCATCGACAACAAATACCAGATGGGCGGCCCTGCGTTGATCACGACCGACGGTACGAGCCTTGACACCAATCTTAAGCAATGTCAGGTTCTGTCCTTTAGTCGCAAAGGGAGAAGGTGCAGCCTGGGCATGGACCGCGAATGTGGGATTGGATCGCTGAGGATAGTTATAGTTGAAATAGTTAATGAATTCTTCCATGCGAACCGCACCCGGCGGGGGTAGAAAACCACCACGAAGATATCTTCGACACAACGTATAGGAAGCCGTATCCACATCAAGAGCAAAGGTGGATTGAGAATCACGGGCGGTCATTACCCATGGATTGACGGGGATCTGTTTAAATCGTGAGGATTCGGGCAAATCCGAAAAGTCTTCTTCAACTCCCCGGACAGTACTGTCTGGTTTTGACGGCAAGTTTCGTGGTGAATCAGAATCCCGGAGAATCTCCATTTCAGAAGAACTTGGTTTGCCCTCAGGCAGCTTTTCCAGACGGTCAAGGCCTTCGCTTTTCTGTTTCCTTTGATCTTCCAGCGATTTTCGTATTTCCTCTTGAGAACCAAATAGATCCCCCAATACAGGAACATCTCCCAGTATTGGTTCGCGGTCCCTTATCTCAAAATGTTCCGTCTCTCCGACAACGATTGGATCCCCCTCATGAACTGTTTTAACAGTCTCCTCAGAAGCGGATTTTATCTTGTTAAATTCTCTGTCATATCTCTGGTTTGAGATAACTGAATCTCTTGTGACTCTTTCGCTCATCTCATCTAGCAGTATTCCATTTCGATTCGAAGTACTGCTTTGCAGACCATACTGCCCGATTCTATCGTGATAAGTCGCCAAAGACGATTCATCAAAAGCCTTGCTTTCAGCTTTCCAATCGATATCCAGGCTGCCGAGGTCCAGGTCTTTTTGGGCGGGTGTACTCGGTCGTGAAACCGTTTCGAATGACACATCCCTCTTTGTATCGATCCCCAATCTCTCCCAGCGCCTCCCTATGGATTTCACTGCAGGTTCAATTCCAGAGGACGTACTGATTGGTTCTTCCACGGGAGGTGAAGACAAAGCCAATTCAGGACTGGAGTCTTCGAAGGATCTTTCCGCCTTTACAGTAGCAGTTGGCAAGTTATGGTAAAAATCTCCCCCATGATGTACCGTAGCAACACTACCATTAAGAAATAGTTGTGATTCCTGCCCATTAGAACGTATTGATACATCATGACCTGTCCCGGCATTAAAATCATTATAAGACAAAACCGGATTTTTGTCGGATGATATATAGCCGCCACCTCCCATACCCATGCCGCCCATGCCACCCATGCCGCCTGCGTTACCCATGCTCTCTCTATAGCCGCCCATTCCTCCCATCATACCTCCACCGTAACTGACTGTATCGCCTCGGAACTTTAAATTGAATTCTGTATTATTCACTTGCGAAGCTGATTCATTCGATAAATCGACTGTAGCAGAACCACCGACTTCAAATGCCTTCCCCCAATTCTCTCTACCCGATATCCTCCTCTGGGATAATGCAGTTTGTTCAGCACCGACATCTGTTCCTTTTACATCGCCATCCCTTACACTCAACCGATCAGTGTCTCCGTCCTGAAGGGAATAATAATCAACCGGATTTATGGGATCATAGGTATATCTACCATCCCTGTCTTCATCTATACTGGATGCCGTTGTCCCTCCTGTAAACTCAATTTCGTATAACGTCGGCGCCGATCCGGAAGAGAGAATCATTTTGGATTTTGTACGTCCATTGAAAACGATTACTACAGATAGCAAGGCAACAACAAAAATAGCGGCTACAGCCGTTAGTTGTCGGACTGTAAAAATGTTCAGTCTTGCATTTCGTCTGGCGGCCAGTTTGGCTAATCGTTTTATACGATGTTCGCTCAAAACCGGATCCGGTTCGTGCTGTAAAGTATCCGAGACCACTTTGACCGCCATACGCAGATCCGCCAGGCGTTCACGAAGCTCGTCATCGGTCTCTAAATAATTCAACAGATCGGCTTTCGATGCATCATCCAAATCATCAAAGATTAATGCTGATAATATTTTTTCTGCTTTTTCCCGGTTCATGACTAACTCCTGATCCGGCATTGGGCCGTGAAGATCTCACCTTTTCTGTATTTCAAAAGAGTCATCTACACCACTCCGGCCTTCCGTAATCGCTGTGCCAATTCATTCAGTCCCTGGTTCAGCCGATAGTTCACCATTGAAACAGAGATACCAACTACCTCGGCAACCTCCCGCAGAGTCAATCCCTGGATAATCTTCAGCAATACAACCTGGCGTTGCAGGTCATCCAGTCGGCTCAGTTCCCGAAGGGCTACCTGCCGTGCTTCGCGACGAAGTACTTCCCCAAGGGCGTCAAACTCATCGGAAACCTGTTCAGCTGAAAGTACATCCGAGTCAACGGTGACCTTATCAAGATATTTTTGCCGTAACTGCCGTCGTCTTGCATCAATGGTCAGATTATGAGCCACACGATACAGCCAGGTTGTAAGATTCTTGATACTGCTCGAACCATGACGGGCAACCTGACGATGCAGACGAACAAAAGCCTCCTGAACGATATCTTCTCCATCCGAGGCTACTCCATCCAGCATACGTCCCACATAACGGAGAAGCGGACTCTGATAATGGGTAACAACCGCCATCAAATCACTGGCATCCGGTAGCGGACTGTCCCCTGCGGCTTGTGGTAAAGAAGCCGTCGTGCCTACTGGATTCTTCATTTGGCCCATTCTTTTATTCACCGTATATATAGACGATAGGATTGCAGTATTTTGTAAATTTAAATAGAACTTTTCTCTACCTTTTTTTTAATACTTTTGGGTTGCCCCACGGCGGTTTTTAAGACCGCCAGGCGGCTTATACAAAAATCGCCGAGAAGCTACTCTTCCGTTGAAGAAGAAGACAATGGGCCTCCCGCGAAGTTATTTTAAATCCAAGGATGCAAGTGATGTTGCATTCGATCTACCGCATCCATGCAGCATTTCTCGGATGCTCTATAGTGACCTTATAGCTGCGGGGATTGATCCAGCAGATGGGATGGGTAAACTGGATTTTTACAGTCTACATCATACTTTGGGGACCATGTTGGCCGTATCGGGAGAATATACTATTGATTAGCGTGATCACTTGCCTGGCGTATTGTATCGACCGGGAAAATACCTTTTTCCAGCAAACGTGCACAAATGTCAAATTCCTGCTGATTTGTTGGTCTTCTGCCAATCGTATGACAAAACTTTTCTTCACATAGTTCTATCATAATATGATAGGATCTGATTTTTAGCTCCGCAAGTACACCTCTGAAACTACCTAAGAGTGGTTTTCAGAGAATGAGCCGTTCTTTACAGCAAAACACTTAAATACCTCGATCTCCCCTATTATCTGCAACAACAACGCCTTTACTTCTTCCGTGCATGGTATCGGCCCTCGATGACCAAGATCCCGTCTTCGCCCAGATTGTGTGAATAGGCATCCTCAACCACAATCCCGGTCTTCGAGACCGACGTGCATCGCTTCTTCCACACTACGGTCTCCCCGTGTCGTAGCACACAGTGTCCGTCCGCTGTGAATTCACGGCTGTAATGGTCGCCCCCGAACGTATATTCCCAGACACCCAGCAGCACGTGGCCTGTCAGACGAACGGGTTCCGGTGGCTCATAGTCAGCCGCAGTCCTCACTTGCAGTTCTCGTAGTATCGTCCAGTCACGACGCACCTTGTCGAAGTTGAGGATGCGTATCTCCCTCGGCTGCAGCCTAACCGTAACTATGTCCTCCTCACAATACTTCTCCGCCAATCCTTTCATGCAATCGGCAATCGGTGAAGACACAAAAAACGTGCCGCTGTCGGGCATCAGGCCAAACGAACGATCCAGAACAAACGAATACGTCTTTTCCTCCGAAGAGGGATTGTGGACAGAAACATACCCCTGATCCTGCGTCCATGCCGTATAACCATAAATCTCCCCATCCTGCGGACTACCGCCATGCATCCGCGAACGGTGAAATGTGGGAAACACGCTATACGCCCAGTGCAGTCCCTCGCTGAGCACATCCCAATCATAGTCCTTTAGATTAAAAGTCTTAATGTAAAGCTCGATAAAACCCGTACCGCGCGAGATGTTCATATACAGATAGCGACGAAACGAATCCTTGCTCTCATTCGCCTTTACCTTTTTAGGTTCATGGTTGAACAAGGCGCACATGGGAAACTGCGTGTTTTCCTGGGCATAAATTTCATAGTACCGTCCATCACGATATACCAGCTCCGCCGTCCGATCCGCTCCGCCCGCCGCGTCACCGGCATTGATCATCCATACACTGTCGACATACTGCAGCCACCATGGACTCAGATACGCGCCGTTGGAGATGACGATATAGACATCGGGATTCACTACCGCCATTTTCCCAAACATCTCCATCAGACGCTCCGTACCGGCACTGAGGTAGTACAGTTTCAATTCATCATACTTGGAATCATTCAGGACCTCGTCACCCGACTTGATGCCCTCCAGACCGAGTTGCGGCATGACCGGCAGACCATAACGGTCACCTTGCAGTTCGAAATTTCGAAGATTCAAATGACCGAAAAGACCATCGAGCTTGAAGTACGCCATGCCCATCCCGGTCAGTTCCACCATACGTTTCTCGAACATGCCCATATATTTCGGGCCTGCCATGGACATCCAGTCATCCATCGCCTCCCATCCAAGTTTACGCAGCGAAGGGATCGCGCTCCTGGCCCCGAACAGACAGCCCGGACTTAACCACAGTCCAAGCCTCGAATCACACGCCGTCACCGTCTTTTGGACCGAATCGAAATCAACGTCGAACTTACTATTCACCTTCCAGACCTTGTCCGACCAGTCAGCGCGCGTATCCTCCCAGCCGTCATCGATCACGTAGGCCCGCAACGGCCGATTCTCCCGCTTGACGACCAGCTCATCATGAATCTTCCGGACACTCTGCTGGAAGTTCTCCCGGTTAACTCCTTCCCCATAGTCAAACCACGAATTGTATTGAATCTGAAGCCGCAGAGGACGCACGCGCACTGCATGGATATAGTCAAAGAAAGCATCTTGAATATGGGCAGGACTGTCGCCCACCCCGTGCACGGCCGAGTGCGTGGTATACTTATCACCAGCCTTAATCGTTCTGCCCCGGAGATAACCGCAGTATAGCGTCTTGCCCTCGACGAAGTTGACAGCCGCCGGAAATTCCACACCCCAGAACATCCCGCTCTCTCGCGTATACAATGGCTGCCCCAGACCTGGCTTCCACTGCCCCGGCGCATATGCCGTGATCCGCTTCAATGTATAGGGCTGATAAACATCCTCCAGTGTCATCACATCAACATCGATCCGCTCCAGACAGAAGTCCCTCCCACCGGATATAGTCAACTGCTTTCGCAACCACGGCTCATCACCTTTCAGATGATAACATACTGTAATCTTCAGACGCCTCTCAGTGTTCTCGAGATCAAACAACAGAGACTCTTTCTCTCGTCGGATTGCCCCAACATCAAAATCCGCTGCCGTCAGCACTACATCCTTTCCAATGGTGTGTGTACCCTCCGAAATCCGCAGACGAAACTCATCGCACGCAATCGGTTGCTCCGTCGTCCGAGCTGACTTATTCACGATCAAACATGTACACAGAATTCCGTTCTTAACATTGAACGTCCTCTTCAGATACGCATTCTCGAGTTCATACACGCCATCGACTTCACGGCAGAACGCCTTCACGCCCCCAACCAAGGCGATCATTATCAATAACAACAATGTCATAGATCTTATCTTCATTCTGGATTTCCTATTTAACTTCATAATCAGCACTTCTGCACATAACGTCACCAATGATACCAAGATTGGGGCCTTAATTTCAAGATGTCCGGTCTCCGTCAAGCACACTTGTGATTGAGGCACCCCCCCCCAGAGACCCGTTCCTATTGCATTCAACACAGGCCTCCCCTACTGCCCATCGTATTTCGGATCCGACGGGCCAACGAGAAGGAAGTGGTGGGAGATCTGATCAGGTATGATCCTCACATCCCGGCCTTCCGGAAAAACAACCGGAAAATTTTGCTTTTTGACATATCCCATAAGAACAGTAAGAATATCAATTGGCATTGTCTTGTCGATCATCAAGAATTAGGTTTCTTCCCATTTTCCCATAAACCTGACGGAATCCGTTCCCTTTTCAGGTACACGTAAAACTGGTATTACAGTTATGATTTATTTATCTTTATACTATCCACCTCTTATAATACACAGGTTTATTATCCAAGAATACAAAAACAAGGGTATGTTTATATTAGCCAGAGGGAATATCCAATTCGGATACTGGCTCAAATCCTTTGTGCCAGATAAAAGACCAGACTTTCTCCAAGCGGGTTTTATCAATGTAAATCCCTTTGAAGAGAATATTAATCGCCCGACCGTGTCGCATGAGAAGCAGACGCGGAAGAGCCGTGCCCATCCGATAGGTTGCACCTGGATAGCCTGCTCCGTGCAGGTCCATGAGATCTGGAGCGCGACTTGCTTCCGCACTTTCCGGCCAGGCATCTACCCAACCGCCATCCGCTATCAACGGAATATCACTTCGTGCTTGGTCATATTTGTAAAAGAAACGATCGTCCGTACTGTTGCTCCTCTCTTGCATCCATCCGTTCAGAGTATAACTTCCTTCATGATCTCCACCGCCTGTTGGATCACTGATGCTTCGCCAGTGCCAGGACTCATCGGATGTTCCGTAACCGAAGCCGTCACCATATCGATCTGCCCATTTCTTGGTGGCAGGACAATTTAAAATCTTCATCACACCGCTGCGCGAATCTCCCTTGCCTTGAGCAAAAAGATCATCATCAAAGTAGGGTGCGATCTGATAGAACCAGAATTTGCCTTGGTCCCATTGTGCCGAAGAAGCGTACCAAATATTCCTGTTGTCGTTGTCTTCAGCATAAAAATACCAGGCCAGCCCAAATTGCTTGAGATGAGCGGCACAGGTCATAGCCCTTGTCGCTTCTTTTGCCTTGCGCAGAGCCGGTGTCATTATCGCAAGTAAGATTCCGATGATGGCAATGACAACAAGCAATTCGATCAGCGTAAAAGCTCTAAATGGCTTCATTTGCATCGCCCCCAAATCCGAGGAACATGTTCTCTTGTTAAAGATAAAAGACCTTAGTTCCTAATATATTTTATAATAACAAACCCGTCTAATATTGTAAACTCAATTCCTTCCATATCAAAGCATACTACAAAACAGTCTTTCCAGAATAATATTATTTTCCAACAAATTCATTTCGCCAGCCAATTTTCTTCTTGACAAACAGTAAAAAAGAACTGAACATGTTTAATATTAGCCATAATGGCAAATAGAATGGAGGAAGAAATTGCGGGGATGGTGTTATGAATGGCCAATGGGGCAGTGTGTTTTTATGCCACCTTATTTTCACGAATGGCCTTTTGCATAAATTTCACTACCTTTTATCTCAATGTTTTCCAGTACATTTGCCAATGGCTTCATTCAACAAAAACCGTCCTCTTTCAACTCATCAAGACAGTAGGGAAGAAGCATCATAAACATTTACAAGACTATCTTTGTGGAGGTAGAAGTATGAATGGTCTAATAAGTACCAGGAGCGTGTTAGCCTGCATGGTCGTGACTGGAATTCTAGCAGTCGCGGCACCGACATTGGGTGAATTGATCCATGCAAACGGCAATGTAACGCTTGTTGCAGGCTCGGAGTATTTCCCCGTTTCACAAGCCAGTGACGGTGATCCAAGCACCCAGTGGGTAACAGAGGATCCGGGCGGGTATCCCTCTGACTACTTCGATTATGGTCCTGTTCCTGTGATGGTTATGGATCTTGGAGAGGATGTCGCCCTCGATGCTGTTGCATTCTGGGGGTATGGAATATCCGGCAACAGCACCTCCGAGTTTTCCCTTCGTTTTGCCAAGGAAGCAGATGGTATAGGCTCCTGGCAAAGTTACAATCCCACATTCCATACGGGACCCCAAGGAAACAGCGTGCAGCAGAATTTTCCCTTTGGTCTCATTGTCCTTGCTCGTTATGTTCAGGTTACAGTAAGTGATAATCATATTGAAACTCCTCCAGGTGGAGATCGTGTTGGCTTCGGAGAGATTCAATTTAATAAGACCGACATAAACATAGCGCATTTCCCCGCTCCTCCTGACCAGTCATCAGGAATCAACCCTGATGGTATACTGCTGAGTTGGGATGCTGCCGGGGAATCCAATCCCTCCGACCCCAATGTGCTGGTTCCCAATCCGGGGCTTCTCCGACACGAACTCTATCTGAGCAGCGGCAATCCGGAGGATCCCAACGTCTTGCTTTTAGATACAATCGCGGCAGGTAATCCCATCGCAGCCCGGGTTGAATACGGCCCCTTGAATCTGGATCGTGATGGAACCTACTACTGGCGCGTGGATGAAGTGATTCGAGATCCCAATGGCATGGAGATGGCTCATACAGGGGATACCTGGATGTTCCAGACACTTCCTTCCAATCCGGAGATTCTTTCAAATACGCCTGCTGATACATTGGCAAGCCTTGGTGGGGATGCCACATTTACAATATTGGCTACAAATCCCTTCCTTGGAGATGAGAGCGGTTTACGTTATCAATGGTACAAAGTCAATCCCGACGGAGACGATATCGAAATGGGAGACGATTCTGCATTGTTGACCATTTCGAATGTTACTGGTGATGATGAGGGGCAATATTATTGTATCGTAACCATTATAGATCCGGACGTCCAGACATGGACTATATCACGCCAGGCAAACCTTGTACTTAAAAAACGGATTGGGTATTGGCCGTTTGATGGCGATGCGACCGATCTGGATTTCGGCAATGACGGTTTTATAGGAGGTGGTACGCCTGACTTTACGGCACAGGGAGTCGTCAACAACGGACTGGCTGTTCAATTTGACTCTGCCAGCTCTGAGTTCATTCAGATTGCCAATGACAACCTGCAATGGAGTCCAACCGGCAGTTTTTCAGTAAGTATGTGGGTCAAGGCTACAGGAGGAAGCGGCCATAGAGCTCCGATCAGCAACCGGCATGAACCGCCGACGCAAGGATTTATTATCTACGATGAACCGGGTAACACGTGGCAATTCTGGAACGGTCATGGAGGCGCTTCCGGCTGGAATACTCTTCAGGGTCCCAGTGTTGTTAATAATGAATGGACGCATCTGGTCATCACATGTGATCCGACGGGAATATCCGAGAACGTGGCTTCGGATGATATTCCTATTCTCCTAGCAACAAAAAGGCTCTATGTCAATGGAGAACTCTATGACGAACAGCAGGATATTGAGTATAAACCAAAAAAGACGGGAACCAGTGATCTGTTCATCGGTGCCGGTCAAAATGAAAATCCAGCCAACTTCTTCTTCCATGGGCTTGTCGATGATGTCCGACTCTATAACTATCCCATTGAAGACGTGAAAGTTGCCCAGTTGTATACGGATGTAATGGGAGGAGCGGTTTGTGTTGAAAGCCTACGACCTGCCTTTGATCTTGATCATGACTGTGAGGTGACATTGACTGACTTTGCTATCCTGGCCGAGAATTGGGCTGTCTGCAATCTTGTGCCTGCGGATAATTGTCCCTAAAGCAATAGGAAACAAAGATCAAAAAGTGATTGAAACCTGATGCAAAAAGCGAAGGAAAGGTAAACACAATGAAATTTCAAATAAGCAGAAAACGGTTTTCAGGTATCATATCAGCCTGGATTGTCTTGACGGTTGCCCTGTTATGTACCGGCGCAAAAGCCGAATTAATCCATGCCGGAGGCAATGTCACTTTGATTGCGGGCTCACAGTATTATCCTGTATCTCAAGCCAGTGACGGCAATCCCGCTGCTACCTGGGTCACGGATGCTCCGTGCGGAGGTTCTGCAGACTATTTCAACTGTGCGAGCGCCCCAATTCCCATCCTGCTCATCGACCTCGGCTCCGATGTTGTTATGGACGCCATCGCATTTTGGAATTACGCTAGCACCAACGCTAATAATGTGACAGAGTTTTCGCTGCGTTTCGCTACGGATGCCGACGGACCCGACAACATAGGTACTTCGATCGGTTATAATCCCGTATTTACTACGGATGTCCCCGGCAATGAAACCCAGCAGGATTTTGCCCTTGAGACAATTATCGTAGCTCGGTATGTCGAATTTACCGCCACAGACAATATGTATGGCGGCGCTCTTCCCGGAGGAGATCGTGCAGGATTCGGAGATATCCAGTTCAATGTTGTTAATCCGGACAAGGCATGGAATCCTTATCCCGGCCATGAAGCCAAAGACATTGGCAGAAATATCACACTTCAATGGAATGCCATGGTTGATCCCAATACGAGTGAGCCGGTTCTATCTTTGCTCGAACACGTACTCTATTTTAGCAATGGGGATCCTGCCGATGCCAATGTAGCAGAATTGGCAAGAATCCCCGCGGGAGATCCCATTGCGGCCCAGGCAGAATATGGTCCTTTGAGTCTGGAATTCGGGAAAACGTATTACTGGCGCGTCGATGAAATCACAGACTCCAATACAATTACCGGTGATCTCTGGTCCTTCCAGACGGTTCCTGCCGAACCACTAATTACTCAAATGCCGCAGGATCTTTTAGTCTTTGAAGGTGAAACGGCCTCCTTTGAGGTATCTGCGATAAATCCCTACTCCTCTGATAGCGATGGATTGATGTATCAATGGTACAAGGTAAATCCCGGCGGGGACCTCCCGATGGGAGAGGATTCGCCAGTGTATTCCATTGCATCGGTCAATAAAGAGGAACATGAAGGACAATATTATTGTGTGGTCACAATCGTCGATCCCGACGTAAACACGACTTCTACATCGATTACGGTTACCCTAGTCACCAAACAATTAATTGGGCATTGGCCTTTTGACGGGAACCTGAACGATGAGGTGGGTGGAAATGATGGTGTTTTCACAGGAGTTGGAGATCCCAGTTTCGAAACCGGAATCGTTGGAGAAGGGCAAGCGGTTGTCTTTCCGGCCGGAGGATCGCCGGTGACTGTCCCGACAGCGGCTCATATTTATGCCGCATGGACGTTGAGTTGGTGGGAAAACAGCGATCCTGATGCGGGAGGTGTCGGAACATGGGAAACAATGATTGGGTGTGGTGCAGGCCCAGACGGCTGGGAAATTTTTGAATTTGGCCGTTTGGATGGAAGGCGCTATGCGTTTGGCTTCAACATTGGCGGCAGTTATCAATATACACCGGATGATGACCGATATCCACGGGATCATTGGCATTATCATGTCGTTAGCTTCGATCCTACCACAAATACGGCAAGCTGGTACATAGATGGCCTGAAGTATACCGATAATACAGGAGTCAATTTTACCGTGTTCGATGAAGACTTCTATATTGGTAATGTTCGAGGAGGATCTCAACCCTATACCGGATGGATTGATGATTTGAAGCTCTATAACTATCCCTTAGATCCTTTTGAGATTGCCGAAGCATACACGGCGGAGATTGATACTATATTATGTGTTTCTCCGATCGCAGGCGATGTAACTGGACCGGAAGGAATTCCGGATTGTACAGTCAATATGCTTGATTTCGTTCTTTTTGCTTCACAATGGCTGGATCATGGATACCTTCCGGATCGTCCCTAGTTGAAATAATTCTTACAACTTGCTAAAATAGTTTAATGATCGATAAGTGGGACATACGTCCCATGGAGCGAGGTCGGGCGGAACCTATGCCAAAAGGGGACAGAGGTTCCGCCTGTTTTTTCCTTTACAGTACATCGGAAAATAGAAGGAACGGCCAGAAACCTTGTAACGTCGAAGTGGACACTATGGTTGATATGTCAAAGGGATATCAAAGACAACTCGCTTTTTGGATCCTTTTAATAGCCTTGTCCTTCGTCGTATATTGTCCACCTATCCCGGCTGAATTGATCAACGCTGAAGGCAGAGTGACTTTAATCAAAGGATCCATGTACTATCCTGTCTCCAGCGCCAGCGATGGAAATATACTCTCATGTTGGGCCACAAATTCCCTGGGAGGTTATCAATCAGACTACTATGAACTTGGACCTGACCCCGTTATCTTGTTAGATCTCGGGAATGACATCACCATGACAGGTCTCGCTTTTTTTGGCTATGGAACAACAGGATCAGACAACAACTGTTCCAGCGAGTTTTCTCTGCGTTTTGCCACAGGCGCAGAAGGCCACGAAAATATTGGGGTTTCTATTCCTTATCATCCTCTATTCCATCCGGAAAATCTGGCCCAAACCGTTCAACAGGATTTGTTTTTTGAAGGTATTGTTGCGGCACGATATGTGGAAGTGACCATTCATGACAATTTTTTCGATCCAGTCTATCCGCGTTCCGGAGGCGACCGGGTAGGTCTATCGGAAATCCAGTTTCATAAAGCTTCCCCCAATATGGCTTCCAATCCCGAACCGGCCAATGGAGCTGCCGAAGTTGGCATCGATGTAACATTAAAATGGAAGACGGCCTGTATCTCAAGCGAGGAAGCGCCGGGAGAGATACCAAATCCGGAGATTCTCAAACATAAAGTCTACATCAGCAGTGTACCAGTGGGTGAGGCCGAAATGTATCTTCTTGCCGAAGTACCCGCCGGTAATCCTGTTAGTGCATGGGCTGAATTGGGACCCATCCGAGTTTGCCGGGATGAGACATATTTCTGGCGTGTCGATGAATACATTAGTGACGAGTTCACACTACAAGGTCCTTTATGGTCTTTTACCACAGTATCCGGATACGCGCTTTGTCCGGATACGGATCTGACGGATGACTGTCATATTGATTTGAATGATCTACTGGTTTTTACCGATGATTGGCTTTCAGATATGACAAGTCTTGCCGATTTTATATACTGGGATGGAGTAAATCTGACAGATTTTTCTTTATTAGCCCAGGATTGGGGCAAAGCAGGCCAACAGTTGGTGATCAATGAATTCATGGCCAGTAATGATGCCTTTTTACGGGATGAGGATGGCATGACTTCCGATTGGATCGAAATATTCAATCCCTCGTCAGTCGCAATCAGTTTGAATGGCTGGTATCTTACGGATAGTATTGACAGACTGGATAAATGGCGTTTTCCGGATATTACTATTGGACCGGAAGAGTATCTTGTTGTCTATGCTTCCGGTCGGGATCGGAAGGAACCGGATTCACAATTACACACCAATTTCGTCTTAGATATCGAGGGGGAGTATCTCGCATTAATCCACCCGGACGGTAAGACAGTCGAACACGCCTGGTCAAAGGTCCCTCAACAGTATGAAGATGTATCATATGGATTGGCTGTCCATCCGGGACGAGTGAAGTCCGAAGGTTGTTATTTTTCATCGCCCACTCCGGAAGAGGCGAACAGTGAACCATATCCGAATACAGGGCCGGCCATTATGAATATTTCCCTTTCCCCGGATCGGCCGCTTCCTCATGAGGATATTACCATTGCTGTAACGATAAGTGAAGTGGATGCTCCAATTTCTTCCGTGAAATTGAGCTGGAAAGTAATGTTTGAAAATGACCAGAGCATTTTAATGCTTGATGATGGGCTTCATGGTGATGGAGAAGCGGATGATGGAGTATATGGATATATAATCCCTGCTGGTGTCGTCGAGGCCGGACAGATGTTGCGCTATTACATTGAGACCACAGATACTCTTGGCCACAAAAATCGTTTACCATTGGCATTAGATGATACCGGCGAAAATCAATCCCCCTTTTATTTGGGAACGGTTGTTGCCAATCCCTCAGTACAAAGCCAGTTGCCTGTGATGGAATGGTTCACTACAAACGAGAGTGCCTCGCACAGTCGTACCGGAACAAGGGCGTGTGTTTACTATCAGGGCAGGTTTTACGACAATATTTTTGTGAGACAAAGAGGGCAGGCCACCAATGCATATTCCCAAAAATTTGACTTTAACAAGGGGGATAATTTCTATATAAACGAGAAACTTGACAGTGTAGGTGAAGTCAACATGAATGCCAAAGGGGCCGATCCCGCCTATATCAGGCAGTCACTTGCCTTTGATACCCATCTATGGTGCGGCACGCCTTCTTGTGAGTCTTTCCTTGTGTTGATGCAGCTCAATGGTGAGTTTGATCGGGTAGGTGTATTAATCGAACAGGTGGATGAAGATTTTCTCCGCCGTTTCGACCGGGATCCGGAAGGAGCATTGTACAAATTTGTTCAGCGAAGTGGAGAAACTGAAGCCCAGGCCGATCCAATCCATTACCCCTACCTTCCACACACACCCTGCTTTTCTGATACGAACAATGGCATTGAAAAGAAAATTCGTCTTTGGGAAGATTTTTCCGATCTTCAAGCCGTGGTCGACGGGCTTATGGCCCCCACTGAATTGGAACGTCAACAATTCGTTTTCGACAACTTCAATCTGCCCGAAATGATGAATTACCTGGCCGCAAGAGCAATCTCCAACGACTGTGACGATACCAGAAAGAATTTTTATTTCTATCGTGACACAAATGGAACAGGCGAGTGGGAAATCTATCCGTGGGACAATGATTTCACCTTTGGAATTTACGGAGACGGCGGTCCCTATCGAGACCATCCGTTTTTCGGCGATGAGGAACATCTCAAAACGAGCACCAAACAGTGGAATGTGCTTTTTGATGTTCTCATTAAGCTTCCCCAGACACGTCAAATGTACTTGCGGCGGCTCCGGACGATGATGGATGAGTTACTGCAATCCCCTGACACACCCGCGGACTTACTGAAATATGAATTCATATGCGAAACAATGGCCGAATCCACATATCCACATATAAGCGTGTCCATCTCCGACGTAAAAAATTTCTTTCCAAGTCGAAGAAACGAACTCTATAACAAGTATGGACCAACCGGGGAAGAAGCCCTTATCCCACAACCACAGGGGCCCCAAACAGAAATCGTCATGACCTCAACGATCATCTCGGGTAATCCGGGTGAAACACTGGCCTATTATTATGCTCCTATCGATGATTCGTTGGGAACGCAATGGATTGAATCCGATTTTGATCAAATCTGGCCCAGTGGACACACCGGGATCGGTTATGAAAGAAATCCAGGAGATAATGTAAATTACACTTCTCTTATCATGACAGATATAAATGAAATGATGGTCGGAAGGACTTCCATCTACATCCGGATTCCGTTTGAAATTGAAGATCCGACAGTTTATGATGTTTTGATCCTCCGAATGAAGTATGATGACGGCTTCATCGCATACCTTAACGGAAACCTCATTCCTCCAAGACAATTCACGGGTGAACCGCAATGGGATTCTTCGGCTTCGGGTGGCCGGTCGGACAGTGAGTGCGTCATCTACGAAGATATTTTGCTTCCAGCTTCATGGCTCCATCATGGAACAAACGTATTGGCGATTCAAGGTCTGAACTATGGCGCTTCAAGCAGTGATTTTCTCATATTGCCTGAGTTGCAGGGCGGTATTATCACGAATGTCGGCGGTGAAATCAACAACCAGATGTCAATTACTGCGATTGAATACAATCCCAGTTTAGGGAATCAGGACGAGGAATACATTCAAATTACCAACAATGCCGATATGGCAGTCGATATTTCTCACTGGCATTTAACCGGTGGCGTGGAATTTACTTTCCAGCCTGGGACTGTAATTCCTGCCAACAGCCGCATATTTATTTCACCTAATGTCAGAGCCTTTAGACAACGCAGTACAAGTCCAAAAGGAGGACAGGGACATTTTGTAGTGGGTAATTACAAGGGACATCTTTCCAATTGGGGAGAAACCATTATTTTGGCGGACTCCAACTATGCGACTGTTTCGACAATGACTTACAATGGCAATCCATCCTCGCAACAGAAGTATCTCAGAATATCTGAAATCATGTATCATCCTGCCAGTGGAGGACCTTACAATGAAGAAGAATACGAATATATTGAATTGCTGAATATTGGTTCTCAGGCCCTCCTGCTGGATGGTATAAAATTCACCGAAGGCATCGTCTATGAATTTTCGTCTGGGGCCAACTTGAGTCTTGGGGCAGGCGAATATATACTGTTGGTTAAGAACAGAGATGCGTTTACCTTCCGCTACGAAACCACAGATGTACTTTTCGCACCGGGTACTTATACAGGTAATCTGGCCAATAATGGGGAACGTTTAAATCTGGAAGACAATACGAACAGCACTATTCTTGATTTTTCCTACAAAGATGGATGGTACTCAATCACCGACGGCTCAGGCTTCTCTTTAACAATACAGGATCCCGAAAACACGGATCTGGACATCTGGGACAGCAAAACCGGCTGGCGGCCCAGCGCCATGGTCGGCGGCTCGCCGGGCGATGACGACAGCGGGGTCCTGCCGGCCCCGGGCAGCATCGTGATCAACGAGGTCCTGGCCCACTCCCACGCCGCCGCCCCCGACTGGATCGAGCTGTACAACACCACGGATGAGCCC
>JAFGPC010000055.1 GCA_016926155.1 Sedimentisphaerales bacterium
GTAGAGATTCAGCGCTCTCATGAACTTCCAGGACCGGCGAGCCCAATTAGACTCGATGATTTCAATTTTCATTAATCATTCACACGTAACTATTTATCATACAAAAAAATTCTGTATAGAACCATTTGTAGTCGAGTTTTGTAGAATCCCCCCAAATATTGCAATTAATGAGATTTTTCCTTACTATCGCTACAGGGTTCCATACATTTCCGTATCTATAAAGTGCTATTCTTCAACTACTTCCCTCTGGCCCTAAGATTAGATGTCAATATCCTAATCCGACCTCAGGTTTCCTAAAGTGATTTTTTTCATCGACGTCCCATGACGCATTCCGAATTATGGTAGATACCGTTTCCGCATCAGGCAAATCCAGGCCCTGGGTGGATTTGGACGATTAGATCCGAAATGGCCGGATGTAAGTGATAGAATCTCAAAATAAGGCTCCACTGCCGCGACGATATCTTCTGCAGTCCGTTGAGGCGGACCAAGACCTTGCCGATTCTCATCGGCGTTACCACCAAGTGTCAGCCACAGGCCGGCTTCCAAATGAGCAGCCACATTCTGGGCAAATCTTCTTCGATCATTTTCAGAACCGAATGCGTGGAAACAACCTCTGTCAAATACAAAACCAAAAGGTGCGCCTTCAATTTTGTTCTTGAGAAAATCAACAAGTACGAAATTGCATTCAACGTTGGCTTCAGAAGCTTTTTCTTTTGCTTTCTTCAGAGCAATATCCGAAGTATCAGTACCGATAACCTGAAAGCCATTCTGTGCAAGCCATATGGAATTGTCTCCGGTTCCACAGCCGATATCCAAAGCTTTGCAGCTTGTGATAGGGTGTTTGGTCACCACTTCGACAAGATTGAAATCCGGCTGGCCGATGTCCCAGGGAGTATCTCCTGATCTGTATCTTTCTCTAAAGCTCTCTTCCATTGTCATCTGATTACGCCTTATAGAAGACGAAGGTTACCTGGAACTGAATTTTTTGGCGATCCGGTACACCGTCTGGTTCGAGCTTTCAATCGATGTCTATACACCTATCGCCTTTTCATAGCAAAAGAATTCTCCTTTTCTGAAACGAACTATTCCTGCCTTTCTATATCCACGGCTTTCATAAAGGTTAAAGGCTGCAGGATTACGGGTGAAGGCGTCAAGGCGGATGCAGCCGTATCCTTGCGTGGTCGCAAACTCCTCGGCGAAATCCATTAGACGCGAAGCCAGGCCACGACGTTGATGGACAGGAGCAATGGTTAACCGATGGACCACGAGCGCTCGACCGGCATAGGCCCAGGCCACGGCTGCATACTCCGGCGACTGGTCTTCGTTCATGACAATAAGACCGGCCACTCGTCCGTCTACCTCTATAACGTGAATCTCCTCTCTTTCAATGTCCTTCGCCAGTATCTCCCTATTCGGATATATTTCGTCCCATTGAGGAATTTCTTGCTCATCCATGTGCCGGGTGGCGTCTCTTACAATATTGTGAAGGACGTCCAATTCCCTCATATTGGTTTTTCTGATTCTCATCAGTTTTCTTTGTTCGAGCTATTTATTATACAGAAGGAATTCTGTATAGCACCACCTGTAATTGATTTCTACAGAATCCCCTTAAAATATCGGAACACCTTCGGCTCAGACATCATTATTTAGACTTCTCCTTACGCTCCTCGAACACAAGACATTCTTTCTTTTTGTCCTTAGATGTCAATATTAAAGTTGGACCCCAGGCCCGGTCTTATGGTTATGAGGCCTCGTGGTGTGGTTCGACAATACTTTTCAACCATGCCTTGATAGCAGGCCGGACAGCGGGGTTGACGACCACGCCCATGTGTGTAACACCCGGCAGCAGCGTTACTTGGACCTTTGTGAATTGTGATATTACCGGCTCGAATCGGTCGGTGAAGAAGATCTCATCGGATGTGCCAGCCACAACGAATAAGGGTTGCTTTATCGCACGGAGATCCTTTTTGTAATTGCGAGGGGCGTACGCTGTGTTGAGACGATAGGAATACGACAGCGTTTCGGTTCCATCGACTACCTCTTTCGGCATGTCGAAATCGATAACAGTCAGGTAGTTGAACCAGCGAATGCCCATATTATTCAGCATAACCAGGCCAATGATGCGGCGAGTGGATGGGTGCGCCCACCCTCCCAGATTAGGACGAATCGTAGGTGCATTGTACTTGAGCCAGGGCGACAACAGCATGTAAGCGTCGGCCTGCTTCCCATATCTACTTCCTGCAAACCGTATGGCTAATCCACCTCCAGAAGAGTGGCCGCCCACGATGAGTAATGATCTGGGATTATCCCTTCGGACAAACGTAATGAGGTCCGCCAAATCGTCTTCCAGTTGGTCAATGTAGTCAATATCGCCACGTCTTTCTGGCACATGCCCATGCCCACGCAAATCCGGAGTATATACCTGGGCTAAACTTTCAGAACTAATGAACTTGGCTAAGGGCAGGAAATACTGGCTATGCCACCCCGAGCCATGCAATAGGACGATGACCTTGTCCGAGCGAGCCGGATAGAGCCGATACGCCAGTTGCTTGCCGTCTCTCGCAGCAAAGGTCTTCAGTTGAGGCATGTCTTGATAGTCGATAGACAACTCACTGAAGGTCAAGTCACCCGTGCTGGGATGTGGCCTTTTCCCTCTGCCAGTGATGATTAAGAAAGCAGCAATTCCAAATTGGATTGCGACGGATACGAGAACAAAGACAAGCACAGATATAGCGATCTCATTCATTTGTTCTGCCCCCAAAATGATTGGCCTGTTTCCCTATATTGCTTTCACTTGATCGCTGGAAAGAATTGTATCCGCTGTGGATGTGTATTCAATGTCCGGCTATGGCCCGACGATTTCTGCGAACCGCCCATTGCGGACCCGCATGATGGGTGGTGTGGGGAGGGACGGCTAACTACCGTCCCTTACGCGATTACCTGGCATATCGCAATTTGGCAGTTCATCTTCTCTTCTTAAGGCCCATCAAAAACAGACTACCAATCATAAGCACTGTCGCCAAAGACCCGACAACCGTTGAAATCACAAAGTGACTTGCCTCTATTTGGCCTCTCAGCAGATTGTATCGAATCAAGAAATACATCAAGATCCAGTAGATGGGGCTAGTTATGAGTCCAGGGGAGTATGTTCTTGAGAAGACTGTTCCGATCACATGCCAAAATCCATTCGTAACCAACATCCACGCAAAGCTGAGGGGAAGTACTATCCACGCTCCTGCGCACAGTTCATAGGCTACTGTACTTATTGCAAGGAAAAGATAGCATGCTGTATTGAACCAAAAGAATCTTTTATGGTCGTAGGCAGGCCAGAATTGGGATTTGACCATATTCACAAAACCACCGCCTACCGTCGATTCCTCCACAATGTGAATACTCAATGCAATTGCAAAGAACCAGAGCATAAGACTCACAGGTATTTCCATGTCCTTGCCTCCATTCCGCACAACGTCATGTCGCTTATCGTCAACCGATCAGTAATCTCGTCCTCTTTCCATCAAAATCAGGTGCGCGACCATGCTTGATCCCGTATGGGAGAGAGTCTGATCACTCCTTTTCTTCTGAAGGTAACTCTTAATTATTCAGAAAAATTTCTGTATAGCACCATTTGGAATCGATTTTTACAGAGTCCTCCCATATATCGCAATGATTGAGA